>JAMHUH010000335.1:0-3796 GCA_035904925.1 Nannocystaceae bacterium
AGGAACTTGGCCACCGAGAGGTGGTTGATGGTCGTCTTCATGCCCTCTCCCTTGGAGCCAGCTTCGGAAGTCTGACGCGACCCGGTCCGATTTTTTTCCGAGTCGTCAGTCCCCGACTCCGGGAGTCCGGGAACCTCGCGGTCTCGCTGAGACGATGGTCAGGTCTGCATGCGAGCGAGCAGCTCGCTCGCGGCCTCGCTCGCGTCCGCGTCCCCGAGCGCGAGCTCGAGCTCGGGGCAGAGCAAGGGCAGCGTCCAGCCGGCGGTCGCCTCGCGCAGGCACTCGCGCAGCTGGGCGAGGCCGGCATCGACGAGCTCGGACTCGAGCGCGACGAGCAGCGCGAGCGTGGGCACGTCGTCGGCGTGCTCGTGATCGACTCGCGGGTCACGGCCCATCCGGCCGGGCGCGGTGATCCGCTCGCTGGCGAAATTGGCTTGCTCGAGCGCGTCGATCAAGCCATCGAAGGCCTCGTCGCCGGGGTCCCAACCACGCACGACGAAGCTGCGAAAACCACCGGGCTCGAGCACACCGACGACCGCGAAGCAGAGCGGGTGCTCGTCGTCGTCGGCCGCGTCGAGATCGCTGGGCTCGTAGACGACGCGATCGCCGTAGTGCTGGGTGTCGCGCGGGAAGGCCAGCTCGAGCACGAGCCCGCCGCAGGGCGAGGTCCGTCGGGTCCAGTAGCGCTGCTTGCTGCCGTCGGGCTCGGTGAACTCGCAGCGGACCATGCCGAGGTCGCTCTCGATCGGCGCGAGCGGATCGTGGACCTCGCCGTCGACGTCGAGGTCGAGCGAGGGCAGGCCGAGCCGGGCCATCGAGTGGCGGACGAGGTCCCAGCGACCGAGCAGCGTGGCGGCGGTCATCCGCTGCCAGTCGACCGAGCCGGGCTCGAGCTCGTCGATCGCCGGCTCGAGCTCGGCCACGACCGCGGCCCAGTCGTTGCGGGCCTGGGCGAGCTCGGCCAGCCGGGCCCGCGCCCACGCGCTCGAGCGCTCCGCCGCGAGCAAGGCCCGAAGCGCCCGCTCGGCCGCCGCCGCGTCCCCGCGCGAGCGCAGGCTCTCGGCCCGCATCCGGTGGAGATGGTCGAGCACGCGCGGATGCACGCGACGCATCCCGAGCGACGAGTCCGCGAAGTCGTCCGCGATCCCGAGCCGAGCGAGCAGCGCGTCGAAGCCCGCGAAGTCCTGGTCCTCGACCATGGCCGCGGCCAGCTCGGCGACGATCTGATCGAGGGGCGCGGGCGCTTCGATCTCGGCGATCACGAGCCCAGGCTCGCGCTCGGCGAGCAGGCGATCGAAGTGGCGCTCGAGCCGGGCTCGGGCGAGCTCGGGCCGGGCGAGCTGACGCAGCACCCGGGCCTCGTGCATGACCAGCGCCAAGTCTTCGGGTAGGACCGCGCGCCCGGCCACGATCAGATCGAGCGCGCGCTCGGCCGGCAGGCCCTCGTCGGCGTGGCCGCGGAGCATCGCTTCGATCGTCTCGAGGGTCGGCGCCTCGGGCAGCGCGGGCTCGGGCAAGGCCGCGAGCCGCTGCTCGAGGATCGCGATTCGAGCATCGATCCCCGCCGGCCGACGCAGCAGCCCGCGGAGCCGACGAAGGTCGCTCAGCTGCAAGCCGACGATCGTCCGGGCGCCGCGATCGAGCGCCAACTCGGCGCCCTCGGCCGCGAGCTCGGCCGCCTCCCAGCGCGAGCCGTGGTCTTCCAAGTTGCGCTGCAAGGTCAGCAGCAGCTCGCCGACCGCCGCGTCGTTGGCCACTCGCTCCGCACGGATCAACCCGCGCAGACCCGCGACCCACTGCTCGTAGTGGCTCGCGGTCGCGACGATCGCCGCGAAGGGAGGATGCAGCGCCTCGGCTTCGTCGACTCGATCGAGCCCGAGCAGCGCCTCGACCCGGATCATCCGGTGGTGCATCGCGTAGCTCTCGCCCCAGCGCGAAGGATCGCGGACGGCGTCGAGCACCGCGAGCGCCTCGCTCGGCCGATCGAGCTCGATCAGCGCGTTGGCCCGGTTGTGGACCATGTTGCTGCCCGGCTTGAAGATGCCCTGCTCGGCCAACTTGGCCTGCTGGCGGTCGACGAAGGCCAAGGCCTCCGCCGGACGATCGTCGTCCATCAAGGCCGAGAAGTACTCGGCGCTGATGCAGTCGAAGCAGGGCCAGCTCGGATCGATCCGCGCGAGCGTCTCGTCGGCGACCGCGAGCCGCTCGGCGACGTAGCCGGGCCCGTCCGCGCGCGAGTAACAGCAAGCGAGGTCCTGCGTGACGCACACGCTCTGCGGGCACTTTTGCGTGCTCGCTCGGTTGGCGAACTCGAGCAGATCGACCGCCTCGCGCAGGTCCTCGCTGCGCGCGAGGTTGCGATGCAGCACGCGGCTCTGCAGGTTCCAGTGGCGCAAGAAGAGCTCGACCCAGACCTCGCCCTGCCGCTTCGCCAACGCGATCGCCTCGGGCATCAACGCGTCGACTCGCTCGTGCTCGTCGTCGCAGGTCGCCGTCGGCAGCTCCTGCATCAAGGTCGCGAGCCGTTGTTGCTCGAGGTCGCCTTCACGCAGCCGCTCGGTAGTGCCCTCGACCCAGTCCCAGATATCCATCGCCGCGGACTCCTACCGCGCAGCGGCGCGGAAGGGGAGCCGAGATCGCTGGGTACGCGTGCTGAACGCCGCAAAAAGGGTCAGCGCGGAAATGAGCCACACGTGGCGCGGGGCGATCTGACACGTGTCCATCCGACCGAAATATCATCAATTCATCGATAGAACATTGATTTATGGCAATGAGCGATTTCGGCCCATGATATTTTCATCATGGCTTGAAATCGATGTGATTTTCATTGCATCGAATACGTGCATTGAAGTACCATAAAAATGAACCTGCACTGCACCCGTGGACGCCCCAAGCCGGGGCTCGAGGCCAAGGAGGCCAGCCATGCCGCTCTATCAGACCATCGACGAGTTCGAGCCGATCCGCTTGATGCTTCAGATCGAGGCGACCTCGGACGCCAATCTGCGCGCCTATCTCGACGAGGAGACCTTCGCCCAGCGCGAGCTGGCCCGGCAGGGCAAGCGCTACATCGCCGTCTGCGACGCGAGCATCGGCATGCGGCTGACCCCGCTGCAGCGCAAGATGTACGCCGATTGGATGCGGCAAAACAAGGACCTGCTCGCCTCCGTGATGGCTGGGGCGGCGTTCGTGATGCCCTCGGCGCTGGTCCGCGGGGCCCTGACCGCGATCTTCTGGGTCGCGCCGCTCGATGCACCGCACAGCGTCCACGGTCGGCTCGGGCAAGCGCTCGACTGGGCGCTCGAGCGGGCTCGCTTGGCCGAGCTGCCGATGCACCCACAGCTCGCGCGCGAGGGCGTTCGCGTGTTCGAGTCGCGCCACGCCGCGATCGCCTGAACCCGAACCACGAAGAAGACCCTCGCGCGCTCCCGCGAAGGAGCGCCACGAGGGCCACTTCTCAGCAGCGTGCGCTGCCAAGTCGGTCGTGGTTCAGGGAGCCGCGCCGTCGGTGATCCACAGCTCGACCGTGGCCTGGTCGTTCGCGGACAGGAGCGCTCCGCCGAAGGGCATCGATCCACCCGTGGTCTGGGTGTTGGTGATCTTCTTGTACAGGTGGCTCGCCGCCGGATCACCCGGCTCGATCCGATCGAGCCCGCCGCCTTGGCTCGAGGGCACGTTGATCAGGTTGGCGAAGGCCGTCGCCGCGTTGGGCATGGCCAGGCTCGCCGGCGCACCGTTGACGTGGCACGAGCAGTTGGACGCGATGATCGGGTAGACGTCGGCTTCGAAGGACAGCGCG
>JAMHUH010000336.1:0-11459 GCA_035904925.1 Nannocystaceae bacterium
CGCCGAGCGAACGAGGCTCGGACCCGCCGCCTCGATGACGAGGGCGTGACGACGAATTCCCGACTCGGACTGGCGCCCCGAGGTGTCGAGGATCGAGCAATTGGGGGGATTCTCGGTCATCTTGGGCGCTTGCGCAGGTTTCGCGTTGCTTGCCGATGCACGAGCGAGGCGAGCCGAGCGATGGGGCGCGAGCGAGTTTCGACCGACGCGGGTTGACGACGCCGTTCGAAACTCTCGATTGTTGGTGTGGGCGCCGAGTCGCGACGAGGCTGCCCGCTCCTTCTCCACCTCCGACCGATTCGAACCCGAGCGATCACCATGCCGAGCAAGAAGAAATCAGCCAAGAAAGCCGCGGCGAAGCAGCCTGCCGCCAAGAAGGCGGCGAAGAAGCCCGCCGCCAAGAAGGCGGCGAAGAAGCCCGCCGCCAAGAAGCAGGCTGTCGCCAAGAAGGCGAGCAAGCAGACCCCGGCCAAGCGCGCGCCGGCGAAGGCCACCGTCGAGGTTCTGCCCGAGGGCGTGACCCGAGTGATGGTGTCGACCCTGCAGATCTCGAACATCGCCCCGGTCAACCTGACCGTCCAAGACGTCCGCGGGACGCCGAAGGTGTTCTACGGGACCACGCAGATCGACGACGAGATCGACGACGTGTTCGAGTCGACGACCAGCCTGACCTCGGTCAACTGGATCGTCACCAACAACGCGGGCTACACCATCGACGTCACCTTCGGGACCGACGACCCGGTCTCGGTCAACAACAGCGGTAGCACCAGCCACGAGATCTCGATGCCCGCCGCGGGCTCGTGCAACAGCATCGGGATGATCGTCGGACGCGAGGGCCAGATCGGCCACGATCCCGTGATCAAGGTCAAGCGCAAGGATTCGAACGGCCGGATCCCGAGCTGCTGAGTCGAGCTCGCTCGAGGACGCCGTGCCAGCCCACGCTGGCGCGGCGTTTTTCATCGCGCGGCTCCAGTCACGAGCGCGTGCATGGGCCGAGCATGGACGCGCTCACTTGCCGCGAGCGGCTCCACGCGGGGGCGGGAGCTCTCGCTCGGCGGTCTCGAGCGCGTCGACGATCGCCCAGACCGCCGCCCGACGACGGGTGATGTCGGTGTGCTTCAAGCCATCCGCGAGCGCCTCGAGCTCGCGCGGCTCGGCTCCCGCCGTGCGCAGCTCGGCCAGCAGCGCGCGGGCGAGCTTGGTGAAGTCCTTGGCGTTGGCGGCAGCCTTCAGCACCCGCATGCGTCGGCCATACTTGCGGGCGCGACGGGCCTCTTCTTCAGCGCTGCGTGGCATGTCGTCGCTCCACGGTCGATCTCACTCGACCGAGAGCACGGCTTCGACGCTGCAGTCGTGGTGCTCGTGCGTGAACCCGCCCTCGGGCTGCGGCGCGTTGGGGTCGTCCGGCACGGAGTTCTTGGTCGCCTTGGGGACCATCTTCACGCGCATGGTCACGCTCTTGTCGAGGTTGGCCTCACCGATCGCGGCTTTGAAGTCGGCCTCGTCGAAGTGACAGTAGGTGTAGGTCGAGGCCTGGCGCATGCAGTCGAGGCAATACTCGAGCTGGCCCTCGGTCGCGCTCAGCTCGCTCGGGGTCAGCGTCAGCTCCTGCGTGCGCGAGACTTCGATCGGCGCGTCGACGGGGGCGGGCTCGGGCGCCTTCTCGGTCTGCGGTGGCTTGGTCGAGCCCTGCGAATCGCCCTCGGCCTTGTCGGGGTCGGCGTGCGAGCAGGCGCAGACCGAGAGCAGGCAGAGCGGGGCCACGAAGAGTCGCGTGATTCGGGCGATCGAGGGCATGGTCGGGGATCCTGACACAAAGCGCGGCGGCCCCCAATTCGCGCAGCTCAGACCGCGAGCACGTGGATCTCGCGAGCCCAGCGCTCGAGCCCCTCGAGCGTACTGGCCAGCTCCTCGGGCGAGTTCGCGACGTTCTCCATGTTGCGGCGCAGCAATTCTTTGCCACGGCGCAGCCGGTTGCGGACCGTGTACTCGCTCTCGCCGATGACGTCGCCGATCGCCTTCGCGGTCATCGACTCCCAATAGTAGAGCTCGAGGATGACCTGCAGCTCGAGCGGGAGCCTGCGCAGACCCTCGAGCAGCAGCTCGTGCTCGCGGACCTGAGCGACCACGGTCGAGGGGCCGGGTGCGAGGTCATGCGCGCTGACCGAGGTGAAGTCGAGGCGCTCGCGCCGACGCGAGCGGAAGTAGTTGCGCAACACGTTGTGGGCGATCGCGAACAGGAAGGTTCGAAAGGAGCTCTCGCGGCGGAAGCTCTCGCGGCTCTCGAGGCAGGCGATGAAGGTCTGCTGGACGAGGTCTTCGAACTCGTCGGAGACCTTGTTGCGAAAGAAGCGGGAGACCCCGTCGAAGTGGCGATCGAAGAGCGCCGCGCCGGACTGCTGATCGCCAGCGATCCAGGCGTCGAAGAGCTCGCTGTCGCCGCTCACTCGCTGAGCCTACCCAAATCCGAGGGGCTCTTCACTCGTCGGCGCCCCGCCGCATCGGCGCAGGCACACGCCCGGCCCGGCCAGCCCTCAAGCCGCGTCCGCACAGGCCGAGAAGGTCTCGCAGTCGGTGGCGGCCGTGCACTGCTCGAAGGCCTTTTGCTGGGCTTCGCCGGAGGCGAGGTCCTTCTCGCACTGAACCGCGCACTCGACCCATGTGCTGGTCATCACCTCGCGCAGCCCCGCGAGCTCGGCGGGGGTCAGCTCCACGCCTTGGGACCTGGCCCCGCAATCGATCGCCCGGGTGCAGAAGTCGTCGCAGGTCTGGCTGATCCCCGGCGTGGGCCCACCGTCGCGCTCGTAGGCGGTGTCGGCCCAGCTATCGAGGCAGCCGAGCAGCCCGCCGCACGAGACATGATCGAGGCAGCCGATCAGCTCGCGCCGGGCCTGGCTCTCGTCGGGGGTCGACACGCATTGGAGCAGGCAGCTCTCTTCGAGCTCGCTGCGGCGGGCGTCGTCGGCCAGACACGCGGCGTCGTCCTTGGCCTCGCGCTTGACGTCCTTGCTGGACTGGTCGTCGCAGACCTTGGCGATCGCACAGGCGCTGGCCTGGCTGCACAGGTTCTCGCAGGTGCGCTCGCCGACGGGCGCGACCGCGGCCAACCAGGGCCGCGCGCTCTCGGTGCTGACGCAGCCCCAAAACGAGTTGCACGAGTCGAGGTCGAGGCAGTCGTCGAGCGCGAACGCGGCGTCCCGAGCGATCTCGAGTCGGAGCGCGGCGCCTGGGCCATTGGCAGAGGCGCCCGCAAAGCCAACGCATGCGGGGCTGCACTCGCGGGCCAGCCGGGCCTCGAGTTCGTTGGTCGCGCCGCCCTTGTCGGCGGCGAGGTCGGGCGCGCAGCGGGTGAGTCGCTCGCAGCCAGCCTCGCACACGGCGATCGCGTCGATCTCGACCACGACGGCGACGGTGGCGTCGTCCTTGGGCGGGGCGAGCACGGGATTGCGGTCGCGACAGCCGCCCACGAGTACGCCGGTTGTCAGAGCGAGGAGCAGGAGTCCGCGGGGTCGCGGCATGCTGGGGACTATAGTCGCTTTCCCTCCCCCCTCCCCTCCTTCCCCGAAGTCCTGGGTGGAGCGGGACGCGCGGGGGGGTGGGGGAGTTTGGATCGTGGACGGTCGGCGTCGGAATCGTCCACGAACGACGCCGCTGGCGGCCCATCCACGGGCCACTCCGTGCTCGAAATCACCCAAATTCCACCCCAAACCAACGCGAGCAGGCGGGTCGCCATGCCCGCCCGCACTCCACCTGCGACCCGCTCAGGGCGGCGACGTCTCGCAGGGCAACCCGTAGCAGACTCGCATCAGCCACGTCCCCGCTGGCCAAACCACGTCCCGGATCCCCGCTAAAAACTGCGCTCGCGCCCGAGCATACGCGGCCTCGAACTCGGCCCGGCGCTGCAGCGCCTCGATCCGCGCCCACTTGCTGCGGCCCGACACGCTCGGCTCCGTCCCGAAGAGATCCTCCGGCCGGCCCGGAAACCCGTACCAAGGCTGCGCCATCACCTTCGCGGCGCCCAGCACCTCGAGCCCACGTTCGCGTCGCGCCGCGATCAACTCGAGCTCGCGCGCATCGAGGCGCCGCAAGACCTCGGCCCGCAGTTGGGCGTCGCTCATCCGGGCGAACACGGGCGGCCGCACCAATCGAAGCTCCACCCGCTCCGGCAGCACGCTGGGCTTGCCTTGGTAGCTCGCCCGCTTGCGACTGCGTCCACGTGTCCGCCCGCGCTCGACCTTCTGCTGCGCCCGCTTCCACAGCCCGAGCTTCGGTCGCTCGATCACCTTCACCTCGCCATACGCCATGCGCAGGGTCGAGAACCCCGGCCACTGCCTCGAGCGCCGGACCAAGTTCGCCGCGCAGGGGTTCGCCAGCGTGTACACGGCCGACTCGATCGTCTTCTCGTCGTCCGTGACCTCGACCCGACCCGGCTTCTTCTCGAACACGGACCCGCTGCTGCCCCGCATCGCGTTGAGCGAGCGGGCCAGCAACGAGTCGAAGTACCTCATGAACTCGGGCATCCGACCCTCGACGTCCGTCATCACCAGGTGAAAGTGGTTCGACATGCACAGCGCCTCGTGGACCTGCATGCCGTGCCGCGTGGCCGCGAGCGCGAACACGTACTCGAAGAGCCGCACGACCTCGCGCCGAGGCACGAACTTGAACATCCGGCCGACGGCGCGGGCGGTCACGAAGCAGCGCTGGCCAGCGAGGACGAGCCGAGGCGGGGTCACGCAGCGGTTGTCGGCCGCGCGATCGATCCCTTGCACGCCATTTGCCGGGACCATCACGGCAGTGGAGCGCTGGCGATCTCGATCGCGCCCTCGATCCGCGCCGAACCAGGCCGCCGCGCGTGCGTGGCCACGCGCTGATGGACGACCCGCCAGCGCAGCTCGCCCTGGACCGAGCTCGGCACCCGCAGCTCGACCACGCGGGTCGTCTCGCCGACTCCAACCCGATCGTCCGCGACCTGCTCGCGCAGCTCGATGTGGTTGGACTGCATCCGATCTTCGAATCGCCGACCCAGCCACGCGCGCGCGTGGACGCGTTCATGGCCCTCGCCATCGACCTCGACGAGGGCGAGCTCGAGCCGCCGAAGCAAGTCGCCGGTCGGGACCGCGTGCCCGACCTCGCCAAGACCGAGCTCGATCCGCACCACCTCTGGGCTCGGCCGCTCCACCCTGATCGTCAGCGCGCGCCGGAGCATGGCCAGATCGTAGGCGCCCGGGAATACGTGGCTGCGCCATCCGGCGTCGGTCGGCATGTGACAATCGATGCAGCTGCGCTCGCGCTCGCGCGAGCTCTGGTGCTCGCTCAGCGTCGACTGCATGGCCAGCGGCTGGTCGCGCAGCGCGGCGTCGGGAAACTCGAATTCGTGGCATGCGGCGCAGCCCTGCGGACTCTCGAACGCGGCCGCGCGGGCGACCGGATGCGGCGCGTCGAGGTCCTTCTCGGCGTCGTCCAAGCCCGCCCAGATCTCGCCGGAAGGATCGACATGACAGGTCACGCAGCCGACCCCGAGCTCGGCCGCCCAGGCCGGGACGGGCTCGCGTGGCGAGGTCTCGGGCGCGTGGCAGCCCTGGCAAAAGGGTCGCGGCTCGCTGGCGAAGGCGCGCTGAAACGCGGCGCTCGACCAGGCGCTCGCGTGCTGCGACTGCGCCCATTCGTGGGCGACCTCGGCGTGACAGCTGCGACACTCGTGATCGAGCTCGGCCCGCGAGGGATCCGATCGGGTGCGTGTGCTCGCAGGGCCAGGCAGCCAAGTCGGCGTTCGCCCGAGCTCGGGGCTCGCCTGTGCTTCATCGCTCGCCGCACCCCGCTCGAGCTCGGCCCCGCACGCGGCGAGCAAGCCGAGCAGCACGAGCGCCGACCGAGCGCTCACGCGCCGCCCAATTCACGGATCGCTCGGACCATCGCGCGCGGCCGACAGTCGAGCGTCGGCTTCGTGCCGAGCGTGGTCGCGACCAGGTCGTGCAGCGCCTCGGCCAGCTTGGGCGTGCCGGCGGCGGCCGAGATCACCAGCTCGCGCTGGCCCGCGAGCTCGCCCACGTAGAGCAGCTCGAGCGAGGCGTAGTCGTCTTCGTCGTCGAGCATCGCGCCGGCCTCGAGCGCGGCGAGCTGTTCGGGGCTCAGGCCATCGCCCTCGCGCGGCGCGGCGGCGAGGACCATCGAGAAGCGATAGCATTTGCCCTTGCCGGGCTTGTCCTTGCTCGCGGGTTGGTTGGCGAGCTGCTCGACGATCTGCGCGTCGAAGGAGGGCAGGGTGACGAGCGGGCTCGGGCCGACGCGCGTGGTGTAGAGGCCGCTCCGGCGGACATCCGCGGATCCGATCGCTTCGCTGCCCTCGAGCGCGTCGCCG
This sequence comes from Nannocystaceae bacterium, assembly GCA_035904925.1. Lineage (GTDB taxonomy): Bacteria > Myxococcota_A > Polyangia > Nannocystales > Nannocystaceae > Plesiocystis. Next base: position 6,359 of record JAMHUH010000336.1, read on the forward strand.
AGGTCGGCGACGATCCACAATGCGCCGCCGATCCACGCGACTTGGGTCGCGGCGGCTTCGGCCGGCTGCCCAGACACCTCGTCGGGCACGGCGAGCCGCGCGAGCTCGTACCAGCGTCGCTCGTAGTGAAAGAACACCCAGCGCGGCTTGCCGGCTTCGACCTGCTCGGCGCTCGGCAACGCCAGCGCGACGCGGGTCCACTCGGTCGAGTCGGGGCTGCGATGCCAGAGGCTCTGGGGTGGGTCTCGATCGGCTTCGGGCCACTCGCCGACGCTCATCCACAGCTCGCCCGTGGGGCTGCGCGTGGCCGAGCGGACCCAGCCGGAGTTGGTCAGCTTGCCGGCGAAGCCCTCGCTGACCTGCTCGATCGTCTCGCCTCGCGCGACCAGCAAGTAGGGCTTGTCGGCCGCCGTCGAGCCGCCGATCAGCACCCGGTCGCCCGCGCTCGAGAGCGTGAACTTCTCGCCTTCGGCCTCGGGCAAGCCGAGCGCGATCGGCTGGCTCGCGTCGGGCTTCCAGACCAAGAGCTGGGGCGCCCACTCGGGGTCGTCTTCGTCGTCGACCGAGCGTGGCGGAGGCCGCCGTGTGATCGCGTAGAGTGTGCCGTCGGAGCTCGTCGCCGCGTTCGCGAGGTCGACGCCCTCGGGCAGGCTCGGCAAGGGTTGGCTCGGGCCCGCCAGCTGCACGAAGCCCGGCTTGGCCTTGGCCAGCGCGGCGAGCAGGGCCGGGTTGGAGCCGCCGTCCTCGTCGTTGGCGATCTCGCTGGAGGGGTTGGGCGCGTAGGCTCGCAGGCCGAGGATCGCCTCGCCGCGGCGCAGGTAGGCCGGATAGAACTCGACCGTCAGGGCCTTCGAGGGGGTGATCGGCTTCCAGGCGTCACCCTCGTGGGCTTGGACCTGGTACTCGGTCGCCGCACGATCATGGTCGAGCGCCGTGGTCACGAAGGCGCTGCCGCGAGGGTCACCGACGAAGGCCAGCGTGGTCGCGTCGCTCGAGTCGCGCAGCAGCGGCTCGAGCCCGCGCGCGAACGCGGGGTCGCGGACGAGCCGACCTTCGGCGTCGATCTCGACCGGCTCGCCGTCGAGCAGCAGCCAGCCATCATGGAGCGCGAGCGAACCCTCGCGCAGCGCGACCAAGCGCGGACCGACGAGCGGCTCGAGCGTCGCGCTCGGCTCGGCCGTGGGCTCGACCGTCTTCGCAGGCTCGGGGGTCGGAGTCGGCTCGGGCTTCGGCGCGAGCTCGACCTCGTGATCGGCCGAAGGGGTCGATGCGGGCTGGCTCGCGCCTGCGTCGGAGGACGGCTGCGCGGGCTCGGCCGACGAGCAGCCGAGCAGAGCAGGGAGCGAGAGCGCGAGCGTGCGACGCAGCATGGTGAGCGCGAGCATAACTCGGCGCGCGCGAGGCCGAGCCGGTTGCCGAGCCGAGCTCACGACGCTCGCCGCGAGGCCTTCAGCGAGGCGTGGTCCGAGCGTGGTCGATCGCCTCGCGGACGATCGCGTCATGCTGGCTCGGGTCGGCCCAGCGGGCGCGGCCGGCCTCGGGCAGACGATCGATCGGATCGAAGTAGCAGTAGAACGCCTCACGATCGACGTTGGGGCTCCGGTACACGCTGACGCCGGTCTCGCGCTCGTACCACTCGAACGAGTGAGCGTCGCGCTTGCCCCCGCCGCCGGGCGCATCGACCACGAAGGTCGGCGTGTTGAACCCGGCCGTCTTGCCGCGGATCTCCTTTTCGATGTCGAGCGCCGTCTGCAGGCTGGTCCGCAGGTTCTCGACGCCCTTCACGAGGTCGTGCATGTACACGTAGTAGGGGTGGACGTTGACGTGACCGAGCCGCTTGACCAGCAGGCCCATGCTCGCCGCGTCGTCGTTGACCCCGCGCTGGAGCACGCTCTGGTTGCGGACGGTGATGCCCCGCTCGCACAGCTTGTTCATCGCCGCCTGCGTGATCGTGGTGATCTCGTTGGCGTGGTTGAAGTGGGTGTGGATGCAGACTTCTTTGTGCAGCTTGCGAGCCCGGTCGACGATCTCGGTCAGCGTGTCGATCCAGGCGTGGTCGGTCAGGATCTTCATCGGCATGACCGCCGGACCCTTGGTCGCGAAGCGCATGCGCCGAATGTTGGGCAGCGCGAGCAGGCGCTCGCCGATCAGCCGGATATGGTCGCTGCGCAGGCTGTAGGCGTCGCCGCCGGAGATCACGATGTCCTCGAGCTCCGGCCGCGAGGCGATGTACTCGAAGGCCTGCTCCCAGCGATCGTTGGTCGGCTTGAGGCTGACCTTCTCGACCCCGTCGGTGTCGAGCCCGACCGCGTAGCTGCGGGTGCAAAACCGGCAGTAGACCGGGCAGGTGTCGAGCGCGAGGAAGAGCGCCTTGTCGGGGTAGCGGTGGGTCAGGCCAGGGACCGGCGCGTCGGCCTGCTCGTGCAGCGAGTCGAGGTCGAGCTTGGGATGATCAGGCAGCAGCTCCGACGCGGTCGGGATGAACTGCCGGCGGATCGGATCGGCGTAGGGGTTGGCCCAGTCGATCAGCGCGATCATGTAGGGCGAGACGCGAACGGCCATCGGCGCCCGGTGCAGACCCTCGCGCACGTCGGCCAAGAACTCGGGGCTGGCGAGCGCCTGAATGGTCTGGTCGAGCTGCGCGACCTTGGTGACCGAGTGCTTCATCTGCCAGCGGTAGTCGAGGAAGGTCGCCTCGTCGACGTCGGCGTAGGCGGGGACGCGCTGCCAGAACTCGCCGCCGAGCAGATCGCGGTGCGCGAGCGTGCTCGGATCGACCGGCGGCTTGACCCGGCGCTCGGGCTCGGGCGCCTTGGCGCGGCCCGAGACGATCGGCAGGCTGGGGGACTCGGTCGGAACGTGGGCAGTCATGGCGTCGTCGTGCATAGGGCCGTCGCTGAGCGAATTCCAGACTCGGGAGGGAATCGGCAGCAATTGGTGGCAGCGCCAATCGCTGCGTCGCGCGGATCTTGCCATGGTTCTCGCGCGGGCGACCACGCGGTCGTGTGTGCACACCCTGCCGCGACAACGAGTTGGCGATACACTCGGACATCGCCCCGCCGCCTGCCATCGTTGTTCCTCGCGCGCCCTGGCCCGCCGCAAAACGCATCGTCGCGCGCGAGCGTGAGTCGGCACATCGCTCGATCGACCTGATTCGGTCCACACGCCCGAAGGCGCTCGGCATTGCGCTGGAGTTGCGTCGCGATGATGGCGGCCGGCTGCGCGTTGGCGACGATCCGCGCCATGCCTCCCTCGAGGCGCTGGCCATTCACGCGCCCGACCACGATCACGTCGTGACGCTCGAAGGGCCGACGCTCACGCCCGAGACGTTGCTCGAATTGCTGTCTGCGCTCTGGGCTCCGGGGCCGGACGAGCGCGCGCCCTACTTGGTGTTCGCCCACGCGCAGGTGGCTCTGACGATCCTGGCCGAGCGGATCGGCGACGCCAACCTGCCCACGCGCTATGGCTGCGTGACGACGGCGGCGACCTTGCTGGGCGAGGGCGCCGATCGCCGCCGCGATCACCGTCCGCTCGATCAGCTCGTGCGGGAGCTGCTCGAACGCGACCTGCCCGAGTCGCTCTTCGGCAGCGAGAGCGGCGAGCGGCTCGCCTGCGAGGCCCAGGCTCTGCTCGCGCTGATGGAGGTCTTTGGCCCGCAGCTGCGCGAGCGCAGGCTCACTCGGGTGTTCAGCTTCGAGTGCGAGCTGGTCCCCGCGGTGGTTGCGATGGAGCGGGTCGGGGTCGGGCTCGACGCGGTCGGCTTCGAACAGATCGCGAGCGGCTGGGAGCGCGAGCGCGGCGAGCTCGATGCGCTCGAGGGCCGCGAGCGCCAGCAGGTGCTCGATCGCGTCGCCCGGCTCGACAAGCTGATCTCGACCTACCGCTACTGGGCCCGCGACTACGCCGTCGGCGAGCGGATCCACTGTCGCTTGCACCCGCTCGCGACCGACACCGGCCGCTTCTCGTGCAGCGATCCCAACCTTCAGCAAGTCCCCGGCGAACACACCGCCCCGGGTCTGCGCGCCTGCTTCGTGCCCGCCAAGGGCCACGCCTTGATCGTCGCCGACTACGCCCAGATCGAGCTGCGGGTCGCGGCCCACCTCGCCCCTTGCGAAGCCATGCGCGAGGTCTTTCGAGCCGGCCGCGATCCCCATCGGGCGACCGCCGCGACCTTGGCCGGCAAACCCGAGCACGCGATCGACGATCACGAGCGCAAGCTCGCCAAAGCCGTCAACTTCGGCTTTTTGTTCGGCATGGGCTCCGAGCGCTTTCGCAGCTACGCCAAGGACTCCTACGGGCTCGAGCTCGACCCCCAAGCCGCGAGCGAGGCCCGCGACGCGTTCTTCCGCACCTTCCCCGGCATCGCAGCCTGGCACCGACGCGTGCGTGGCTTGGCCCGCACGGCCGAGCGCGAGCCGATCACCGTGCAGACCGCGATGGGCCGGCGGCGAACCTTCCCCACCGGCAGCTTCTCGTACAACGCCGCGCTCAACATCCCCGTGCAGGGGACCGCCGCCGAGGGCTTCAAGCTCGCGATGATCCGGCTGCATCGCGAACTGCCGCAGATCGGCGGCCGCGGCGTCTTGGTGGTCCACGACGAGTACCTGGCCGAAGTCCCGCTCGAGCGCGCGGACGAGGGGCGCGCGCTGGTCGAGCGGGTGATGATCGAGGCCATGCGCGAACTCGTGGATTCGATCCCGATCTTGGTCGACGCTCGGGTGGCGCGGCATTGGGGGTGAACTCGTGTCTCTCCCGATCGTCGTTGGTGTCTTCTCTCCCGATCATTGTTGGTGTTTTTCTCCCGATCGTCGTTGGTGTGTCTCTCTCGCTGCTCTCTCGCGATCGTTCGCGGACATCGCTGTCACGATGCAAAGCCTGTGGGTGCCTCCGTGGGGGCACACCGGTTCGAGTCTTCCGCCGCGGGGCATCACGCGGCTTGGCCAACACCCGCATGGGCGGCTCCACATTCGAACCGATGCGCCCCCACTGCGTCCCCCGATCCTCGATCGATCCGGCCCGCAGGGAGCAATGAAGACCCTCATTCGTTGGATGCACGATCGCTCGTTCTGGAGATCTTCACCTGCACCCCGCGAACCGAGAC
>JAMHUH010000337.1:0-4035 GCA_035904925.1 Nannocystaceae bacterium
CCACCAAAGGGGCTGCCCTGGTTGCACGAGGTCGACGCGCAGCCGAGCTCCGTGCTCTTGCGCCACACGACCTGGGTGTAGTGGCCGCAGACCTCGCCCGGGTCGCAGCGGTTGTTGTTCGCGTGATAGTGCTCGACCTCCGCGACCCAGTCGGCGACGACCTCGGCCGGATCGGCTGGACCCGTGCGAGCGCTGAGGTTCTCGCCGTAGTCGCTCTTGCTGTGCTCGAAGCGGCACTGATCGGCGACTTGCTTGGCGTGGGCCTCGAGCTCGCTCGACCAGCGCATCGCGGGCAGCGGCTCGCTCGGAGCGGGTGAGACGGCCGCGCGCGCTTGGTTGTGCGCGTCGACGAAGGCCTGGGCTTCGCGGCCGAGCGAGGGCGTCGAGTCGGGCGAAGGGGTCGAGTCGGGCGAGGGCGAAGGCGCAGGCACGTTCTCGTGCTTGCCTCGCTGCTTTCGCGCGGGCGTCGGGCGTTGCTGCGGTCGGGAGCTGGTGACTTCGTGACCGCTGCCCTCGCTCGGCGTGGGCTCTCCGCCGGGCGTCGGTGCGGGGGTCGAGCCGCTCGCGCAGGCAAACAAGACCAACGAGAGCAGGGAGAGGGTCACGCCGGATTTGCGCATCATGGAGATCATGACGTTGAACCACGCCGGGCATTTCGAGGGATTTTCGCGGCAAACGCCCGTGTGCGGGCCTTCGCAGGGGATCTGCGAGTGACACCCGGGTTCCGCCCCGGTGTTGGAGCGAGGTGCCTCGCTTCCCCCACGCGCTGGTTCGCGCGAGCGTTGCCGCCCTCCTCGCGGGCTGCTCCGCCGAGCCCCCGCGCGAGCCCGAGATCCTGCTCGTCCACCTCGACGAGCGGCCCGTGTTGTTGGGCCGCGTGGTCGAGCGGATCGACAGCCCGCGAACGAGCGACGTCTACTTGCAGCTCGCGCTCTCGGATCATCCGAGCTCGCGTCGCTGGGTCGTGCTCGAAGCGAGCGCGGCCGAGGTCCAGGTCGGTCAGTGGATCCGCGTGCGCAGCTTGGCCAAGCGCAGCCACGTGTGGGCGGCCGCGATCCAACGCGACTTCGAAGTGCTCGAGTACGTCGCCACGATCCCGGACGAGTCCAGCCCGCGCCGCTGGTTCTGACCTCAGTCGCGCACGTAGATCGCGTTGCCGTAGACCCAGGGCGTCGAGCTGTCGAGCAGCTCCTCGTGCTTGCCGAGCAGGCCATCGAGGTGGTGGGCGAGGATTCGAACCTCGGCCCGATAGGCGCCGGGCTCGACGACCTCGACCACGAGATCCTCGACGGCGCCCTCGAGGTTGGCGACGAAGCCGACCTGCTGCCAACCCGCGGGATCGGCCTTGAGCAGGCGCAGCTGCAAGACCGGGGTCGGGGTCGAGGGATCGCGGGCCATGACCACCGGCGCGACCACGCGCAGCGCGACCGAACCTTCGGCCAGCGAGATCGAGCTGCCCATCTCGAACACCTCGCCATTCTGCTCGCCGAGGTAGGCGAAGCCCTCGGGGTGGCCGAGGAATTCGAATACGCCGTAGAGCCGGCCGCCCGCGAGCGCGTCGTGGGCTTGGTCGGGGCCCCACTCGCCTTGGGCGTCGGGCTCGATCAACAAGTGATTGCCGAACCACTTCATGAGCCGCTCGTAGCTGTCGATCCGATCGCCGTCTTCGAGCAGCTGCGGGAAGGTGTTGCGGTGGCAGTCGGTCCCCATCGTGGTGACCCGCTCGACCCCGCTGGCCAGCACCTCCGACCAGGTGTCGAGGTAGGCCGGGTCTTCGCTCATCAGCACCAGCAAGACCACATCGGGGTGCGGCAGCCCGTCGTTGCTGCCCAGGTCGATCAAGAGCTGCCCGACCGGCACGATGTTGGCGAACAAGTTGGCGTGGACGTTGTACATCTCGAAGCCCTGCAGCGGCAGGTCGACGAGCTCCTGAACCGTCCAGTCCTCGGTGTGGGCGACCAGCGAGACTGCCCCAGCGTCGCGCAAGGTCATGATCGCCTCGGGCGTGACCGTGCCGTAGATCGCCGAGCGCTCGGCCGGCGTCGCGGCGACGTGGGCCGGCAGCCCGACCGGCATGGTGTTGGACTCGCAGCCGGCCATGATCAACGAGGGCACGAAGGGCGCGGGCCCGGACTTGCCCGGCTCGAAGCTGGTGCAGCCCGACCAGTTGGCCACGGGCGCGCCCTCGACCTCGATCAGCTCGTCGCCCCAGAGCGGCCGGTAGAGCAGCGCGTCGGGGTACTCGATCTCCGAGAAGCTGCCGGTGTGATCGGTCAAGAACACGAAGTCGTGGCGCGAGCGACAAAGGCCCTCGCGAAAGTCGTGATCGCAGACCGTGTCGAAGTTGCCCATGTCGTCCTTGGGCATGTCGTCGCAGGCGTCGTGCGAGTGGACCGAGTGGGCGTGGATCAGCCCGCGGCGATCCAAGAGCCCGCGGGCGTTGGGCTCGCGCGGGGTCGGGAAGGTCTTGCCGGGTTCCCAGAAGCCCCAGTCGCCGTCGCCATCGCCCGTCTCGGTCCCGGTTCCGGTGTCGGTGCTGGTCTCGGTCGTGCTCGCGTCGTCGCTCGTGCCGGTCGAGTTGCTGGTGTCGGTCGAGCTCGAGGCTTCGCCCGTCGCCGAGTCGCTCTCGGCCGCGACTTCATCGTTGCCGCTGCTCGGGCCGGCGCAAGCGAGCGCGCCCGCGAGGGAGATCAGCGTGAGCGCGCAGGGGCCAGAATGACGACGCATGCGCAGAACTTAACTCAGCCGGGCTGCCGCGTGGGCCGAACCAATAGATCGTGGATCTGCACGTGGGCCGGGGCACGCATTGCATAGGCGACCATGTCGGCGACGTCGGCCGGCTGCAAGACGGGGTAGCGCGAGTAGGTCGCGCGGGCCTGGTCCGCGTCGCCATGCGCGTAGTTCTGGGCGAACTCGGTCTCGACGAAGCCCGGGCTGATCGCCGTCACACGAATGTCGCTCTGGGCCTCGCGCAGCTCGAGCCGCAGGCCCTCGGTCAGCGATCGGACCGCGAACTTGCTGGCCGAGTAGACGCCGCTGCCCGGCGGGACTCGATGGCTGGCCATCGAGGCGATGTGGATGACGTGGCCATCGTCGCCGCGCTGGCGCATGTCGGCGATCGCCTCGCGGGTGCAGATGCACAGCGCGAGCACGTTGAGCTCGAGCATCTCTCGCCAATGCTCGGTCGCGCCAGAGAGCAGCGGCGCCGCACGGCCGATGCCCGCGTTGTTGATCAGCACGTCGACGCCACCGAAGCGGGCGCGCACGGCCGCGAACATCCGCTCGATCGCGGCTTCGTCCCGCAGATCACAGGCGACCGCCAGCAGCTCGGCCTTGGGTTCGCGGGCGCGGATCGCCTTGATCAGCGCGCTCAGGCGATCGCTGCGGCGGGCGCAGACCACCACCTTCATCCCCTCCTCGACCGCCAGGCGCTCGGCGATCGCTCGACCGATCCCCGACGACGCGCCCGTGACCAGGGCAACGCGGCCGCGCCAACGCTCGCTCGCTCGGGGATCCTGATCCGGCATGGCCCGATGGTACATGCGCCGCACCGCACCGCTTGATCCGAGCGGCGCGGCGGCGCAGATTGGTCGCCGTGCTGCGCCACGCCCTGCTCGTGCTGCCCCTGCTCGCGCTCGCCTGCCCCGCCGCGCCGAGCGAGCTCGCCCGCGAGTCGGCGCCCAGCCAGACCAGCGCGGCCCCACCGATCGACAGTGAGACGCCGAGCCCGACGACGCGCCCGAGCGAGCCCGCGGCCGGCGGACTCGCGGGCGATGACGCGCTGCCCATCGACCAAGACGAAGACGAAGCCGCCGACGCCGAAGCGCTGGCCGCAGGTGAGTCGGGCCCGACCGAGCCCGCGCTCCCGAGCGAGCCCGCCGAGCCGCTCGATCCGCTCGCGCCCGAGCGCCCCTCGGGCCCCGAGCCAGGCTCGCCCGAGTCCGACGCCGAGCTGCTCGCGCTGCTCGACGAGTCGACGATCACCCAAGACGAATTCGCCAAGGCCTTCGGACCCGGCAAGGGCATGAAGGTCGA
>JAMHUH010000338.1:0-18658 GCA_035904925.1 Nannocystaceae bacterium
GGCCACGCCGATCACCGCACCGAGGATGACCACCACGGCCGCAGAGCCGCCGATCACGAGCGGCATGTTGTCGGTGATGAAGGTCGCGGGATCCATGCTCGCGACGGTGCCGCGCATTCGTGCCAAGCGCAAGCCAGCGCGCCCAACCGTCTCAGAGCCCCGCGGCCTGGTCGGCGAGCGGCTCGAGCAAGTCGGCGTCGCTGGCTGCGAGCCCAGCCGGCACATAGTCGCTGGTCGCCGCGGGCTGGCCGGTCAACACGGCAAAGAACACGCAGTCGGCCAAGAAGCTGCCGGCGAGGCTGGGGTGGCTGCCGTCGGGATCAAAAAGATCGATCGTCGGCGCCTCGACCAGCGCTTGCGCCCAAGCCTGGCCAACCGGGGCGACCCGTGCTCCGCTGGCCTGCGCCGCCGCGGCGTAGCCATCGCTGAGGCCCTGCTGCATCTGCTCGGGGGTCAGGCCGAGCTCGGCCAACAAGGGGTTGCCGGCTTCGCGCGCCCAGGTCTCGTAGAGCACGAGCTCGGCTCCGGGCGAGGTCTCGTCGACGAGCGCGGCGAGATCGACGACCGCTTGTTCGAAGGTGGCCTGGTCGACGATCGGCTCGTAGCTCTGGCCTTGAATCACGACGTGATCCCAGCCCTCGGCCAAGGTCGTGGCGACTTCGGGGTTGGCGAGGTGATCGGCCACGGTCGCGCCGGCGATCGCGATCGAATCGACGATCCAAGGCTCGCCGCTCGCGGCCGTGATCGCGGCGAAGAGGCCGGGCAGATCGTTGTAGAAGGTGTAGCTGTTGCCGATGAAGAGCACCCGCGGGCCCTCGGGCTCGCTCGTGTCGCTGGTCGGCGTGGTGTCGGTCTGCGTGGTGTCGGTCTCGGTGGTGCCGGTCTCGCTCTCGCTCGTGCTCGTCGAGTCCGACTCGGAGTCGCTGCCACCAACGTCGTCGTCGCCGCGGGGCTCGGGCGCGCAGGCGAGCAGCAGCAGCACCGCGAACACAGAGCCGAAGCGCCGCATCAGTCGTCCCCTGCCCGGTCGATGTCGATCGGCCGCGAGCCCAGGCCGGCATCGATGTCGCGGATCTCGTGCGGGACCGCGAGCACGCCCGAGCGGGCCGCGAACTCGGACCCTTCGCCGTGGCGGCGGGCGAACTGAAAGCCGGCTTGGATCATGCTCACGACCGGGATGGCCAGCAGCGCGCCGCTCAGGCCATAGACCGACTGCCCGGCCAGCAGCGCGAACACGACGATGACCGGATGGATGTGGGCGGTCGTGCCGATGATCTTGGGGTTGAGCCAGTTGGCCTCGAGCAGGTGGATGCAGACCAGCCAGCCGAGGATCGCCAAGGACTTGCCGAACGCGAGATCGCTGACGATGTCGTTGGAGACCAGCGCGACGGCCATGATCGGCAGGGCCGAGAGCAGCGAGCCGAAGATCGGGACCAAGCTGAGCAGCGCGGCCATCATGGCCAGCAAGAGCGCGTACTTGACCCCGAACACGAGCAGGCCGACGTAGGTCAGCGCGCCGTTGATCAGACAGATCAAGAGCTGGCCACGCACGACCCCGGCCATGCCTTGATCGAGGCCCAAGACCAGCTCGTCGAAGTCTTGCCGGTGCTCGGGCGGGACCAGCGAGCGGACGAAGCTCTGGATCCGCTCGAGGTCGACCAAGATGTACGCGGCGAGCAAGAAGGTGATGACGAGGTCGGTCAGGAACGAGGCGATGCCGCCGACGACCGTGCGGACCAGGTTGCCGGCCGCGTCGGTCAGCTCGTCACCCTTGGCGACGACCAGCCCGCGCAAGATGTCGGCCACGCCCTGCTTGGGCTCGCGCGGCTTGGCCTCGATCACCCAGCCGGTCGAGGTCTCGTGGGCCTCGAGGTGGGTCTTGCCGAGGTCGACCCGGAAGCTGCCGTCGGGCTGCGGGTGGATGACGACCTCGCTGGGCTCGGGCTGAGCCTCGGGGATCGGCGCCAGCACGCCGCCGGTGGCCTCGTCGATCCAGGCGTTGATCTTGGGCAGCCACTCTTGGTCGATCTTGGTCAGGGTCGCGGGCGTCGACTCGCGCAGGCTGCCGAGATCGGCCAGCACGCCGGGCACCAGCACGCCGAAGAAGCCCGAGAGCAGCGCGAGCAGAGCGACGTAGGTGATGACGACCGCGACCCCGCGGCCACCGACCCGTGGCGCGGCCCGGCGGACCAGCGGGATCAACAGGTACGCGACCAAGGTCCCGAACACGAAGGGCAGGACGATCGCCCGAAAGAGCACGAGCAGGACCCCGACGAAGAGGGCGAAGCCCCACAGTCGCGAGAAGCGACGCATGGTCGCCCGCCAGCTCTCGCGCCGCGGCCTGCTCAGGGCCGTGTGGCTGGCCGTCGGCGTGCGCGGGTTCGAGTCGCTCACGGATCCAACCCGCGGAAGGTCGCCGAGTCCCAAGTCCCGCAGCTTCCGCAACGAAACGCGAAGCGCTCCATCGCCGCGCCACACTTGCGGCACGAGAGCCCGGCCGAGCGAGGCCGACGCATCGCAGCCTCGCGGGCCTGCTCGCGCTGGCCTCGAGCGAGGCGCAGACGAACGAGCTCGAGCTGGGCGGCGGCGCTGCGCTCGGCGACCCGCTCGAGCCCCGCCGCGGCTTGCTCGGGGTGCTGGCGCGCGACTTTTTCGGCCAGCGCGACGACCAACTCGGGCTCGGTCGCCATCCGCAGGCTCGCGACCATGCGCTCGATCATCTCGACCGGATGCCCGCGCTCGCTCGCCCACTCCCAGCCTTCGTCGACGATCACGCCCGCGCCCGCGGGGGCCAGCTCCCAGGCCCGCTGCCACGACTCGAGCGCCTCGACGACGTCGCCGACGGCCGACTCGACCCGCGCGCGGACCGTCCAGCAGTGGCCGCTGTCGGGGGCGAGGTCGACGGCCCGCTCGGCCAGCTTGCGAGCCTTGCGATCTTCGCCGTCGTCGAGCGCCTCGGCGGCCTGGCCCGCGATCGCGTGACCTCGACCGACCCGCGCGTCGCTGGCTCGGCGACCTTCGACCAGTCGCTCGAGCCGCTCCCACGCGGCGGCGGCTCGTTCCCACGCGGCGGCTTGCTCGAGCGCGCGCGCGAGCGTCTCGAGCGTGGCGACCGAGCGCGGCGCGAGGCTGACCGCGCGGACCAACGCGCCCACGGCCGCGCGCTCGTTGCCCTGGGCGAGCAGATCGCGACCGAGGCCGACCAGCGCGGCGACCCGCTGCTCGGACGCGAGGTTGGCCGAGGCCAGCACCGTCCGGTGGACCGACTTGGCCCGCTCGACCCGACCGCGTCGACGATCGAGCGCCGCCAGGGCCAAGAACACGGTCACGTCGCCGGGCTCGCGCTCGCAGATCTGCTCGAGCTCTTGCGCGACGTTCTCGCGGTCGCCCTCGGCCAGCTCGTAGAGGACCCGGTTGCGCCGGGCGAGGTTGTCTTGGTCGATCCGGCGGGGGCTGACGTACCACCAACCGACCCCGAAGCCGATGCCCAAGCAGATCAGCGCGACCAGGACGTAGCTCATCGTCGGCCCTCCGAGGGTGTGACGGAGTTGGCCAGCGAGGGCGGCCGGAACCCGACGTCGGCACCCAGGACGACCCCGGAGTCCTCGGGCGCGAGATCGATCATTGGCCGACCGGGGCTCGAGGCCTCCGCGTCGAGGGCCGCCTTGCGATCGCGGCGGAGCTTCTCGGTCATGACCTTCTTGGCCCGGATGTCGAGGTGGGCCTCGGCCGCGAGGATCTCGTCTTCTTCGTGCTGGCGGAGCGGGAGCGTGCGCAGCTCGAGGATCTCGCGCTCGAGCTCACGGAGCCGTCGCTGCATCAGGGCGGTGCTGCGGATCCGAAAGGGTGCACGCATGGCCAGCAAGAGCAGGACCCCGACGGCGCTGCCCCAGCCGGCCAGCAGCGCGGCGACGCTGACCTTGATGCGCTTGCGGACCAGGGGATCGACGACATCGAAGCGCGGGACCAGCAGCACGACCTCGTCCCACGCGCGGTTCTCTTGCAGCACCAAAGAAAACCAGATCAACCCCAGGATGAAGAGGATGAGGCTGACTCCGAGGTAGACCCTGCCGAGAACGGACACGATGCGGCCGGACCATACCACGGGGGCGCCCGGACGGTGTATCGTGCGGCATGCTCCGAGCGCCCGCTCCTCTCGCCCTCGCCGCAAGCTTCACCTTCGTCGCTGGTTTCCTGGTCGGCTGCACCTCCTCGAGGGGCCCGAGCCAGATCGACCGCGAGCTGGCCAAGGCCAAGAAGGAGGCGACCAAGCGCAAGCCGGCCGAGTGCTTCCCCGAGATCAAAGAGCCCTGCTACACCAACGCCGACGGGACCGAGGGGCCGGACGGCACCGCGGGCCGAGGTATCTGCAAAGAAGGCATGCGTCACTGCGACGCCGAGGGCTTCTGGCAAGGCTGCGAGGGCTCGGTCCTGCCCGGCAAAGAGCTCTGCAACGACATCGACGACGACTGCAACGGCAAGGTCGACGACGGCTTCGAGCGGGCCGGGACCAAGTGCTTCGCCGGCGAAGGCGAGTGCCGGAACGAGGGCAAGGTCGCTTGCTCGGCCGACGGCAGCGCCTCGACCTGCAGCGCGAGCGCCAAGGCGCCGAGCGCCGAGGTCTGCGACGGCAAGGACAACGACTGCGACGGGACCGTCGACGATGGCGCGGTCGAGGGCACGGGCAGCGAGTGCAAGACCGGCGAGGCCGGGGCGTGCGCCGCGGGCATCAAGCAGTGCGTCGCCGGCTCGATCAAGTGCGTCGCCACCCACACGCGCACGGTCGAGATCTGCGGCAACAAGGTCGACGAGGACTGCGACGGCAAGTCTGACGAAGAGGGCTGCTACACCGAGGCCGACGCGCGCGAAGCCGGCATCATCAAGTAGTCGGAGTCGGGACTTCGGGAGCGGCCGCACGCCCGCGAGTCCCGCATCCCCTCCCCCTCGCCCGGCCAGCCGACTACCCTCCCGGCCGATGCCCGAACGAGCGCCTCAGCGAACCATGCTGGTGATCGGCGTTGCCGGTGGAAGTGGATCCGGCAAGAGCACCGTCGCGGACGCGCTGGCGTCGGCGCTGCCGTCCCACGCCGTCGCAATCATTCGCCACGACAGCTACTACCGCGACCGCCCGGATCTCGGGATCGAGGAGCGGAACAAGCTCAACTACGATCACCCGGACGCGCTCGACACGGCCCTGCTGATCGAGCACATCCAGCACCTCAAGGCCGGCAACCCGGTCGAGATCCCCGTCTACGACTTCAAGACCCACCGGCGCAAGGTCGAGACCGATCGCCAGCCGCCGACCCCGGTCCTGATCGTCGAGGGCATCTTGGTGTTCGTCGACGAGCACCTGCGCCGCGAGCTCGACGTCAAGCTCTTCGTCGACACCGAGTCCGACATCCGGGCGATCAGGCGGATCCGTCGCGACATGCGCGAGCGTGGCCGCGACTTCGAGAGCGTCCGCAACCAGTACTACGAGACCGTTCGGCCGATGCACATGCAGTTCGTCGAGCCGAGCAAGCGGATGGCCGACTTGATCATCCCCGAGGGCGGCGAGAACCGAGTGGCGATCGACGTGCTGGTCGCCCGGCTGCGCGCGGCCCTGAACGAAGACGAGTAGGCATGCGCAGCCAGGCATCGCCGCCCGCAGGCATGACGATGTCCACGAAATTGCCCGTACTCGTCCTCGGGTTCGGCTGCGACCTGGAGCGCTGGGAGGTTCACTGCATGCAGGGCATGAGCGTCGGCGGCCCTGACACGTACTGCTGCTACGAAATCGCGATCTGAGCTGCGAGCCCTGAGCAGCCTGCGGATATGAAGAAAGGCTCACCTCGAGCTTCGAGGTGAGCCTCACCGAAACGCTACAGCGCCTCGTGTGAACCACCGCCCAAGGTTGGGCGGGCAAGGAGGAACCGGCAGGTACCGGCGGGTTCCTCCATAAAACCAGTCGTCTACCCGCCGAGCTGCTCGAGCATCTGCTTGAGCTCCGGGTGATCGCCGTCTTCTTCGATCCCGCGGCGCAGCATCGCCTGGGCCTTGGGCTTCTCGTTCAGGCCCATGTGGACCCGCGCGAGGCTCAGGTAGATGTCACCGCGGCGGAGCAGGCCGCTCTTGTCGGCGTTCTGCAGCAGCATCGAGCGGTAGATCTTGAGCGCGTCGGCCCACTTCTTGTTGGCCTCGTGGAGGCTGCCGAGCGCGATCAGGGTCTCGACGTTGGTGGTGTCGAGCCGGTAGGCCTCTTCGAGCCGCTTTTGCGCCTCTTCGGTCTGGCCCATCTGGATCTCGACCCGAGCGAGGCGGGTCAAGTAGTGGCCGCGCCGCTTGGTCCGCTTGCCGCTGGTGGTCTCGACCAGCCAGTGGAACATGCCGCCGGCTTCTTCCATGCGCCCCGCGGTGAAGAGCGCGTCGGCGATCCGACGGTTGACGTCGATGTCGTCGTTGACCTGCCCGTAGATCGCGGCGAGGACCATCAGCGCGCCCTCGGTGTCGCCGAGCTTGTGGGTCAGGATGTCGACCCGCTCGAGCGCGAGCTTGCGCTTGTGCTCGTCGTCGGGCGCCCGCTCGCTGGCGGCTTCGAGCAGCGAGGCGACCAGGTCCCAACGCTTCTCGGTCTTGGCCTGCTCGAGCAGGGCCACGCTGGCCTCCTCGTTGGCCGGGTCGAGCTGGATTGCCTTCTCGAGGTGCGTGCGGCGGGCGTCGGCGTCCTCGCCCGCCAGCCGAGCGAGGCGCAGCTGCAGGCGAGCGCCGAGCGAACCACGCGGGTCGAGATCGGCGGCGCGCTGCAAGGTCAGGCGCATCGCGCCTTCGTCACCGCGGGCCTCGTAGACCGAGGCGAGCGAGAGGATCGCCGGCACGTAGCTGGGATCGATCTCGAGCAGCTCGGACAGGATGCCCTGGGCCCGATCGCCGTCGTCGAGCTTCTCGGCCAACAAGCTGGCCAGCTCCGACGCGAGGTCGCGGAAGCCGTCGGTGTCGCCGGCCTCGCGGGCGCGATCCATCCGGCCCTCGAGCAGCTCGGCGAGGTCGTGCCAGCGCTGCTCCTTGGTCAGCAAGCGCTCGAGCCAGGTCCGGACCTCGGCGTGGTCGGGCTGATCGAGCAAGACTCGCTGGAGGATCTCGATCGCGTCGGTCGGATCTTCGAGCCGCTCCTCGGCCAGCTTGGCCATCTGAACTTGGATGCCGACCCGAGCGGCCGTGTCCTGCACGGCCTCGAGCTTGCGCTCGAGCAGGTCGCGGACCTCTTGCCAGCGCTCGAGCCCGCGCAGCAGCGCTTCGAATTCGGCGTAGGCCTCGAAGTCCTCGAGGTTGGCGCCGATCATGTTGTCGTAGACGGCGATCGCGTCGTCCTTGCGATCGAGCTTGCTGACCAAGTGGTTGGCCAGGCGATGGCGAAGGGCTCGCCGCTCGTCGTCGTCGTCGGAGATCATCACCCGGCGACCGAGCGACTCGGCGAAGGCCTCGTGATCGTCGCCGCGGCCGAGCAGCGCGAGCAAGCGGTTCCAACCATCGCGGTCGGCCTCGTCGGCGTCGAGCAGCTCGCGGAGATCGGCGATCGCGACGGCCGAGTCGGCGAGCGAGGTCTCGGCGACCGTCGCGGCGTCGCGCCACAGACCGACCGCCTTGAGCGGATCGGGCTGGGCCGAGGCGCTGCGGCGCAGGGCCTCGTGCAAGCCCTTGGCGTCGCCGAGCGCCCGCTGGATGCCGACCAAGAGCGAGAGCGCCTCGCCGTGCTCGGGCTGCTCGTCGAGCAAGGGCTGGAGCGCGGTCGCGGCCTGTTGGGCGTGGCCGAGCTGCTCGAGCCAGAGGTTGGCCGTGGCCAAGCAGAGCCCGGCGCTGACATGGCCCGCGTCGGCGCCCGCCTTGACGGCGGCCGAGAGCAGCTCGCCCGCGTGGATGCCGAGCTCGGACTGCCCGGAGAGATCGAGCACCCGCTCGAGCGCGTGGCTGGCCTCGCCGTCGAGGGCCAGCAGCGCGCCCCAGGCATCGAGCGACTCGGCCGACGTGCCGCCGCCTTGATCGATGAGGGTGCCGAGCGTCTGCAGCAAGGCCATGCGATCGCTGCCTTCGACCTTGCGCAAGCGGACCCGCGTGAGTCGGGCGAGCCCGACCGAGTCGTTGCTGGCGTGGTAGGCGGTCTCGAGCGCGTCGAGCAAGCCCTCGGGCAGCTCGGCGTCGGGGTCGGCGGCCAGGCTGCGATCGAGCACCAGCACCAGCCCGCGGATGGCCTCGGCCGAACCCGGCTCGAGGTCGAGGACCTCGCGGAAGGCCTCGACGGCGCCGGGCAAGCGGTTCAGCTTGATCCGAGCCTCGCCGAGCCGGACCAGCATCGCGACCTGGTCGGCGGGATCGGTGTTGCCGAGCGCGAGCTTGGAGCCGGCCTCGAGCGCGCGCTCGACCAGAGCGACGTCGTCCTTGCGCAGCGCGAGCTCCTCGATTCGCCGGCAGGCGTCGAGGTTGGCCAGCTCGCCCTCGAGCAGAGGCACCAGCACGCGCAGGGCCTTGTCGGGGTCGCCGAGGAAGTCCGACGCGGCGTGGGCCGCCGCCATCGCGATCGCCAGCCGAGCCTCGGGATCGCGGCCATCGTCGGCCGCCCGCTTGCCGAGCTCGTCGACCAGCGCGTCGAGCCGATCGAGCTCGCCCGCGAGTCGCATCGCGGCGTTGAGCGGATCACGAAGCTCGTCGACCGGCGAGTGATCGAGCAAGCGCATCGTGGCCTCGAGCGCACCGGCGGCGTCACCCAATTTTTCGTGGCGAAGGCTGGCCAGCTCGCGCAGGCTCCGAACCCGCTCTTCGTCGTCTTGCGAGAACTCGGCCCGCGCGGCCACGACGGTGGCGAGCTCGGGCCAGCGGCCGTACTGCTCGAGGTGCGGCCGAACCAGCGCCGCCGCCTGCTCGGACACCTCTTCGTTCTTGCTCAGCCCGACCAGATCCGCGACCGCGCCATCTTGGCCCGGCAGCGCCTGCAGGACTTGGTCGTAGCGCTCGATCGCGCCGTGCAAGTCGGCGAGCGGACCCGCGTGGAGGCGGGCGGCCTCGAGCAGGAGGCTGGCCTTGCGCTCGGGCGCCTGGGCGACGTTGGCTCGCTCTTGCAGCACGTCCGCGGCCTCGCCGTGCCGGCCCTCGGCCAGCAGCGCGCGGGTCAGGGTCGCCATCGCCTCTTCGTCGCTCGGGGCCTCGACCAGGAGCGCCCGGAGCACGTCGATCTCGGCCTCGCGGTTGTTGGCCGAGTCGCGCTGGATGTCGGCGAGCTGCATCCGCAGGCTGCGGCGCTCGTCGGCGTCGTGCGAGGCGTCGATCCGCCGCTCGAGCATCTCGATCAGCTGGGCGGTCGAGCCCGAGGCCGCGTAGGTCCGGCTGAGCCGCTGGAGCGCCTCGGTGTCGCTGGGCTCGACCTCGAGCAGCCTTCGCCAGGTCTGCTCGGCCGCCTCGATGTTGGCCAGGATGTCCTCGTAGAGGCTGGCCAAGCGGCGGAGCAGCTCGGCGCGATCACTGTCCTCGGCCTCGACCTCGACTCGGCGGGCCAGGACCTCGCGCAGATCCTCGTGGAAGCCGAGCCGAACCAAGGCGTCGTCCATCAGCGCGAGCGCGTCGACATGATCGCCGCGCAGGACCAGCGCACGCCGGAGGATCTCGACCGCGACCTCGGGCGAGGCCTCGCTGCGGATCCGGGCCGCGCGGATGAAGAGCTCGAGCCGACGGTCGACGTCGCTGACGAGCGGCTCGCCCTCGGCGGCGGAGACCAGCGCGTCGGCCAAGGAGCCCGGGATCTCGAGGAAGTTGGCGAGCCGATCGAGCTCGCTGTCGAGGGTCATCAAGGAGTCGGCCGGGCCGGGCTCGAAGAGCGCGCGGGCCAGGGCCCGGAACGCGTACTGGGCCCCGTCGGGGATGCCCTCGAGGTGGCGGGCCAGCTCGCGGTGCAGCTCGTGGCGAACGCCCGGATCCTCGCTGACCGTCAGCCGCCACTCGCAGACCGAGACCAGCCGCTGGGTGTTGCCGCTCGACTCGTAGATCGGCTGCAACATGTTGAAGATGCGCGGCCGCTGGGCGACGCGCCCCTCGGCGATCCGCTCGAGCATCGCGACCGCGTTGGGCTCGTTGAGGACCTCGCCGAGCAAGCCCTCGAGCGAGTCGAGCGCGCCGTCGGCGTCGTCGAGCGGGCCGTCTTGGAGCTCGGAGATCATCAGGTAGACCGGCGTCCGGTCGTCTTGATCGAGGCTGCGAACCAGCCGCTCGCGGAGGCGATCGAGCAGATCGGACCAGCGCTCGGTCTGCTGCAAGACCTGCTCGAGCTGGGCCCGGGCGCGGTCGTTGTCGGGCTGGATCTCGAGGATCCGCTCGAAGGCCTTGGCCCCGAGCGAGGGCTCGTCGAGCACGTCGAGCGCGACCCGAGACAGGCGCATCAAGAGGTCGACCTGGCGCTCTTCTTCGACGCTGTCCTCGGCTTCGCGCCAGTAGGCGTCGGCCAGCTCCTTCCACATCTCGCCCATCGTCAGGGCCGACTCGAGCTCGGAGAACACGCTGCGATCGTTGGGCCGGGCCTCGAGCAAGCGGTTGTAGAGCCGCGCGGCCTTGTCGGGCTGGCGCAGCGAACCCGCCCACAGGCGCGCGGCCTCGTGGACGATCTCGAGGTTGGCGTCGGTGTTCTCGTCGGGGTGGGCGTCGACGTGCTCGCTGAGGATCTCGGCGTAGCGATCGCTGGTCGCGAGCACGTTGGCCAAGCGGCTGAGATGATCGCGGACCCGGGTGTTGCCGGGGTCTTCCTTGAACACGCGCGCGTAGGCGTCGAAGGCCTTGTCGAGATCCTCGAGCTGCTCTTCTTGCATCCGAGCCATGCGCAGCATGATCTGCACCCGCTCGGCGTGGTCTTGGGCCTCGACCAGGCGGACCTCTTGGATCTGCAAGAGGCGGTCCCAGTCCTGCACGGCCAGGAACACCGGCTCGAGCATCTGCGCGGCCCGACTGCGCATCGAGGGATCTTGCAAGTAGCGCGAGAGCTCGTCGGTCCCGACGGCGCGATCCGGGTCGGCCTTGAGCGCGGCGCCGAGGTGGCGGATGCCCTCTTCGGGATCGTCGAGGTGGCCGCCGTAGAGCCGACCGAGGCGAAGGTGAGTGTCGACCGCGGCGTGGCCCGAGAGGTGGCCGAGCTTGCGGGTCAGGTGGGCGGCGAGCTCGCGATAGCGGCCCGTGCTCTCGTAGAGCGGCTCGAGCACGTCTTGGACGTCGCCGCGCTCGAGTCCGGCGTCGGACAGGCGCTCGTAGAGACGGATGGCCTCTTCGGCGTCGGCGAGCGAGGTCCGGTGGATCTCGGCCGCGCGGATCAGCAAGGCGTCGCGCATCGCCGGCTGGCTGATCCGATCGACCTTGCGGACGAGCAGCTGCGCGAGCGCCTGGTCGTCTTGCTGGGCGACGTAGATCTGCTCGAGCGCGTCGGTGGCCGGATCGTCGTCGGGCCGGTTCTCGAGCAGGCGCTCGTAGATCCGCCGGGCGTCGTCGAGCCGGCCGAGCCGACCGAGCGCCACCTCGCCCATCGCCCGCAGCACTCGCTGCTGGGTCTCGGCGTCGAGGATGTGATCGACCGTGCGGCTGAAGGCGTCCCAGAGCGCCTCGCTGCGATCCGCGTCGGCGCCGAGCCGCTCGACCTTGTCGAGGATCTCGACCAGCTCGGGCTGATCGCCGGCTTCGGTCATCGCCTCGCACAAGACCGCGAAGGCCCGGGCCGGATCGGCCAGCTTCTCTTCTTGGGTCCTGGCCACGCGCAGCAGCGCCTGGAGGCGCCGGCGACCGCTCGGCTGCTTGCGGGCTTGCAGCTCTTGCAGCTCGAGCAACGCGGCCCAGTTCTGCTCGGCCTCGAACAAGGGCGAGAGGATCTTGGTGGCTCGTTCGCGGGTCTCGTCGGGCTCGAGGTAGCCCGCGACCAGCTGCCGGGCGCGCTCGTCGATCGGCGAGAGATCGAGGACCCGCTTGAGCAGATCGAGCGCGTCCTCGGAGCGGCGGAGGCGAGCGCCGACGATCTCGGCGGTGTCGCAGAGGAGGCGGACGCGCTCGCTGTCGCGGTCGGCCAGCAGGATCAGCCGGCGCAGGCCCTCTTCGACGTCGGGCCAGCGCTCGAGCTCGCGGTTGAGCTCGACCAGCTGGGTCTGGGCATAGACGGCGTCGTCGTGGCCGGTCTTGAGATCGAGGACCGACTGGAACGCCTCGATCGCGCGCTGCAGCTCTTGCAGCTCGCCCCGGCGAATGTCGCCGATCCGCCGCCAGAGCTGGGCCTGGATGCGCGGCTCGTCGGCCACGCCGATCCGGTGCTCGAGCACCTCGGTCAAGCGCTGCCACTCGCGCTCCTCGAGCAAGAGCTGCTCGAGCGCGTCGAGGGCGATCCGGTTGCCCGGCTCCATGTCGACGACCTCGGCCCAAGTCAGGGCGGCGCCGACCCGATCCATCAGCTGCTCGAGCTGGATGCGGGCGATCTCGAGCCGGATCCGGACCTGCTCGTGGTGGGCGTCGGTGAAGCGCAGCAAGGCCCGCTCGGCCTCGGCCAAGGCCGCGAAGTCGCCGGCCTCGAGGTGGAGGCGCACCAGCGCGCGGATGGTCTTGTGGGCGAGATCGGCGTCCGGGGGATCGAGGTCGAGCAGGGCCAACCAGGCCTTGCGCGCGCCCTCGCTGTCGCGGAGGCGCTCGTCGAGCAGCGTGGCCATGCGGTGGATCAGATCGATCCGCAGGGTCTTGTCTTCGGCTTCGTCGCTGCGCAGCGCCTCGGACCAGATCTCGACCAGCTCGCGCTCGCGCCCGAGCGCAGCGCCGAGCCGCTCGACCTCGCGGCGCGAGTCGAGCCGCCGCGGATCGCTGAGGTAGGCCTCGCGCAACGAGGCGAAGGCTCGCTCGGCGTCGTCGAGCTCGCGCTCTTGGATCTTCGCGATGTCGAGCAGGTACGAGGTCGCGTCGTCGCGCCGGCCCTCGTTGGCCGCGTTGCTGCGACGAACGTGGAGGATGCGGATCCGACCGTCGTGGTTGCCCGAGCGCTGGTAGATCGGCTCGAGCAGACCGGCGACCTGCATCTGCACGTCGGCGACGTCGAGCAGCTCTTCGAGCAGCGAGCGGGCCCGCTCGTGCTCCCCGTTCTCGCCGATCACGGTGCCGAGCAGATCGACGGCCCCGAACGCGTCGCCCTGCAGCTGCATGCGCAGCGCGGCCCGCTTGCAGGTCAGGTCGTGGCGATGCTCGCGATCGTTGACCAGCTCGGCCCAGCGACCGAGCAGCTCCTCGAGCTTGTCGAGCTTGTCGGTCTCGCCCTCGCGGCCGCCCTCGGCGTACATCTGCGCGAGCAGCTCGATGGTCGCGAGGTCGTCGGGGATCAGATCGAGCAGCTCTTCGGCGGTCCGAACCGCCGTGTCGCGGTCGCCCAGGATCGTTCGGGCGATCTCGATGATCCGACCGAGCAGCTCCCGCTGCTCGCGTTGGTTGAAGACCACGTCGACCCGGCGACGGTAGAGGTCGAGCAGGTCGGCGTGGGCCGAACGAGCGCGCAGCAGGGTCTCGAGCGCGTCGTAGGCGGCTTGGTGGGTCTCGTCGCGCTCGAGGATCTCGCGGTAGGCCTGCTCGGCCTCGAGCGGCTCGCCGAGATCGTCGCGCCAGATCGCACCGAGCTCGAGCAAGAGATCACGGCGAAGGTTGGACTCGGCCCGCTCGAGGCTGCGGCCCTCGGTCTCGGCCGTGGCCGCGTGCTGGGCGATGACCTCGAGCACGTGCTGGTAGGCGATCGCGACCTTGTTCATGGCCCCGAGCGAGCGACCGAGCTTCTGCAGGAGCTGGCGGCCCTCCCAGTCGGCGGCGTCGGCTTCGAAGAGCTCGGCGTAGATCTCGAGGGCCTGCAGGCGGCGCTCGGGCATCTGCTCGTAGATCGCCGCGAGCTGGGCCTTTTGCTCGCGTCGACGCTCGCGGGCGGCGTCGTCGGCCGGCTCGCCCTCCCCTTCGGTGTTGGTGGCGGCGGCCAGCAGCACCTCCATCGCCTCGGCCTCGCGGGCCTTGTCTCCGACGCGGCGATAGAAGGGCAAGAGCCCGCGCATGATCGTGGCGGAGGTCGCCGGATCGGCCCGATAGATCTCTTCGAGCGCGCTGACGGAGGCGCGGTGCATGCCGTCGATCTCGAGGATCTTCAAGAAGCCCTCGATCGCCTTGTCGCTCTGGCCGAGTCGGGCCGTACGCAGGTGCGAGAGTTCGAACAAGACCGGGATGTCCTGGCTGACGATCGCTCGCTTGCCCTCGGCCGGGCTCGGCAGCTCGAGCTTGCGCTGGAGGATGTCGGCCAAGCGGGTCCACTCGCCGCGACCACGCAGGATCTCGGCCAGCGAGTCGTGGGTCGGCAGATCTTCGGGGACCAGCTCGAGGATGCGATCGTAGGTCTCGACCGCGGCGTCGAGGTCCCGCAGGTGCTCCTCTTGCAAGCGGGCGAGCCCACGCAAGGTCGAGAGCCGCGCGGCGTCGTTGGGCGCGACGTCGAGCCGGCGCCGGTAGACCTCGCTGAGGTCGTCCCAGCGGCGGGTGCTGGTGTAGATGTTCTCGAGCGCCGACATGGCGCCTTCGTTGGTCGGATCGATGTCGATGATCCGCCGGAAGTAGCGCTGCGCGTCGTCGGGCTTGGACAGGTGATCGCGGGCGATCGCGGCCAGCTTGCCGAGCAAGACCAGCTGCTCGTCCCGCTCGGCCCGCTTGACCGCGAGCACGGCGACCTCGCCGGAGGTCTCGCTGTCGGTGTTGAGCTGCTCGCCGGCGATCCGGCGCTCGAAGATCCGGGTCAGCTCGTCCCAGTTGTCGCTGTCGATCGCGGCCTTCTCGAGCCGCGCGCGCAGGTTGTCGTCGGTCGGGCGCAGCTCGTAGGCGCGGGCCGACCAGCCGAAGGTCAGCTGCGGCGACGCGAGCTTGTCGGACGCGACCTCGCGCAGCTGATCGATCATCTCGAGCTTGCCGTCGACGTCCTCGGCGGCCTTGAGCAGCACGCTGAGCGTGCGCATCAACGCGGCCCAATTGCTCTGCTCGCGGTAGATCGGCAGCAGCTCGCGGGCGACGACCAAGTTGTTGGGCTGGATCGCCAAGGTCCGCTCGAGCGCCTTCACGGCTCGCTCGGGCTGGCCGAGCTTCTCGCGGCACAGCTGCGCGACGCGGCGGTAGAGGTCGACCCGCTCGTCGGTCTGGCTGACCCGATCGGCCGCGCTCTGGAGCGCGTCGACGAGGTCGGAGACCCGGCCTTGGGCAACGTAGAGATCAGTCAGATCGTCCCACATGCCCGCGGCGACGTAGGCGTCTCGCAGGGTCCGCAGCGCCTTGTCGTGACCGGGGACGAGTCGGGCAATCTCGCGCCAGACTCGGATCGAGTCCGGCTGGTTGCGAAGCCGCTCGGAGTAGATGTGACCGATGTCGGTCAGCAGCTTGACCGCACGCCCGACGGAGTCGGCGCGCGAGACCTGACGATGCCGAATCTCGGCCGCCTCGGCCCACCGACTCTCGCGCTCGTAGAGCCGGGCGAGCGCCTCGAGGGCCTTGTCGTTCTCGCCGTGATGCTCGAGCACCGCGTTCCAACCAGCGATCGCCTCGCGTCGATCACCGAGCTTGTCCTCGGCGAGCCGGGCGAGATCGAGGCGCAGCTCGAGCGCTTCGTCGCCCTCGCGCTCGGCCAGCTCCTCGCGGCGCAGGCTGATCAGCGCGCGCCAGTCTTTGCGCTGCTCGTGGATCTTGGCGATCATCTCGCGAGCTTCGCGATCGCCGGGCAGCAGCCCGAGCAGCTCGGCGAGCGGCTCGAGGGCGCGCTGCGGGTTGCCGAGCTTGTCGACCCAGATCTGCGCGACCTTGCGCAAGACCTTGGCCTCGGCCTCGGCGTCGCCGTCTTCCTTGGCCGCGTCGCGCAGGCGCTGGTAGACGCCGAGCAGGTCGTTCCAGCGCTTGCCGACCGCGAAGGTGTCGGCCAGCACTTCGAGGCTGCCCTGGTGGCGCGGGTCGATGTCGAGGATCCGCTGGAGGGTCGCCAGCGCCATCGCCTCGAGCCGCAGCTCCTTGCGGTAGAGCTCGGTGATCTCGAGCAGCTTGGCGATCCGCAGCGGCTTCGACTCGGCGTCGTCGGGCAGGCGATCGAACTCGTCCTTGAGCAGCTCGACCAGCGCCGTCCACTTCTTGCCCTCGCGATAGAGCCGCTCGAGGTGCGCGACCGCCCGCGGATCCCCGCCGTCCTCGCGGACCACCGAGCGCCAGACCTCGATCGCCCGATCGGTGCTGCCCAGCCGCTCCTGGGCGAGCTGAGCCATCTCCTCGGCCAGCGCGAAGCGACGATCGACGTCGGTGATCGCCCGCCGAGCCTGGACCAGCACCTGCATCAGCTGGCTGCCGTCCGAGGCGCCCGCGAAGAGCTCGCGGTAGAAGTCGACGACCTGTTCGTTGGCCGGCTCGGCCCGACGCACGCGCCGGTAGTAGGGCTCGGCCAGGCGCGGCTGACCAGCGAGACGCCAGAGCACCTCGCCCGCGAGCACGGCCACGCCGTTGCCCTCGTCTTCACGCGGGGCTCGCTGCGCGAGCGCCTTGGCCCGGTCGACGATCACGTTGGGATCGGCGTCGGACTTGCCCCACTGCGCGAGCATCAGCAGACCGAGCACGGTCGCGGCCGCGTCGGCGTTGGCCGACTCGTCACGGGCGAGCTTGGTCGCGGCGGCGAGGTCGAGACCCGCGGCCTCGACGGCTCGCTGGAGCTCCGTGTGGGTCGAGTCGTCGGGCGAACGCAGGTGCGAGAGGAGAGCGGAGCGAACTTCGGCCATGTCGTGGTCCTGAGCGGTCGCGAGGGCGGGCGCGAGCGGACCCCGAGGGTATCGAGTCGGCCCCGCCCGCACTAGGTCAGATTCACGTCCGCGCGATTCGGCGTCGCGGCCCATCCAGCCGCGTCGCAGCGGGACCGCGCGTGGCCTCGCGCGGTCGGGTCCGCGCTCGCTCGCCGAGCTGCTAGCCGAGCCCGGCCAGGGCGACGGCCGACGCGGCCGAGACGTTGAGCGAGCCGAGCTCGCCCGCGCCCTCGATCGTCACGAGAAAGTCGCAGCGCTCGCGGGTCAATCGGCGTAGGCCCTTCTCCTCGCTCCCGAGCACGAGCACCATGTTGGTCGGCGGATCCTCGCCGAGTTCACGCAGCGGCCGGACGGCGCTCGCTCGGCTCGGGGCCTCGCTCACGCTCGGGTCCTCGTCCTCGACGACGGTGCCGATCACCCACCACTCGGCCTGCTTGGCTTGCTCGAGCGCGCGCGCGAGGTTGGTGACCTGGCAGAGCGGGAGTCGCTCGGTCGCGCCGGCCGAGCTGCGCACCGCCGCGGGCGTCAGCGGGGCCGATCGATCGCGGGCCCAGACGACCCCCGCCGCACCAAAGAACTCCGCGCTGCGGATCACCGCGCCGAGGTTGTGAGGATCTTGGACGCCGTCGAGCACGACCAGGAGGCGAAAGCCTCGACGGGTCCGCGGGCCGTCTTCGCGCGCGAGCAGATCTTCGATCGCCCAGTCCTTGGGCGGGCGCGCGTGGGCGACCACGCCGCGGGCGAGCCCAGGGCCGACGGCCTCGTCGAGCTCGTCGCGCTCGCGCGGCCGGATCACCACGCCCACGCTCGCGGCCAGCTCGGACAATTCGGGGAAGTCGCGGCCACGCTCGATCCACAGCTCGCGAACTCGCTCGGGCGCCGCGTGAAGCAGCTCGGTCACCGCCCGCTCGCCCGGGACCAAGTGGCGATTCGGCCGATCGCCGCCCGGCGGACCGCCGCGCGCAGGACCCGAACCCGGGCCACGACGTGAACCTTCAGGACGCCGTGAGCGGGACAACTTTGCCTCCTCGAACCCGCAGCAGCGCAGCTTGCGGTCGATGGGTCAGCGAGGCGCCGGACCAGGCGGCCTCGAGCGCGCGCCAGACCAGCAGCGCTTGATCATCGGGCGCGCTGCCTTGCTGGCGCATGAACTCGTCTTCGAATCCGCGCGAGCGCGTGTCCGGCCAGGCGACCGGCGCCACGATCACGCCCTCGAGGCTCTCGTGGCCCTTGCCGAGCTCGGCCGGCGCGAGCCCCTCGGCGGTCGTCAGCACGACGAACTCCTCTCCTTCTTTGTCGGCCCCGCCGAGCACCCGCAGCTTCTCGCGTCGCAGCTGCCGAACGATCAGCTCGGTCCGGGTCAGCGCGTCGCCCACGATCAGCGTCGCGCCCTTGCGCAGGTCGGGAAGGATCGGCGAGACGACCGGACCGAAGCTGGTCGTCGTCGGTGAATACTCGATGACTTTCAATGACTTACCCAGAGACTTCGCATCTTTTTCGAGAGCCTTGCGGACGCGCTCGCCGTAGCTGTTGGTCGGGACCATCACGACCACCGAGCTGCCCGCGAACTCGAGCATCGCGCGGGCCCGCTGCTCGAGCGTCGGCGCGACCCCGCGAGCTTGGCCCGTCCCCTCACCCGGCAAGAGCAGGCGCTCGGATCCCGCGACCTCGATCGCCGCGCGGACGTTGGTCGATCCGATCGGACCGACGATGACCTCGGCACCATCGGCGATCATCAGGTCGGCCGCCTTGCGCGAGGTCTCGGGCGTCGATCCGCTGTCGCGCCAGATCACCGCGACCGGCCGCTCGCGCCCGAGCACCGTGACCGAGGCGACCGCCGCCGCGAG
>JAMHUH010000339.1:0-5195 GCA_035904925.1 Nannocystaceae bacterium
ACGAGCGGTTGGTTTGGATCCGAGCACCTGCTGTGGCGGGTCGAGCTCGCCAAGCCTTGAGCGCTCGCTTTCAGCCCGCGCTCCGGCTCCGCGCCCGAGCGGCGGCCTCGACCTCGCCGAGCGCCTCGAGCTCGTCCGCGATCACGCCATAGAGTCGCTCCGCGTAGTCGCGCTGATCGAGCGCCCACGCCAAGTCGGCCCGAGCCAAGCTCGCGCGCACCACCTCGGGGTGGTAGAGCCCGAGCCCGCCAGCCAACATCACGTGGGCGCCATCGAAGCGCTCGAGCGCCACGGCCAGGTTGCCCGCGCGCTGCTCGAGCACGCCCAGATCACGCTGCAAGAACGCCCGGCGCGGGCACGAGCCCAGCTTCCGGTCGACGAGTTCGAACGCCGCTTCGAGCAGCGATCGGGCCCGCCCGAGCTCGCCGGCTTCGAGCAGCGCTCGACCAGCGAGCTCGAGCATCGGCAGCGCTCGCGCGTCGTCAGGCTCGAGCGCGTCGAGCAGCGCGAGCCCGCCTTCGATCGCCGCGAGCCCCTCGGGGATCTGCCCTCGACGCAGCGCCAGCTCGCCACGCCATAACCCAGGCAGCGCTCGTTCGGGCCCGTCGAACAAGAAGGTCTCGGCCCGCTCGAACTGCGCCCGGGCCTCGTCGTCGTCGCCTCGCGCCGCCGCGATCCGACCGCTCAGACCCAAGGCCATGCCTCGCCAATGATCGTGCTGACGCGAGCGACCCGGGACGGGGATCCGGATCGCCTGGGCCGCGGTCTCCTGCGCGAGCGCGAGCTCGCCCGCGTCGAGCTGCGCCTGCGCCTGCGCGAGCAAGGCCGCCACGTGCAGCAGCGATCCGCCATGCTCGGCCTGCGCGAGCTCGCCGAGCTTCGTCCCGACCGCGAGCGCAGCTTTTTGATCGCCGACCGCGAGCTCGAGCTGCGCGCGGGCCAACCATTGCTCGAGCGCCAGCGGATCGCCGGCGTCGAGCTCGGCCGCGAAGGCCTGCTCGGCTTCGGCCAGCTGCTCGCGCGCGTGCACGTACTCGCCCTCGGCCAGCGAGACCCAGCCTTCGGCCAAGGCCAGACGACCCGCGAGTCGGGCCTGCTCGCGCGGGCTTCCACCTTCGCGCCCGATCAAGGCGACGACGATCCTGCGCCAGCGCGCCGACGCAGGGCGGTCGAGCCAACGCGCGCCTGCTTGGGTCATCGACGCGAGCGCGGCGTCACGCTCGACCGCCTCATGAACCCCGCCGCCCGCGGCCGCGGCCGCAGCTTCGAACCAGGGCAGCGCCTGCGCAGGCAGCCCTTCGAGCAGCGCGACGCGAGCCCGAGCGAGCCGAGCTCGGGCCAGCGTCGGCGCGTATGCGATCTGCTCGGCCCTCACCAACGCAGCGTCGGCGGCTTCGTGGGCCGGTTGAACACGCTCGAGGATCACCAGCGCCTCGACGTTTGCCAGCTCCCGATCGAGCGCGTCGACCTCGACCCGCTCGGCCTCGCTCGGCGCCTCGGGTGGCCGGACCAGCCCCGCGACGCAGTCTTCGATCCGCGGCAAGCTCCACGCGATCGTGGCCGCGGAGTTCGACAATTCGAATGGTTTGGCGTCGAGGGCCGCGCCGACCAGCGCGTCGAGGCTCGTGGCCGCTTGGTCGAGGCAACGATCGCGGGCCAGCGCTCGACCCTCGCAGCGCGAAGCGGCGGCGGACGTCCAGCCCTCGACCCAGGCGTCGAGGCGCCCGACGATCGCTCGCGCTCGTGCTTCTCCTTCTCCCGTCGCCTCGCCGAGCTGGGCGATCGAGGCGTCGCGCCGCTTCGAGCTCCAGCGCCCGCCCGCCCGCTCGAGCTCGGTGAGACAGGTCGCGCCCGCATCAGCCTCGGTCGGTTCCTCGCTCCCGGCCACGACCTTCGATCCCTCGGGCTCGGCCTCGCGATCGAGGCTCGAGAAGATCGCCGCGCTGCCCAGCCCACCCAGCGCCAGCGCAGCGACCACGATCGCGACTCGCCGCCGCGCTCCCCGATCGCGCTCGAGCTGGTCGAGCAAGACGTCCATGTTGCGGTGCCGCTGACCAGGATCGTTGGCGAGGCCGCGATCGAGCGCCGCTCGCAACCAACCAGGCACGCCACGAGGCATCGGCTCGCGCCGGCCGTAGATCACGTTGGTCGCCAAGGTGTCGACGCGATCGCCCGCGAAGGGTCGCCGACCCAAGAGCGCCTCGTGAAGCGCGACGCAGAAGCTGAACTGATCGCTGCGGGCGTCGACGGGGCCGCCTCGCCACTGTTCGGGAGCCATGTAGGCCGGCGTGCCCACGATCCACGCCGATCCCTCCGTGGCCTGACTCGCCTGCGCCTGCGTGCTGTTCAGCCTCGTCGTCGTCGTGCAGGTCAGGTCCACGACGCTGCTCGCATCGCCCGGCGTCTCGGGGCTCGCGAACGCGAGCCCGAAGTCGGTCACCCGCGCGCGTCCGTCTCGGCCGATGAGCACGTTGTCCGGCTTGAAGTCGCGGTGCACCAGACCCTCGGCATGCGCTGCGGCGAGGCCCCGACCCGCGCCCACGAACACCGCGAGCAGCTCGGCGCGCGAGCGGGGCTCGGCGGCCAACCAGCGCCGCAGCGTCGGCCCCTCGACCAGCTCCATGGCCAAGAAAACCTGCTCGTCGAGGCGGCCCACGTCGTAGACCGCGACGACATGGGGATGCGCGAGCCGAGCCATCGCGCGGGCCTCGTGCAGGAGTCGATCCTGCGTCTGCTCGCGCGCCGTCGAGCTCGCGGGGTGCAGCAACTTGATCGCGACCCGACGCTCGAGCTGCGTGTCGTGGGCCTCGAAGACCACGCCCATCGCCCCGGCGCCGAGCCGACGCAGCAGCTGATAGCGGCCTTGGCCATGCGTCGACTCGTTGGGCTCACCCGTCGACGACTCGGACGAATCGGTCGAAGCGACCCCCCACGACGCCGACGCGAACAGCTGCGCCAGCGCGGACACCGTCCGCGCGCAGTCTTCACAGCGGTCGAGGTGCTGCTCCAACGAGGCACGCTCCTCGGCCCCGAGCGCCCCTTGGAACAGGCGCTCGAGCTGCGCTGGTTCCGGGCAGGTCACGGCCGGCACGATAGCCGCTTCCACGAGCCGCGAAAGCGCACCAATCGACGCCCTCCCATGGCCGTGTTACGCAGCGCGGGTGGACACCGCGCTCCACCAGCGCCTGCTCGCTGCGCTCCCGGTCGATCGCGTCAGCGCGTTCGCGAACAAGCCCCTCGCGGACACCGACGCCCTCGAGCAAGCGCTCGCGAGCTCGCTCGAGCGCGTGCGGACCAGCCTCGACTTCCCCGTCGACGAGGACCTCTTCATCCACGCCCTCGCGGGTGCTCTGAAGGACCCCGACGAGCTCGCCACGCTCGCCCTCGCCGACCTCGTGCTCGCCCACGCCTGCGCGAGCCATCACCCCGGCGCCCTGCGTTCGTTCGAGCGCACGCTCGGCCCCGAGCTCGACCGCGCGATCGCTCGCAGCCCCGCGCTCGGCATGTCGAAGCCCGAGTTTCGCCAGCTCGCGCTCGTCCACCTCTTCGTCCACGATCCCCCGCGCGCCGCCAAGATCGCCAGCTACCAAGGTCGCGGCTCGCTGCGTGCCTGGCTGCGCGTGATCGCTACCCACCTGATCATCGATCACGGCCGCCGCCGAGCCTCGCCCGCGCAGCCTGGCGACGATCCCGAGCTGCTCGACGCGCTCGAGGACGATCGAGATCCCGAGCTCGACTACCTGCGCCACAGCTACGAGCCTCAGCTGCGCGCGGCCGTGGCCGCGGCCATCGAGGCCCTCGACGTTCGTCAGCGCAACCTGCTGCGCCAGCGCTACATCCACGAGGTCTCCGTCGACGCGCTCGCGCGGCTCTACGCCGTCCACCGCAGCACCCTCTACGTCTGGCTCGAGCAGGCCCGGATCGCGCTCCTGCAGCGAGCTCGCGCCGAGCTGGCCGCCGAGCTGCCCGCCGAGCGGCTCGAGAGCGTGATCCGCATGATGGGCAGCCAGCTCGAGCTCAGCGTGCGACGCGTGCTCAGCTCCAAGCTCGAGCGCGAGGCGTGAGCCAAATCCCGACTCGAATTGGCGAAAAACTTCGACCCCCGCCCGACAAACGGAGCGAGCCCTCGTCACCCCGAATGACATGACGACGATTGCCCGCATCACCACCGCTGCCCTCTTCGCCACCTTGGCCCTGACCTCCGCCTGCGGAGACAAAGCCGGGGCCGACGGCGCCAAGGACTGGAGCGCCGCCACGCTGAATCCC
Source organism: Nannocystaceae bacterium (assembly GCA_035904925.1). Taxonomy (GTDB): domain Bacteria; phylum Myxococcota_A; class Polyangia; order Nannocystales; family Nannocystaceae; genus Plesiocystis. Next base: position 4,267 of record JAMHUH010000339.1, read on the forward strand.
CAGACCGTCACGCTCGGCGGCACCAAGGTCAGCTGGACCATCCCCGATGGCCTCAGCAAGGACGACGATCTCAGCAGCGACACCTCGATCAAGATGAAGTCCGAGCTCGGGGCCCCCAGCATCGGCCTCAAAAAAGAGTCGATCCCGCCTTCGTCCTTGGACACCGCCGTCAACACCGTCGGCTTCGTGTTCGGCAAGGGCGGCGAGACCCTCGAGCAGCGCGAGGACGCCGGCCGCTACGTCGTCGTCCTCGCCGACGCCAAGAAGAACAACCTCATGGTCGCCCACTTCATCCCCACTCCCGCCGGCGTGTTCCAGTGCCAAGTCGCGCAGCACATCTCCAGCGGGGTCCCCAACTTCGACGCCTCGGTGGCGAAGTTCCACGAGATCTGCAACTCGGTGAAGGCCGAGTAATCGTCCGTGTCGAGTCGGCGACCCGGGTCCCTGGGCAATCGGGCCCAGGGGCTCGGGCCGCCATTTTCATGGTTCGTCACTCGCCGCATCGCGAAGCGCCCGCGCCAAACCAAGTCGCAATCGCCCGAGGCAGCTCGGGATCCGCGAGGTCGCCCGCCCAAGCGACATGTCCGTCGGGTCGGATCAACACGGCCGCAGGCGCAGCGACCTCGCCCAGGACCGGCAGCACCCACCCACCCTCGCATTTCGCCTCGACCAAGCGGACTCGATTCGCCCAAGCCGAGATGTCGAAGCCGCCGGGTTCACCAAGGTCGAGCAGCAAGGGCCGGGCTTCGTGCAGCAGGTTGAACACGCGCGTGGGACCCTCCGCACCATGCAGGTCGAGGTCGGGCATGCGCCGCCCGAGCAGCGGATGCCCCTCGCCGAGCTCGTAGTGAATGTCGAGACCGCTGAGCATTCCAGCGATCCGCCGGCGCGGCTCGTCCATGCGCAGCAGCTCGGCCATCGTCTCGCGG
>JAMHUH010000340.1:0-2894 GCA_035904925.1 Nannocystaceae bacterium
TACCAGCGCGGCGTGGCCGAGGGCGTGCACGACCCCGTCTACGTGCGGACGATGGCGATCGGCTACGGCCAGCACGATGGCGTGATCCTGGCGATCGTCGACGCGATCGGGATCGGCAACCAGATCCAGCGCGAGATCCGAGCCACGACCGCGGCCAACCTCGGCATCGAAGAGAGCCAGATCATCGTCGCCGCGACCCACTCCCACTCGGCGCCCGATCTCCAGGGTCTGTGGGGCGGCGTGCCGGATGACTACAAGGCCCGGGTGATCGCCGAGGTCGTCGAGTCGCTGACGATGGCCTGGAGCAGCAAGGTTCCGGCCACGCTCGAGGTCACGTCGACGACCTCGGCCAACCACAACCGACGCGACTGGGGCTTCACCGACGACTCGCTCTTCGCCCTGAAGGCGACCTCGCTCGAGGGCACGCCGCTCGGCCTGATGGTCACCTTCGCGGCGCATCCGGTGGTCCTCGGCGACGAGAACCTGCTGATCAGTCGCGACTTTTGCGGCTACACGATCGAGGCGCTCGAGACCGAGCTCGACATGCCCGTGCTCTTCTTCAACGGCATGCAAGGCGACGTCTCGCCCTCGGTGCCCGATGGCATGTACGCCGACGACTGGGAGCGCGCCGATGCCTACGGCGACTTGGTCGCCCAGTCGACGATCGACGTGCTCGGCAAGCTCGAGCCGGTCGGCGTCGACTTCTACCGCGAGCAGCGGCCCTTCGACCTCGACATCGAGAACCAGCTCTTCATCGGCGTCGCCCAGCTCGGCATCATCTACTACGACTTCATGAATCGTGGTGGCGACTATTGGATCGACACCCAGACGACCTACATGCACTTTGGCGAGCAGATCCAGATGATCGCCTTCCCCGGCGAGTCGCTGACTCGCAACGGCTTGCCGATCAAGGACGTCATGACCGCGCCCCACAAGGTGGTGATCGGGCTCGCGACCGACTCGCTCGGCTACTTCGTGCCCAGCGACGAGTGGATGACCGGTCACAACGGCAACTACGAAGAGTCGGTGTCGGTCGGCATGGCCGCGGGCGACGTCACCCGCGACCTGCTGATCGACATGATCGCCGCGGATCCTTCGAATCCCTGACTCGATCCACGCGAGCCAGCGCGGCGTGACGCGTCAGGTTGACTTTGCCCGGGTGCTGAGCGGCTTGCCTGCGGCGTGCAGGACCTCGGTCAGCTCGAGCAGCGCCCGCAGCTCGGCGAGTCGCCGCGCGACTGCCTGCTCGAAGGTCTCGACTCGCTCGGGTCGCTCCGCGTTCGACCGAGCGGCCGCCGAGGCGAGGTCCTCGGGCACGTAGAGCTCGCGCAGACGAGCGAGCCGGCGCTGGACCGCTTCGGGCGACATGTCAGTCGGCATCGGGCGTCTCCAGCCGCTCGAGATCTGCGATGTCCTGGGGACGCCCGGCCAAGCGTTTCATCGTGGTCAGGCTCGCCCGGGATACGACCACGAGCGTCCCCTCGGGCAACTCGATCTCGGCCGTGTCATCGAGCATGCCGGCAAATGCAGCCTCCGCGATCAACAAGTCGACGCTGAGCAGATGCTCGCCCTCGAGCTTGCTGACTCGCTGGACTTTTCGCTCACTCGGCGTGCCGGCATCGAAGGTCATCGGCAACGCAGCAAACACGTAGCCAAGCGGGCGCAGTAGCTCGAGCACGCGGGCGACGTCCGGCGCGGCCACGAGCAAGTCGATGTCCTTGGTCGTTCGCGTCGCTCCGTAGATCGTCACTGCGAGGCCACCGCACACGGCATAGCCGATGCCGCCTGAGCGCAACGCCGCCGCGATCGCGTGGAGTTCGTCGACGAGGTTCACGCGGGTCGAGGGTATCACGCAAGCTCTCGCTTCCGGGATGCCTCACTCGTCCAGCCCGAGCTCGGTCGCCGCGGCGCTCGTGCCCCGACCCAAGCCTCGGATCGCCGCCTCGCACCCGATCATGCCTCGTCCCCGATCGCTCGATGCCATCGTCGCCGCCACGATAACATTTCGAACCAGGCCCCGTGTCGTCGCCGAATCCCTGACTGGCCGCGCGACTCGGGATATCCTGCTCGCGCGTCATGTCCTTGCTCTACCTCGATCTTCAGCCGCCCCGAGAAGCCACGATCCGCAGCTTGATGGTCGAGGAGATCGAGCATGACCTCGAGGCCGATCGCCTTCACCCGAGCGAGTGGCTGACCGCTCGCGGCGAGCTGCAATGGCCGTTGGTCCTGCTCGAGGCCGCGCGCGAGCGGACCGACGCCTGGTTGGCCAACCAGCTGCGTGGCAAGGACATGCTCGAGGAGCGCGAGGCCAGCGGGCGCAAGGTCCCCGTCAACGCGGCCGAGACCTTGGCCGAGGGCGAGTTCAACCGCTTTTATTGTCGTGCGGTCTGTCGGCTGGCCCAGGCGCGCGGGGTCGCGGTGATCGTCTATCGGGCCAAGAACGTCGAGCAGCCGCGCGAGCGCTCGGAGCTGCTGCGAGGCCAGCGGCTGGTCGCCGACGAGGTCTTGCTCGACCTGCGCGCCGCGGGCAGCAAGGAGCCTTTGATCGGTGTGCCGGGTGGTTGGAACTCGGGCATCAGCCTGACCTTGCCCGATCACTGAGCCGATCGCCGAGCCGATCACCGAGCCGCTTGCCTGCGGCGTGCAGGACCTCGGTCAGCTCGAGCAGCGCCCGCAGCTCGGCGAGCCGCCGCGCGACTGCCTGCTCGAAGGTCTCGACTCGCTCGGGTCGCTCCGCGTTGGCCCGAGCGGCCGCCGAGGCGAGGTCCTCCGGCACGGAGAGCTCGCGCAGACGAGCGAGCCGCCGCTGGACCGCCTCGGGCGACATGTCAGTCGGCATCGGGCGTCTCCAGCCGCTCGAGATCTGCGATGTCCTGGGGACGCCCGGCCAAGCG
>JAMHUH010000341.1:0-29865 GCA_035904925.1 Nannocystaceae bacterium
CGAGCGCTGAGACGAAGCGAACCAGCTCGGCGTCGATCTCCTTGGTCAGCATCGTCAGCCGAAAGGGCGGCAAGATGCCGCTGTTCTCCGCGATGTTCTCGCGTAGCGCCTCGAGTGTCCCACGCTCGAGCATGGGCCGCGACCCCTCCACCCAACTCGCCATGGTCGTGGTGCTCACGCGTGCATCCAGGATAACAAGCACGTTCGCGAGAAGTCCATTCGAATCGGAGAAGCCCGCGGGCCGAATGATCGCAGAGGGGCCTCGCCGAGGTCTTGCATCGTCGGCGTCGATGTGGTTCTCACGCTTCGTGACCTCCATGGATCGTTTTTACCCGATCGGAACGCCCGGCCAAGCATGGACCAACGCCGACAAGGCAGCGTGGTACCAGCAGCGCAAGGTCCAGCGCAGCTATCGCGACGAGGTTCTAAGCCAGCTCGAGCAGATCGCACCGAGCTTCGAAGCCACGCGATATGGAGCGCTCGGTATCGATCCCGAGCGTTATCCGCTCTACGTCGTTCAGAGTCGGCCGCGCCTGGCTGGCGCCCCCTGGGCGCTGATCACCGGCGGCGTCCATGGTTACGAGACCAGCGGCGTCCAAGGTGCGCTCGCGTTTCTGCGTACCCACGCGGCCGACTACGCCACCAAGCTCAACCTCGTGATCGTCCCTTGCGTCAGCCCTTGGGGCTACGAGGTCATCAATCGCTGGAACCCGCAGGCCATCGATCCCAACCGGTCTTTCATGGCCGGCCCAGCCGGGAGCCCGGCCGAGGAGTCGGCCGCGCTGATGGGGTTGATCGCCGATCTCGGGGTCGACTTCCTCGTTCACGTCGATCTGCACGAGACCACCGACAGCGACGAGGACGAGTTTCGCCCGGCCCTCGCAGCCCGCGACGGCAAGCCCTTCGAGCCCGGCCTGATCCCCGACGGCTTCTACACGGTCGGCGACAGCGAGAACCCGCAGCCCGAATTTCAAGCGGCGATCGTCGCGGGCGTCGAGCAGGTGACCCACATCGCTCCGCCCGACGCCGAGGGCCGGCTCATCGGCTCGCCGATGACCCAGCGCGGGGTCATCAACTATCCCTGCAAGGCGCTCGGGCTGTGCGCGAGCGTGACGCGAGCACGCTTCACCAGCACGACCGAGGTCTATCCCGACAGCCCCGAGGTCACCGACGCGATCTGCAACGCGGCCCAGGTCGCGGCCCTTCGCGCGGCGCTCGACCACGCCCTCGCCCACGCCTGAGCGCCCGACCGATCCGCCAAGTTCCACTCTGGCTCGCGCTGCGCTGCTGATCGCCTGTGACTAGCCAGCCCCGCATCCGCTCGTGGGTTCGTGGTCGACTACGACGAGAGCCACGACCACCCACGCGGCACCTACTACGTCGATTTGGACGAGCGGATCGTCGTGCTCTCCAACCTCGACAAGGTCATGCCCGACGTCGACCCGGTCGGCACCTACGAGATCACGCAGGCGCCCGATGGCATCATCGAGCAGATCGAGCAGATCGAGCAGATCGATCTTTCCTTGGGCAGGCAACCAGATTCGTATACGCGCTGGTGCGCCTACCGGCTCGTCCCCAAGCGACCGCAGCTGCCCGGCAACGGGTGACTACGCCCCAGCGGCAGGCGCCAGCGCGAGGCGAGACATGCGATCGACGAAGAGGTTGAGCGTATATGAGCCCGGCTCGGCGTCGAAGCTGACGCGGCCGCTGCCCGGCACGACCTCGCAGACATCGACGAGGCCGACGGCGGTGCCGGCCGGCAGCGGCGTCTTCGAAGGCACGAGCGTGGCGTCGGCGTGATAGAGCGCGCAGCGACCCGCAGCGCCGCTCGTGTCGCGCACGGTGATCGGAACGGACCCGCTCCCGCTGTCGAGATGGAGGGTCTCGCCGCAGACGTAGCGTTGGCTCTCGCCCCCACCGATCTGATAGGACCACTGCGCTCCGTCCCAGATGAAGGTGCAGGGCGTCGTGGTCCCACCGGCCTTGATCTGGAGCTTGGGATCGTCGCTGATCAGGTCACCGGCCTCGAGCTCGAGCGGCCCTTCGGGGGTGAAGATCAGGTTGCAGCCCGTCGCTTGGGTGTTGAACTTCGCGCCATACACCGTCCCGCGGCCGGTATCGATGATTCGAGCGAACACCCGCGTGCTCTGATTCGTGCACAGATAAAAGGCCGTCTCGCGCGACACGAGCCCCCAGCTGGCGAGCGGCTTTTCGTCGTCGAAGTCCGAATGGTTCGAACCATACCAGCCGGCCTCGTGATTATGCACATACCAACGCAAGTAGAAGGTCGTATTCGCGGTGCTGGTCATGGTGATGAGTCCTCGTGAGTCGCTAGCCAATTCGAAATGTCGGCGGCGCGTTCGATGTGCCCGAGCTCGAGCAAGCGCGCTCGGGCCTGCTCGGCCAGCGCGAGGGCGCGCTCGTGCTCGGCTTGCGCGTCGAGCATGCGCGCGAGCGTGAACTCGACGTCGGCGTGCTCGACGGGCTCTCCGGGGTTCGCGAGGTGCAGACCGAGCGCCTGCTGGAGATCGAGGATCGCCCCCGCGTGCTGGCCGAGCGCGTCGCGCGACTGAGCGCGCCCTTTGTAGGGAAACGCGAGGTCGAGGTGATCGGGCGGCAAGCTGCGCGCGAGCAGCTCGAGCGCGTGGGCATAGGACTCGAGCGCCGCCTCGTGGTCCCCCATCGCCGCCTGCGACTCGCCGAGGTTGCTGTAGAGCATCCCGACCGAGGGATGATCGGGTCCGCTGGTGGCGATCCGCAGGGCGAGCGCGCGCCGATAGCAGGCGATCGAGTCGTCGAGATCACCGCGATAGAACCCGATCACGCCGCGATTTTCCCAGGCCTCGGACAAGCGCTGGTCGTCGTTGCCGATCACGCTCGCCCGCTCGAAGCCAGCCGCCGCCGCGTCGAGATCCCCGCGCATGAACGAGAGCTTGGCACGCTCGAGCGCGAGCAGGGCGAGCAGCTCGACATCGGGCGTGTGGAGGCGCGCGAGCTGCTGATCCGCGCGCGCGAGCTCGGTCTCCGCGGCCTCGAGCTCGCCGCCGCGCAGGTGCATCAGCCCGAGCTCGAGCGCGTACTCGGCCTCGAGCGCGGGCGAGTCACCGCGCTGCCCCACGGAGTCGGCGTGCGCCTCGGCGTAGCAGCGCTCGGCGTCCGCGAAGCGACCGAGCTCGACGAAGAGGTGGCCGAGCTGTCGACCAGCGCTGCTGACCAGCTCGGGCAGCCCTGCCGCGCGCGCGTCTGCCATGACGACCTCGAGGCTCTGCCGCGCCGCCGCGTAGTCGCCTCGGGCGGCCTGATGGCGGGCCCGCGCGAGCGCGAGCTCGATCGTGCGCCGATCATCGGCGCGACCGATCCGAGCGAGCGCGAGCTCGGCCTCGTCGAGCAGCAGCGCCTGGACGTCGAGCGAGCCCCAGGTCCCGACCGCCGCCGTAGCGAGCTCGAGCCGGAGGTCGGCCGCGAGCTCGTCGAGTCGCTCGCGCTCGGCCAGCCCGATCGCCGCGCGCATGCGCGGCACTCCTTCGGCCACACGCCGGCGCCACAAGAGCCGCTGACCTTGCAGCGCCTCGAGCTCGACCTGCAGCGGCGCGTGGTCGAGCGCTTCGACCCGCGGCGCGAGCGAGTCGAGCCGCGCATCGATCTCGTCGAAGCGACGCACGCGGGCGAGCGAGCGGATGCCCGCGAGCTCGCCGTGGGCCTGCTCGATCGCCTCGCGGGTGGCCGGATCGTCGGGCAAGGGGTGCGTCGACGCAGGCAGATGCGGATCTTCGCAGCGCGCGAGCTCGGGCAGCTCGTCGAGCAGCTCGAGCACGCGCGCGTCACTGGGGCTGCCCGCGTCGACCAAGAGCGCGACGACCTGGCCGAGCTCGCGTCGCTGCAGATCGAGGCAGCTCGTGCGCAGGTCGAGCAGCGCAGCCGACTGCGTGCCCTCGACATGAGTCGCCTCGCACACGCGCCGCCGACTCGCCAGCCAGCCCCTGCTCCACGCGTCGAGCCGCGCCTCGGCCCGCGCGGCGACCTGCGGGTCGAGCCGCCCGCGCAGCGTCGCGCGAGCATCGGCATCCCACGCGTCGCGCAGCGCCGTTTCGTCGAACTCGCAGACCCCCTCGGGCTCGCGGCGGGCGAAGGGCAGCGCGAGCGCGACCAGAGCCGCGCCCGCCAACGACCACGCCAGACGCCTCGGCCTGCGCGAGTCGAGCACACGATCGAGCTCGGCCAGCAGCGCGTTCATGTCGGGCCAGCGCGCGGCCGGTGCGAGCGAGAGGCCACGCAGGATCGCGACGCGCAGCGACTTCGGGACCGGCGACTCGCTCGGGCTCGCGACCTTGCCCGAGCACACGGCGTGCGCGAGCGTCTCGATGTCGTCGCCGGCGAAGGGCCGCGTGCCGAAGAGCGCCTCGAAGGCGACCACGCAGAAGCTGAACTGATCGCTGCGCGCGTCGCAGCGGCAGGCCTCGAACTGCTCGGGCGACATGTATGCGGGCGTGCCGACGCGCGTGCCCGTCCGAGTCAGCGCAGCGCTCGAGCGCTCGGTCTCGAGCCCGCATTCGTCCTCGTCCTCGTCCTCGAAATCGATGCGCAGCGCGATGCCGAAGTCGAGCACGCGCGCGCGGCCATCCGCGCCGACGAGCACGTTGTCGGGCTTGAAGTCGCGATGCACGAGCCCCTGCGCGTGAGCAGCCGCGAGCCCGGCACCACAGTCGCGCAGCAGCTCGGCCCGCGCTCGCCAGTGCGTGCTCGGAGGGTCGCGCAGCCACGCTCGCAGCGAGTCGCCGACCACGTACTCCATCGCCACGAAGGTCGCGCCGTGATGGTCGCCGAGCTCGTAGATCTGCACGACGTTGGGATGCGAGAGCCGAGCGAGCGCCTGGGCCTCCCGCTCGAGCCGTCGCTTGGCCGTCGCGCTCGGCAGGCGTGCGCCGAGCAGCTTGACCGCGACCTTGCGATCGAGCTGCTCGTCGTAGCACAGGTACACGACCCCCATCCCGCCGCGCCCGAGCTCGCGCAGGATCGCATGGCGACCGATGCGAGCGCCTTCGAGCTCGCGCAGACCCTCGGGCGCACGCAGCCCTGGGAAGCGACCCGACGCGAACGCGGCGACCAGGCGTGGATCGACCTGCGTGACGTCTCGAGCCGGCGAGCTGCCCGGCGCATCTTCTTGGGCGGTGTCCACGTGCGGAGTCACCCACGATGATGCACCGAGCGAGCGTCGCTCGGGTGGAGAGCTGGAAGCGGGCACCAAGATCCCAGCCCTCCCCTCGGTCAGGTCGCCACGCTGGTCACGAGCCCCTGCGCGGCGCGGTGGGCCGCGACCCGCCGGCGAACCTGCTCGAGATAGGCCCGCAGCTCACCGCGCGTACGAATCTGCGCGACCTTCTCGCGGATGGCGTCGCGCTCGGCCGCGTCGGTGGCCAGCTCGAGCTCGGTCTTGCAGGCCACGTGCAAGAAGCCGATCTCGTTGCCGGACTCGGGCATCGGCTCGGCGTCGCGCTGCGCCTGCTGCTCGGGCGTGAGGGCGGGCGCCAGCGTGTCGGCCGGGCCGAGCGTCAGCGCGCTGACACAGTCGGTCCGCGGGCTGCTCTGGGAGATGAGGTGCCCGAGGTCCTTGGCGTGCTCGTCACGCTCGGTCAACTTCTTGGTGCCGAAGAGCACCTCGAGCGTGCGAGGCACCGAGGTGTGATCATAGGTGGTGGTGTCGACCTTGCCCTTGCTGATCCAGGGCGAGATGACCACCGCCGGCACGCGGGCGCCGTACCTGTCGAACGCGAACCCATACTGGTTGAGACCGAGCGCGCCGTCCCCCGTCACGCTGTCGCCGGGCTTGGTCGCCGTGCCCGGCTTGACCGAGTCATAGAAGCCCCCGTGCTCGTCGTAGGTCACGATCAGCATGCTCGACATCCAGGCCGGCGAATTGCGGATCGCCTCGTAGACCTGCTTGATCAGCTGCTCGCCGCGGTACATGCCGTCGCGCGGGTGCTGCGAGCTGCCACCCGAGAAGTCGCCCGAAGCGTCGCCGTAGTTGGGCTCGATGAAGGTATAGCGCGGTCCGTAGGGCCACTTCAGATCCTCGGCCAGCTGCGCGACATCGTAGACGTCGCGCGACTGCATGATCCGCTCGATCGAAGCGACCTGCGCGAAGCTGCCCGAGAGCGGGCCCTGCTCGTCGATGTAGAGCCGCCAGCGCAGGTTCTTGGCCGCCAAGGCGTCGAAGACCGAGCCGTGCTCGTACGAGAAGCCGTCGACGCTCATCCACTTGCCCATCAGCGCCTTGCTGGGGCTGTGATCGAGGTTCGAGGACGAGCCACCGTGCACGAAGTAGCGATTCGGCCAGGTCGGGCCGGGCATCGACGAATACCAGTGATCGCAGATCGCAAACTGGGTCGCGAGCTCGTAGATGACCGGCAATTGCGTGGACGTGTCGAAACAGGCCATCACGTTGCCGTAGTCGCCGCTCGGCACGGGGATCGAGTCCTGCGCATAGTTGGCGACGAAGCCCGAATTGTTGATCGGCGGATAGGCGTGGCCAGACACGAAGACCTTGCCGTCGCCGCACAGCTGCTCGACGACGTCCTCGAATTCGTGGCCAGGGTCGACGGGCATGCAGGTCGGCGCCGGCCCGGTCACGTGGTAGGTCGTGCTGCCATAGGTGTTGGTGCTGTCGTTCGTGGCCTTGGTGATGTTGGCGATGCCCGAGCGGGCGAAGATGTTGTCGAAGGAATGGTTCTCGAGCATCAGCACGAACACGTTCGTGACCTTCTGCGGGTTGCTCATCGTGGTCATCCCCGTCGTCGTGCCACCCGACGCGAGCTTGATCTTGAACTGGCTCGCGCTGACCTCGAAGGTGTGGGTCTGGTCGGCGTCACTGCTCTGCAGCTGGCACTCCTTCCACTGGATCGAGCTGTCGATCACCGAGTGGAAGGGGTTGCGCAGCGCGTCGAAGGGATAGGGGTAGCCCTGGCTCTGGTGGACGCCGACGCTCGAACCATTGACCATGGTCACGCGGACCGTCCAATAGTCGGGATCGCTGTAGTTGCCAAAGCCGGTCTGGAATTTGACGACGAGGCTGCCGACCGTCTCGCCGGCCTTCGCCCACCAGCACATGCTCTGGATGCCCGTGTCGGGGTTGTGGTGAAAGAGCTGGATGACGGCGTTGCTGCCGGTGCTGTTCTTGATCTTGATGGTCGCGGTTTCGTTCGCCATGCCCGGCACCACTGCATCGGCGATGCCAAGCGGCCCGAACCCGACATGGGCCGCACGAAGGGCCGCACGCACGGCTCGGCGCCCGAGCGCACGCACGCCGCACGTGCGCGCACGTGCTCAGGCGAGCTCGTGCTTCTTCATCAGCCGGATCAGCGCGAAGCGGTTGCGCAGCCCGAGCAGCCGCCACGCCCGATCCTGCACCCCCTCGGCATGGGCGAGCGCCGCTTCGATCTGCTCGCGGGTCAGCTTGCGCGGATCGACCTCGCGCGCCGGCTCGACCACGCTCGCCTCGACCTGCGCGTGGCCGGCCACGACGCTGTGCATCATCGCAGTCCACAGCGCGCCCTCGAGCTCGCGCACGTTGGTCGGGAAGGGCTGGCGGATCAGCGCGCGCACGAGCGTCGCGTCGACGCGCGGCGCCCCGCTCGAGTCCCCGCCCGCGAAGAAGCGACGCGCGAGCAAGGGGTCCTCGCCGGCCATTCGCCGGATCAAGTGGGGGATCAGCAGGGCGATGTCTTCGCGCCGCTCGGCCAGCGAGGGCACGGCCACGCGCAGACGCAAGCGCGCGGCGAGGTCGTGCTTGAGCTCGTCGAGCGGGCGGTTGGTCGCGGCGAGCAGGCGAAAGTCGGCGCGGCGAGTCGTCGACTCGCCGAGCCGCTGGTACTCGCCGGCGTCGAGCACCCGCAAGAAGTGGGCCTGCAGCTCGTGCGAGAGCTCGCCGATCTCGTCGAGCAGGAGCGAGCCGCGGTGGGCCGCGCCGATCAGCCCCGCTCGCTCGGGCATGCCGGGGTTGGGGTAGTCGCGGAGGTTGCCGAAGAGCTCGGCGTCGATCAGCGCCTCGGGCAAGGTCGCGGCGTTGCGAGCGACGAGCGGGTGCGCGGCCCGACCCGAGAGCTCGTGGATCGCCCGGGCGACCAGCTCCTTGCCGACCCCGCTCGGACCTTGGACGAGCACGTGGACGTCGCGGGCGGCCGCGAACGCGATCTGGCCGCGCAGCGACCACGCGGGCGGGCTCTCGCCGAGCAGCCCGAACGCATCGGCCTCGCCGAAGCGCGGCAGCAGACGGGCGGGCAGCTCGAGCGCAGGCAGCTCGAGCGGGCGGCGGGCGACCACGAACATGATCTGGCCGCGCAGCTCGACGACCTCGCCCTCGCCAACGCGCGCCGACTCGCGCTCGACCCCGTTGATCAGCAAGGTCCGGCGCCCGACATTGTCGAGCTCGAGCTCGCCGGCCTCGCCGACGCGGATGCGCAGCTGGTCTTGCGAGAGCTGCGGGAGCGCGAGCGCGGGGCGTCGCTCGGTCTGCCCGGGTCGCTGGCGCACGAGCTCGAGCCGGACCCCGCTGTCCTCGCGACCACGCCCGAACATCCAGCCCGCGCGCGGCTGGGCGTCCGGATCGGGCAGCAGCAGCTCGCCGAGCCGCTCGGCTTCGTCGCGGCACCACACCACGACCAAAGCCAAGACCTCGCGGCTGCGCCGAGCGCCGCCCTCGACGATGTCGGAGTCGGTCGTCAGCGTGTGCATCGCCCGATTGTGACGAGCGCTGTGGGTCGGCACAACCCAGCCCCGCGGGTTCGGCTAGCCAAACTCGCGCAAGAGCTGAAGGTATTGCTGCGGCGTCTTCCCGACCATCGCCTTGAAGTCCTTGCCGAAGTGGGCTTGGTCGAAGTAGCCGAGCCTGGCCGCCAACGCGGCCAAGCTCGCGCCCGCGCTCGCGCGACTCTGCTGGGTCTGGGCCGCTTCGTCGAGCTGCACGGCCGCCTCGCGGAGGCGATAGCGGCGAATGATCCACTTGGCTCCGACGCCGACGTAGTCGTGCAAGAGCCGCTGGAGCGCGCGCTTGGTCATGCCGAGCTCCTCGACCAGCGCCTCGACCCGAGTCAGCTCGCCCTCGCTGGCGATCCGCGCGACGATCCGCCGAACCAGCGCGACGTTGGGATCGGGCGCGGGCAGGCGCGGACGCAAGAAGGCTTCGACCAAGCGCTTGCCCTGCTCGTCGTCGACGCGCGCGTCCATGGCTTGCTCGAGCTCGGGCATCGACCAGCCGATCAGCTCGCTCGGCGGTCCGCGGCGATCGGTCAACTCGATCATCGGGAAGTCGACGAAGGGCCGAAACCCGCCCGCGTGAAACTTGACCCCGAACACCCGACCGACGCCGCGGGTGTCGTGCAGGAAGCAGGCCCGCACGACCCCGGTCAGCCGCGCGCCGATCTTGGTCTCGAAGCTCAAGTGGATGCAGGGATCGCCGAGCACCGCCGCGACGTAGGGCTCGCGCAGGTTCCACGCGACCATCCAGTAGTAGTCGACGAAGTCGGCGAGATCAGCCGAGGGCGCGAGCCGTCCGCGGACCAAGAGCGCGTCGGCCCGGCGAGGATCGAGCACCGCCTGGGGGACCTCGCCTTCGCTGCTGCCGGCCATCTGCGCGGCCACGCTACCACGCGGCCGGTCGCATTTTTACAAGCCTCGAACCCAGTGCGTCGGCTTCACTGCGGCCCATGACCGACGTGACCATCAAGCGCCTCGACCAGCTCGACTACTACCAAGGCGAGCACGAGCTGCCCGGCATCCGCTTTCATCATGCGGGCAAGCAGCTCGGCGTCGAAGCCTGGGGCATGAACGTGCTGAGCTTCGAGCCCGGCGCCAACGACTACCCCGAGCACGACCACCTCGGCGATGGTCAGCAAGAGGTCTATGTGCTGCTGCGCGGCACGGCCAGCTTGATCGTCGGCGACCAACGTTGGCCGCGCGAGGCTGGCAGCGTCGCCTGCGTCGGCCCGGCGACCCGGCGCAAGCTCGAGCCCGGACCCGAGGGCGCGACCCTGCTGGCGATTGGCGCGACCCCGGGCAAGGCCTTCGAGTTGAAGTAGCTCAGTCGCGACGGCGACGGACCCAGGCGAGCACACCGAGCAGCAACAACCCAACCCCGCCCGAGCCTGCTTCGGTGCGGGTCGAGCAGCCCTTCGAATCGCCGCCGCCGCCGGTGCCGTCGGCCCCGACCTCGTCGTTGCTCGTGTCGGCGCTGCTGGCCGTGTCGGTGCCCGAGTCGGTGGTGTCGCTGCCGGTGTCGGTGTCGGGCGGATCGCAAGGACCTCCGACGCAGATCGGCACTTGCGTGACCGCCTCGTTGCCATCGGCATCGAGCGCGGCGATCTCCAAGATGACGTTGCCGTTGGGCACGTCGAGGCCGTTCCAGGCGAAGGGGTAGGTGTCGTCGGGGACCGGATCGACGCCGAGCCCGACCAAGGTCAGCGAGGTCGTGATCCCGCCGAAGGCGTCGTCGACCTCGATGACCACGTCGAAGGGCTCTTGCACGGTCGTGTTGGGCGCGGGCGAGATCACGGTGATCTCGGGCGGACCGTCGTCGACCCGCGCGCCGTGGCGAGCGAGCATGTCGGCCGAGCCGTTTTGCTGACCCATCGTGCAGCCCTCGTGCATGCAGGCCGCCGTGCCCGAGATGACCGAGCACTGCTCGCCGTACTTGAGCCCGCTGGCGCTGTAGCTGGCCATCACCTGGCCGGTGCCGCCGACGTTCTCGAGCCCCCAGCCATAGCCGAGCGCGCCGAGGGTGTGGAAGGCGACCCGGTGCGGATCGAATTGATCGGCGTCGCCCAAGCAGCCCCAGAACATGAAGCCGATCGACTCGCCACCCGCGTCGAGGCAGTCGGAGATGCCGACCTGAACGGAGCAGGTGCCACCGAAGGCGCTCATGTGATCGTCGGCGCTGCCGAACACGACCATGTCGTAGGGGCCCGCGGCCGGACGCTCGAGCACGAACTCGACGTCGTAGGCGAGCGTGGTCTGCTCGAGCAACCACAAGAGCTGGCCGATCTGCTCGGGCGTCGCGCCAGCCCAGCCGTCCATCTCGGTGTCCATGAACCCGTTGACGCTGATCGAGTCCATCGTCGGATCGTTCGTGCCGCCGACGACCGTGAGCGGCTCGGTGTTGATGTAGACCAGCCGACTCGCCTGGGCGCTCGCGGGCAAGAGCGCGAGCGCGGCCGCGAGCGAGCCGAGCAGCGTGGGGAGATGGGGACGCGAGGAGCCAAGCACCATGGCGCGACTCTATCACCCTCGGCTGCTCACGGACTCTCAGCCCGGGATGCCGAGGTTTGGACAGGCGTTCGGGTCGTCGTCCAGGGTGCACTTGACCGAGACCGCGGTCCCGCCAGGCGCGGGCACGCCGGCTCGACGCGCGAGCTCGAACTCCAGGTTGTAGTGGAGGTCGGTGCACGCGATCGACATGTCGTCGTTGGGGTCGCTGGTCAGGTTGCCGGGATCGACGAGCAGCGCGAAGCAGACGTCGACGGCGTCCGGCAGGGTGTAGCCGAGCGTGTCGGGGTCGACGGCGTAGCTGCCGTCGAGATCGCGCACGCACTCTTGGACCTCGATGGCGTCGAGGCCGGGCGACTTTTGCCGGACGCTGCACACCGGGTCGACGACCTCGGTCTCGGGCTTGCTGTCCCAGACGCATTGGGTGTGGCAGGCCGGCTCGATCTGGTCGCGGATCGAGTTGGCGATCGCTTGGAACGCGGGCGTATAGTCCGAGGCGCAGATCGAGAACAGATTGCCGGGCGTGGACGCCTCGACGAAGTCGCGCATGCGCACCGGCGGAAGCCCGGTCTGGCCCTCGAAGTTCGTGCAACCCGGACCGATCCCGAACGAGTCTTGAAAGACCGGATCGCTCGCGCCCACGTCCGCGTAGAAGATCGAGCCATCCTCGGCCACGCCGCCGATCAGCGCGACGATGACCTCCTGATCGGGGTTGAGCTCCTTCTTCGCGTCCTCGATCCCCTGCACGCGATCGACGTAGCGCTGCAGCGGATGCAGGACGGCGTCGACATCAGCCACCCCAACCTCCCCGCCAATCCCCTTGTCGACCGGATCGCAAGCGTCGTAGCCGCTCGGATCGCCCGAGCACTGGACCCCCGCGTTCCAGCACAGCGCCGAGGTCGGGAACGAGGCGCTCGGATCCGACCAGAACACCTTGTTGCCGTCTTGGGCGAAGATGTCCGCCCACGCCTTGTTGTACGAGCAGTCGACCTCGTCGGTCACGATCACGATCGCCAGGACCGCGCTGTCGCGCATGAACCCGTAGCTGGCCTCGTTGCTGTCCTGGGTTCGCGCGAGGGCCAGGTACATCGACTCGAGCTGCGACTCGAACCCGCAGCCGTTGACGCCTTGCGGCGCGAAGCACTTGAAGGCCTCGGCCATGTCGGTGCCCTCGGGCAGGTTCTGCACGCCCTCGATCCGCTCGAGCCAGGGTCGCGGCGCTTTGTTGGGATCGTAGTCGGTCGCGCTGGGCAGGACCTCGAGCTCGGCCGGGCCCAGCGTGCACAGGTCGTTGCAAGCGAGATCGCGGACGTCGACGGTGTCGCTGAACGTGAAGTCGCCCAGCCGGGTCTGGCACGAGCTCAGCACCAGCTTGCCACCCTCGGGCGTGGTCGTGCCGGCCGGACACCAGGGGTTGCCGTTGTCGCTGGTGGTCAGGCCGATCCGGTAGTTGACGGCGACGTTGGGGTCCTCGAGCACGTCGATGAACGCCGCGAAGCTGTTGGCGAGCTTGGCCTGGGCCAGGCCCATCGAGCCCGAGTTGTCGATCACGAGCAAGACGTCGACGTCCTTGTTGGTCGTCAGCCACAGCTCCGAATAGCCATCGTCACATTCACCACAGTCGCCATCGCCGTCACCATCACCATCGCCGTCGCCATCGCCGACCTCATCGTCCGTGCCGAGCTGCTGGGGCCCGCAGCCGAGCCCGAGCGGAAGCGAGAGGGTGAGCCAGACCGCGAACGAAGTCGACCGCATGCTTTCATCATGGTGGACCGAAGCGATCGCTTCAACCCAAAGTGCCCGCAATCTCCGTGCAGCGCGCGCACGGTACGCTACCCCACACCCTTCGCCTGAACGGGCGACGAGGCGCCAATTTGGGCCGGATCGTCGCAACGTTGGGCGATCTGTTATGCACCTCGCCGATGCCCACAAACCGCCAATACATCCTGAAGTCCCGACCGGTTGGCGAGCTCGCCGACTCCGACCTCGAGCTGCGCGAGAGCGAGGTCCGAGCGCCCGAAGCTGGCGAGATCCAAGTCCGGACCACGTGGCTCTCGATGGACCCCACGATTCGGATCTGGATGAGCGACATGCCCGGCTACCTCCCGCCGATCGGGCTCGGCGAGGTCGTCCGCGCGCTCGGGGCTGGCATCGTCGAAGCCTCCAATCACCCCGACTTCGCCCCGGGCGACGAGGTCTTCGGCATGCTCGGCTGGCAGACCCATGTCACCGCCAAGCCCGAAGAGGCCTTGCTCGGCAAGCTCGCCCCGGGCGTCGGCCCCGAGCTGGCCATCGCCGTGCTCGCGCCGACCTCGGGCTTCACCGCCTACTTCGGCCTGCTCGACGTGACCAACCCGCAGCCGGGCGAGACCGTGGTCGTGACCGCGGCGGCCGGCTCGGTCGGCGGCCTCGTCGGCCAGATCGCGAAGATCAAGGGCTGCCGGGTGATCGGCATCGCCGGCGGGCCCGAGAAGTGCAAGTACGTAGTCGACGAGCTCGGCTTCGACGCGTGCATCGACTACCGCAACGAGGACGTCGGCGCGGCGCTCGATCGCCTCTGCCCCGAGGGCATCGACGTCGACTTCGAGAACGTCGGCGGCGCCCAGCTCGACGCCATCTTGCTGCGGATGAAGCTGCACGGCCGGATCTCGCTGTGCGGGATGATCTCCGACTACAACCGCAGCGGCGAGGTCGTCGCGGGGCCAGCCAACTTCGCGCAGATCCTGATGCGCCGGATCAAGATCGCGGGCTTCATCATCCTCGACTACATCCCCCGCTTCGCCGAGGCGGGCCCGGTGCTCGGGCAATGGCTGGCCGAGGGCAAGCTCAAGGTTCGAACCTACTCGATCGAGGGCTTCGAGAAGCTGCCCGACGCGCTGCGCGAATTGGTCGGCGGCCAGACCAGCAAGATTGGCAAGATGATGGTTCGAGTCAGCTGAAGCGCGATTGGCTCGTCCCTGGCGCCCTGCGAGCGCGCCAGGGGCGAGCGTCCCATGCGTTTCGAGCGGCAAACCCAAGCCAAGTTCGAATCGCGCTCGATTGCATCAATGGATTCAGCATTGCGTTGTAAACGCAATCGGGTGGGATGTCCCTTCATGCAGCACGGAAACCCCGCACCGTGGCAATCTTGGCCATTCTTGCGCGATTCATGCATTCTCGCAGGCTGCGCATCGAATCGCGCGATTCTGATCCATTTGCAAGCAACGCTGCAAATGCTGCATTCGCACGAATGTGATTGCCAATCATGAAACTCCTCGGTTACTCCATCCGCATGCGTGGCGATGGACAGGCTCGGATCAAGGCGAGCCAAATCATGAACAACCTGGCTGCGGTCGAGCTCATCGGTCCGGGCCGAGTCGACGAGGTCCGAGCCGCGCTCCCGCCCGAAGTCCTGCGCGAGGTCGACCAAGCGGCCAAGACCGCCTGGTTGCCGCTCGAGTACGACATCGCGCTCGCCGAGGCGATCGAGCGCGTATTCGGCCCGGGCTCCGATCGCGAGCGCTCACGAACGAGCACGCGACTCTCGACCGAGAGCTCGCTGCTCCGGCCGATCCTCGACGGCATCCAGAAGATCTTCGGGCTCACGCCGCCGGCGGTGATTCGCGCGACCACCTTCGCCTGGGGCCAGCTCTACCGCAACTGTGGCGAGGTGAAGTTCAAGGAGCTCGCGGCCAATCGCGCGTTGCTGACCTACGAAGGCCTGCCCAAGGCGATGCTCGACAGCCCGCTCTATCTGGCGTCGATCGGCGGCGGGCTGCATGCCTGCCTCGACCTGTGCAAGGTCGAAGGCTCGGTCCGCCACCAGGTCCGAAGTCGAGCCGAGGGCAAGGTCGAGTACGAGTTCGACTGGCAGAGCCCGCGCTAGCGCAGGCGCCGGCTCAAGCGACCAGCAGCTTGCCGGTCGCGGTCGGGTCGATCTGCCCGCGCACGTCGGCCTGGGCGTGCAGCGTGATCGTGCAGGCCGAGGTCGTCGAATCGCAGTGGGCGGGGACCTCGATCGCGACCTCGACGAGCTGCTCCTCGCCCGCGTCGATCTCGCGATCGACGGGGACCCGCAGCTCTTGGATGGTCTCGCGGCTCCAGCTCGGGGTCAGGTGACGGCGATCGTCGAGCTCGCGCGCTTGGGCGTCGGTCAGGGCGATCCCGCGGCCGTCGGTCCAGTGGCGATGCCGGGTGATCACCCGCATGACCAGCGCCTCGACCTTGGCTGGCACGGTACCGCCGACGATGCGGATCTTCGCGCTCGCGGTCTCGCCGGGATGGACCCGCGCGGCCCAACCTTCTTCGTCGGCCATCACGGTCAGCCGGGCACCCACGCTGCCCAAGGTTTCGCGCATCTTGTCGGAGAAGCCCATCGCGGCCCGAGGCTACCACGAGCGAGGCGCGCTCAACCGGCCTGCTTCTTGGCCTGCTTCTTTGGCTTCGCGTTGGGCTTCGCGTCGGCTTTTTCGCCGGCGATCTTCGGCAGCTCGGCGTCGCGGGTCGGGCCGCCGCCGAGGGTCCGGCCGTCGTTGAGCAAGCGCGGCGACTGGGCGAAGGGCTTGCCGTCGGTCCGGATCAGGGTCTCACCGTCGTCGCCGACCTTGGTCCACTGGTAGCGCAGATCGGTCGCGGTCTTGATCCCCTTCTCGAGGTTGATCGCGAACTCGACCCGCTCGCGCTGCAAGTGGGGCTCGCCAGCGTCGACCAGGAAGTAGAGCACGCCTTGGACCTTGCCCTTGCGCACGCCCTTGTCGTCCTTGGTCCAGACGTTGCCGGCGTAGTGCAGTTCGGCTCGCTTGCCGTCTTCGCTGTCCTCGAGCTTGGCCAGCTTCCAGGTCAGGTCGCGGGTCACGATCGAGCCCGACTGCCGCCGCCGGCACACGTCCTTCCAGGTCGCGCCGGTCCCGACCTTCTCGGCCGGCAGCCGGACGCACAGGAACTCGTTGGCGTCGGCGAGGGCTTGGGCGACCGGATTGGCCAGCGCGGCTTCGTCACCGGCGAGCTCGGTCGGCGTGGTTCGCAGCCCGCTCGCGTCGATCCGGTGCTTGCTGACGATGCCCGCGACCGTGCGCTCTTCGGCCTCGAGCCCGGCGCCCGTCGGCGGCTCGGCCTCGTAGTTGCGGTAGCTGTGCGTGACCAAGCAGCTGCGGGTCGGGCCCGTCTCGCTGCACTCGCTCAACGCCATGTCCTCTTCGCGCGCGAACCCGGTCGGCCGATCGATCAAGGGCAAGAAGAGCATGCCGATCGTGGTGATCCGATAGACGGCGCCGTCGACCAGGGCCAAGCGCAGGTCGACCGCGTCAGCCGGCTCGCCGGGGCTGAGCAGGGTCGCCGCCCCCGCGAAGCTGGGCAGCGGGATCCCGTCGGCGTCGCTCGGGCCGGTCGAGGGCGGCGCGTCGTGGCTGACGACCTTGTCGAGATCGTCTTCGAGCCCGACGATCGGGTTGCCCGGGTTGCTCGGGTTGATCGTGACCGCATCGCCGACCGGCGGCTTGTCCTGCTCGGCGCCGCTCTCGTGGGCCTGCTCGAGGTTGGAGGGTTGTTGGCAGGCGAGCCCGAGCAACACGATCGGGAGGAGCAAGGACGAGCGACGCACGGCGGCAAGACTACACGCCCTGCGATCCTTCAACCAGACGGCAGCGCGGCCAGCCACGCCGCGATCTCGGGCCCGCGCTCGCGCTTGGACTCGGCGTCGGCGAGGCCCTCGAGCGCGCGGCGGCCCAGCTCGCGGGCCTCGCCGATTCGACCCAGCCGGGCGAGGCTGCGCGCCGCCAACCAGTCGAACTCGAGCGCGTAGTCGGGCGAAGGTCGATAGTCGGGCTGCTCGCGGATCCGATCGACCTGCTCGAGCGCCGCTCGAGCGTCGCCCGCGGCCAGCTCGATCTCGCCGTAGAGCAAGCGCGTGCCGACGATGTTCTCGGGGTTGTCGTCGGCGGCGATCACCAGCTCGAGCGCTTGCCTGACCTGCGTCCGGGCCTGCTCGAACTCGCCGCGATCGCGGTGCGTCTCGGCCAGCACGTTGCGCGCGATCGCGAGGTCGGGGTGGCCCTCGCCGCGCACGGCCAAGATCACCGCGTAGGCGCGCTCGCCCTGCTCGAGCGCGGCGTCGAGCTCACCCAGCTCGCGCAGCGTGCCGGCGAGGTTGGCTCGCGCGTGGCCGACATAGAGGTTGTCGGGCCCGGCCTCGCGCTCGCGGATCACCAGCGAGCGCTCGAGGTCGCGGCGCGACTCGTCGAGCCGACCGGCGCCATAGTTGGCCAGCGCGAGGTTGGCCAGCGCGTCGGAGACGTCGAGGTGATCGGGCCCGTAGAGGGTCTCGGCCAGGCGCAGCTCGGCCTCGAACTCGGCGATCGCCACCAGCGGCTGCTCGCGCGCGAGCGCGAACAGGCCGAGGCCGTTGTGGATCTTGAGCATCCGCGGGTTCTCGGGTCCGACCTGGGCGGTCCACGAGGCCTGCGCGAGCTCGAGCTGCCGCTGGCCTTCGTCGTTGTCGCCGACCCAATACATCGCGGTGCCGAGCACGTGATGCGCGTCGGCGGCGGCCAGGCTCTCGGACCCGGCCGCGCGCTCGGCCGCCGCCAACGAGCGCTGGGCCGCCGCGACCGCGGGCTCGTAGCTGCCTTGGCGCATCAGCACTTCGGCCCGCGTGCCCTCGACCTCGGCCTCGAGCGCCGGGTCGCCGCCGAGTCGATCGACGAGCGCGTCGGCGAACTCGAGCAGCTGCAGCGACTCGGTCCAGCGCGGCTGCCAGTCGCAGATGAACTCGGCTTGGTTGGCCAGCGCGATCACGGCGAGGCGATCGTCGCCGACCGCCAAGGCGCCGGCGATCGCCTCGACCAAGTCGCGCTCCGAGCCGGCGAAGTCGCGCTGGCGACCGCGGTTGTGCCCGCGCAAGCGGTGGAACTCGGCCGCCAAGGGCCGCCACTGGGTCGCCGCGATCGGCTCGCTCAATTGCTCGAGCGCCGCTTCGGCGGCGTCGAGCCGGCCCGCCAACGAGAGCGCGTGGGCTTCGTCGAGCCGGCCGGCGAGCTGCTCGACGCGGGCGCGCAGATCGGGATCTTCGGGCGGCTCGACCTGGGCCAGGACCAGCTCGCGATCGCTGCACGCCGCCGGGCTCCCGACTTGGTCGAGGCCCTCGATCGCCTGCCGAGCCAGCGCCGCGTCGGCCTCGCGCAGCAGCGCGACGTAGCTGGCGAAGCGATGCCGCCTTCGCTCGAGGCACGAGAGCTGGGCGGAGTAGAGCTCGACCGACGCGCTGCCCGAGGCCGAGCTCCGACACGCGCCCTCCCAGCCTGCTCGCCAGCTCGCGGTCCATTGGTCGAGGCGCGCGAGCAGGCGTCGCGCGGTCTCGGGCTCGTCGAGCGCCGCGAAGCGCTGCTCGATCGCGCGGCGATCCTCGCTGGCGAAGGCCGACGCGAAGGCTTCGTCGACGCCGGTGCAGACCTCGGCTTCGCTCGCGACCGGCGGGTCGCGTGCGAGCACGACCACGCCCGCGAGCGTCAGCGAGAGCGCGGCGGCCACGGCCCAGGGCCACCAGGTGCGGACGGGCTCGCGCTGCAGCTCGGCGAGCAAGCTGTCCATGTCGGGCCAGCGGCGCGCGGGGTCGTGGGCGAGCCCGCGGAGGATCGCCTTGCGGAGGCGAGTCGGGACCCGGACCTCGTGCTCGGGCTCGGCGATCTCGCCCCGCTCGACCGCCTGCATCAGCCCGTACGAGTTGCCGGCTCGGAAGGGCCGCTCGCCGTAGAGCGCCTCGTAGAACGCGACGCAAAACGCAAACTGATCGGCGCGGGCATCGACCGGGTCGCCCGCGTATTGCTCGGGCGCCATGTAGGCCGGCGTCCCGACCCGCGCGCCGGTCTGGGTCAGCTTGGCGCAGAGCGTGTCGGCTTGGACCGAGCCGGTCGACTCGCGCACGCGGGCGACCGGCTCGTCGCCGCTCGCGACTCGTCGGGCCAGCCCGAAGTCGGCGACGCGAAGCCGGCCTTCGCTGCCGATGAGCACGTTGGCCGGCTTGAAGTCGCGATGCACGAGCCCGGCCCGATGCGCGGCGGCGAGGCCCGAGCCGGCCGGCAAGAACTTGGCCAACACCTCGCGCCAAGGATGCGGCCCCGCGTCGGACCACTCGCGCAGGGTCCCGCCCTCGACGAATTCCATGGTCACGAACACGCGACCGCGATGCGTGCCGACGTCGTGGACCGTGAGCACGTTGGGGTGACTGAGCTGGGCGATCGCCTGGGCCTCGCGCAGCAGCCGTTGTTGATCGGCGCTGGTCGAGCTGTCCGAAGGATCGCCGCGCGCGAGGATCAGCTTGAGCGCGACCTTGCGATCGAGCTCGGGATCGTAGGCCGAGTAGACCGCTCCCATGCCGCCGCGACCGAGCAGGTCGAGCACGAAGTAGCGACCGAGCGTCTCGCCGCGGGCCAGCAACCAGCTCTCGCGCGCGACCTGGCCCGAGGGCGTGGCCGCGTCGCTGGCGGGCAGCGTGGCGTCGTCGACGTCGCTCATCCGCGCGAGCCTACCAGTCTCGCATCCGACAGGCCGGATCTCCGACTCGATACAGCCCTATTTCAACGCCGCGCCGCGCAGCCAAGCGATCACCAACGCAGCATGGCTGAGCGGCTTGCTCGGATCATCGACGTCGGCGTTGGTCTCGTAGTCGAGCACGATCACCGTCCCGGCCTCGGCCAAGGCGCGCAGCTCGGCCAGCTCCTCGCGCAGTCGCTCGCGCAGCACGAAGCCGTAGAGCGGCAAGTAGATCGCGCGACGAGCCTCGAGGTAGCCGAGCAGGCGCTCGCCCTCGACCCCCTCGCGGTGGCCCAGACACCGACCGAAGCGCCGGACGCTGCGCTTGAGCCCGCGCATGCTGGTGACCGCGAACTTGCTCGGATCGACGTCGGCCGACTCGAACACCTTGAGCGCTTGCCAGGCTCCTTCGACGCTGGCCGAGACCACGCCGGGGCTCGCGGGCACGGGGATGTCGCCGTGCGGCCAAAAGGGCGAGAAGCGGACCCAGGGCGCGTCGGCCTTCGAGGTCAGGTCGAGGATGGTCGCGCCCGGGTAGAGCGCGACCAGCTTGGTCGGCGAGCGCCGCTTGCTCTCGAGCCGGATGTCCATGTTCATCATAGTGTCTAACATACACCATGACGGATTGTCGAGGCCGCGGCGCGGCCCAGGCCCGCCCGCGCCGCCGCTCGCTCGCTCGGCCATCCGCCCCGGACCCGCCCCAGCCGCGATGCCGAGCCCAATCGCCGCTCCCTCGCCCGCGTGCTACCCTGCCCCGAGCCCGCAGTGCCGACCCCCGCCCGCACGCCGAGCCAGTCTCGCCCCCGACGGATCGCTCGGCGTCGGCTCTTCGTCGGCGTCTCGCTCGGCGCCTTCGTGTTGACCACGTGGTGCCCGGGCAGCAGGGTCAGCGAGGCCTCGACCGTCGCCGAGCAGCGGGCCCGGCTGCCGCCGCCGGCCGAGTGCACCGATCCGATCGCGGGCATCTGGAAGTCGCACAGCTACGACAACCTCTTCCTCGACTGGACCGTGTTCACGCTCGACATCAAGCGGACCGAGCCCGGCTCCAACCAGTTCGAGGGCACGATCACCAACCACAGCTGGCAAGGCACGCCCGAGCAGACCTCGCCGCCGCCCTGCACCGGCGGGCTGCGCTATGTGGTCTCGATGGACGCCGAGGGCAGCGTCATCGACGGCAAGATCGACGTCTGGGGCATCGGCACCTGGCGCCTCGACGAGGTGCCCTGCGGCTATTGGAACATGGGCTACAACCTCGATCACTTCTCGGGCATCATCGATCCGGATCTCTACGAGTTTCAGTCGGTCAACAACGACGGCGGGCGCTCGATCAACGATCCGGTCGTGTTTCGCCGGGTCAAGTGCCACGCCAGCGACGAGCTGAGCGAAGAAGCCCAAGAGCCCCGGGTCTCGGTCAAGGCGCCCGCCTACTATCCACCCGAAGAGCAAGGCGGTGGCTGTGGCTTCCGCGGCTGAGCAGCGCAAGCGCAGGCGCAGGCCCAAGACCCGGCTGGGCAAGGCCTGGGCGCGGGTCCGTGGCTTCTTCGATCGGGCCGCCGGGCTCTTTCCGCTGACGTGGCTGGGCGTGGTGATCCTGGCCGGCTGCGCGTGGGCTTTCTTCGACTATGGGCTCGAACAGATCGATCTGATCTTGCTGGTCATCGGCGCGGTCGGGCTCGGCATCGGTGTGATCGCGCTGCTGGCCACGCTCTTGGCCGCGGGCTTGGTCGGGCTTCGACACCGGCGCAAGTCGAGCGACGCGCCGATCGACATCGAGTGCGGCTACCCGGTCCCGACCGGGTTCACGCTGCCGCGAATGTGGTGGATGCCCTTCGTCTCGGTGACCTGGCGCTGGCTCGACCCCGAGGCCAAGGTCAGGATCCGCCCGCATCGCTTCGCCCTGCGCGAAGAGGTGATCGCCAGCCACCGTGGGCACGTGTCGACCATCGTCCGCGAGCTCGAGGTCGGCGACATCTTCGGGCTCACGCGCATCCGCATGCGCCTGCTCGAGCAACGCAAGGTCCGCTTCGTGCCCTCGGTCGGGCAGCTCGAGCGGGTCGACGTGATCCGTGGCATGGCTGGCGGCGAAGACATCTCGCACCCCGACGGCCCGGCCGAGGGCGAGCTCTACGATCTGCGCCACTACACCCCCGGCGACCCGATCCGCTTCGTGCTCTGGAAGGTGTTCGCCCGCTCGCGCCAGCTGGTCGTCCGCTCGCCCGAGCGCGCGCTCAGTCCGATCCGCCAGACCTGCGCCTACTTGGTCGCGGGCGAGGGCGACGAGCCGGCCGCGGGCGCGGCTCGGCTCGCGGTCATGCACGGCTCGCTCGGCAACGACTGGGTGCTCGGCGCCGACGGCAGCCACGAGGACGCCAAGCGCCGCGATCAAGCCGTCGACCTGCTCGCCCGCTCGGCCAACACGGTCGAGGAGCAGGCCGGTCGTGGGCTCGGTGAATTCCTCAAGCGCCGGGGCAACTTCGCGGGCTCGGTCGGTCGTGCGGTCGTGTTCGTGCCCGGCCGACCCGGGCCCTGGCTCGACGCGGTCCTCGATCAATGCCGCGGCGCGACCAGTCGCGGCGGTCGGCTCGAGTTCGTGGTCGGCACCGATGGGATCGTCGCCTCGCCGCCCAAGCGCTGGCTGGCTCGGCTCGCCGTCCGCGAGCGCAGCTACGAGGTCGCGCCCGGTGCCGTCGCGCCCGTCACCACCGAGCAAGTCGCCGAAGTGGTCAAGGCGCTCTCGTCCGCGGGTCGGGTGATCGTCGTCGATCGCATGGCCGGGCGGATGTTCGCCGACGGCCACCTCGGCGCGCTGACCAAGTCGCTGGACAAATCCAAGTCCAAGTCCAAACAAGAGTCGCGCCCCCGCAAGCGGGAAGGGAAGGCCGCCTGATGGGTCGTCGAGAGCTGCAACGCGAATTCGAGCGGCTCGAGCAAGAGAGCAAGGGCCGGAGCCACCGCCGGACCGAGGCGCTGCTCGATCCGCCCAAGTCCTTCGTCGAGAAGCTGGGCTCGCTCGTGCGGGCGGCCCGGCACCCGATCCGCGCCGCGGCGATGGCCGGAGCCGCGCTCGCGCTGGCCTATGGCGTGGCGACCGGCAGCGGGCTGATCGCCGCGATGCTCGGCGCCGTGCTCGGGGTCGCGGGCGGCGAGCTGCTCGCCCGCACGCGGCTGCGATTGATCAGCTTGGTCGCGGGTCTGCTCGGCCTGTGCGGCCTCGGCTGGTGGCTGGCCCATGTCGCGACCGAGGTCCACGCGATCGCGGCGACGGTCGGGCCCGGCGCGACCTTGGGCCTGAGCTCGGTGCTGCGCTTCTTCGTGCTCGCGCTGGCCGCCAGCGGCACGCTGCGGCTCTTGGCCGCCCGCCACAAGCCCTTGCTCGCGCTCGAGCTGGCCGCGGTCGCGGGCAGCGTCGCCACGCTCTTCGCCACCCATCGTGAAGGCGTGATCGCTCGACCTCTGTGGCTCTCGGACTGGGCCTGGCAGAACGGCTACGACCCGACCGACGTGCTGCTCTCGATCGGCGCGCTCGCGGTGCTGGTGCTCGCCGGCTTGCTGGTCGCCGAGTCCGAGCGGCGGGTGTCGATCGCCTCGATCTTGGCCCTGCCCTTGCTCGCCCTGCTCGCGTTCTTGGTCCTCGACGTCCAGGGCGTGCCCGAGCCGCAGGCCAACAGCGACCTCGGGCTGACCGAGGCGCAGATGGGCGATCCTCCGCAGAGCACCGACCAAAAGGGCGAAGGCCCCAACGGCAGCGGTCAGCCGCAGAACGGCCAAGGCGGCGGCCAGGGCCAGCAACAGCAGCAGCAACAAGGCGGCGGCCAGGGGGGCCAGCAGCAGCAGCAACAAGGCGGCGGCCAGGGCCAGCAACAGCAGCAACAACAAGGCGGCGGCCAGGGCCAGCAACAACAGCAGCAACAAGGCGGCGGTCAGGGCCAGCAGCAGCAGCAGCAGCAGCAACAAGGCGGCGGCCAAGGCCAGCAGCAGCAGCAGCAAGGCGGCCAGGGCCAGGGCCAGCAGCAGCAGCAGCAGCAGCAGCAAGAGCAGCCCGACCTCGACCAGCAGCAGTCCGAGGGCAACAAGCCCGCCCCGATGGCCGTGGTCCTGCTCGGCGACGACTACACCCCGCCCAGCCAAGCCTTCTACTTCCGGCAAGACGCGTGGTCGCAGTTCAACGGCTCGCGCTTGGTCGCGCCGATCCGGCCCGACGTCGACCGCGACGTCGTCCGCAGCTTCCCGACCCGGCCGATCGACGTGCCCGAGGTCCCGCCCGAAGCGCTGCACACGGAGGTCCACGCCGAGGTCGTGCTGCTGGCCAAGCACGCCCAGCCCTTCGCGCTCGAGTCTCCGATCTCGCTCGAGCCCGAGACCAACCCCAACCCGCGCCGCTTCTTGCGGGCCTACAACTTCGTCTCGCGCGCGCCCGAATTCGAGATCGAGCAGATGGTCGGACGCAAGGCCGGCGACGCCAAGTGGACCCAGCAGCAGTGGCAGCACTACCTCGCGGGCCCCAACGACGCGCGCTACCGCGAGCAGGCCGACAAGATCCTCGAGACGCTCAAGCCCGAGTTCCGCGACGACCCCTTCATGCAGGCGCTCGCGATCAAGCTGTGGATGGACGAGAACCTCTCGTACTCGACCGCCGAGCGACACGCCAACGTCGTCGACCCGACCGCCGACTTCTTGTTCGGCAACAAGATCGGCTACTGCGTCCACTTCGCCCACGCGGCCGTGTACATGTGGCGCAGCCTCGGGATCCCGGCCCGCGTCGGGACCGGCTATCACATCTCCGAAGACGAGCGGAAGGGCTCGACCATCATCATCCGGGGCGGCGACGCGCATGCCTGGCCCGAGCTCTACCTCGAGGGCTTCGGTTGGCTGGTGCTCGACATCGCCGCGCAGACCAACCTCGATCCGCCGGGCGAGCCGATGGACGAGGACCTCACGGATCTGCTCGCCGACATGGCCCGCAACGAGACGGACGAGCAAGCCGGGCCTGACGACGCGCCGATCGAGCAGCGCAACTTCGGCCGCGACCTCGCCCTGAGCATGCTCGGCTTGCTCGCGATCGGCTTGGTCGTGCTCTACCTGGCCAAGATCTGGCGGCGGCTGATCCCGCGCGTGGCTGGTCGCCGAGCCCTGCCCCGGGTCGGCTATCGAGCGGCGCTCGACATGCTCGCCGACGCCGGCCAGGTCCGCCACTTCGGCGAGACCCGCGAGGCCTTCGCTCGCCGCGTCGCCCGGATGGCCCCGAGCCTGCCCGGATTGACCTCGATGCACGTCGCGGCCGCGATGGGCAACCCGCAGGTCCCGATCGCCGAGCGGCCCGAGTTCGACGCGACCTTCTGGAAAAAGGGTCTGGCCAGCGTCCGCGGTGAGCTGCCACTCTCGACCCCGCTATGGCGACGGCTCTTGGGTCTGCTCGATCCGACCACCGTCCTGCGCTCGCGCTGAGGCCCCCCTCTCCTTCACTCGCTCTCGCCCTCCCTCGAAGCTCCCTCACGACCGTGACCACGCAACCTCAGATGCCCCCGGCCTCCTCGCAGCCGCCACAACGTCAGACGATCGCTGGCCACGAGCCGATCGCCGACAACGAATGGGCCGAGCCACCCGCCAACGCGGGCGTCGAGGCCGACTTCGAACAGAGCGCCCACGTCACCCACACCCTCGCGCCGCCGATCACCGATCTGCAGGGTGCCTACGGCGTGGTCCAGCGCTTGCGCGATCGCCTGCGCCTCGCCATCCGCGGTCGCAACGGCGAGATCGAGCTGATCATCATCTCGCTGCTCGCCGACGGCCACGTGCTGCTCGAGGACTACCCGGGCTCGGGCAAGACCACCCTGGCCAAGGCGCTCGGCGACTGCATCATCGACGACCAGCCCAACGACGAGATCGTCACGATCCGGCGCATCCAGTTCACGCCCGATCTGCTGCCCTCGGACGTGACCGGCACGACCATCTTCGACCCCAACACCAACCGCTTCTTCTTCCGACCCGGGCCGATCTTCGCCCACGTCGTGCTCGCCGACGAGATCAACCGGACCTCGCCCAAGGTCCAGTCGGCGCTGCTCGAGGCGATGGCCGAGAAGCAGACCACGGTCGACAACCGGACCCGCAAGCTCGACGAGCTCTTCTTCGTCATCGCGACCCAGAACCCGCTCGATCTCGCCGGCACCTTCCCGCTGCCCAGCGCCCAGCTCGACCGCTTCTTGTTCAAGGTCATCATGCGCCACATCGACCGCGAGTCCGAGCTCGAGGTCTTGTCGAGCATCAAGTCGCGCCGCGACGGCGCCGGCAAGGAGCTGCCGCGGGTCACCCGAACCGAGATCATCGACGCCCGCCGCGTGGTCGAAGATCAGATCTACGTGGCCCCGCCGGTCCGCGAGGCGCTGGTCGACATCGCCAACGCGACCCGCTCGCACGAGCAGGTCTTGCAGGGCGTCTCGACCCGCGCGCTGGTCCTGATGATCCCGGCGCTGCAAGGTCGCGCGCTCACCCAGCAGCGCAACTACGTCAACGCCGACGACATCGAGGCGCTCAGCTACCTGGTCTTCCGTCACCGGCTCGAGCTGGCGCCGGGCGCCGAGGGCCCCGAGGCGGTGATCCGCGAGTGCTCGGGCGCGGCGCTCGAGAAGCTCGCGCGGATGACCCTGCATCGTTAGCCGATCGATGGCCGCAGCAGCCCGGACCGACGCGCAGCGCCTGCGGGCAGGCCGGCTCTCGCTCGCGCTCGCGCTCGTGCTGGTCACGATCGGCGTGCTGCGCTTCGTGACCGACACGCTGCACGAGATGAACCCGAATTATTGGCAGGCCTTCGAGGGCACGCCGCTGCGCTACGTGATTCGAGCGCCGAGCGACGGCAGCCTGGCCGGCAAGCTCAACGCGCAATGGTTCAAGCTGCTCTCGGTCCCGACCGGGATCGCGCTGATCTGGCTGGTCGCGCGCTTCGACTCGGGCACCTGGCACGACAAGCGCGAGGCCTGGGCCGACGCGACCATGCGCCTGGTCTGGATCGGCTCCTTCGTGGCCGGCTTC
The DNA here is from genome assembly GCA_035904925.1 of Nannocystaceae bacterium. Taxonomy (GTDB): domain Bacteria; phylum Myxococcota_A; class Polyangia; order Nannocystales; family Nannocystaceae; genus Plesiocystis. Next base: position 26,785 of record JAMHUH010000341.1, read on the forward strand.
ACCTTGATCGAGCTCGAGAAGCAATTCCACATGCTCGGCATGAGCACGCTGCTGGTCCGCGGCGAGGCCAGCGGGCTCAACCATGTCGTGCATGTCCTGAGCGCGCTGCTGGCCTGGAAGCTGGCCGACATCCTGGCCTTCGAGCCGCTGCGTCAGTCCGAGATCGATCTCGAGCGCGAGCTCGATGCGCTCGAGGTCGTCATGCCCTGGCCACCTGCGGACTAGAGAGGACTCGCGAGCTCGCCAACGAGCAGCTCGCCGGCGGCCAAGCAGGCAAAAGGTAGCGCGCCGGCCTTGCTGCCCGCGGCCGAGACCAGCAGCGCGACCTCGTCACAGCTCGGCCCCGCCAGCGTGGTGAGCTCGAGCTCGGCCCCGGTCGAGCGCAGGACCTGGATCGGCTGATCGGCGCCGCGCGGGATCACGATCGTCGGCACGCCCGCGAGCACGGCCAGCGCGGGCGGACCACTCGGAGCTCCGGCCAGCTCGACCTCGCTGGCCGCGCTGCGATCGAGCAGGCGATCGATCCGAACCACGCCCAAGCGCAGTCCCTCGCTCGAGATCCACACCGCCTGGCGCGAGCCCAAGGCTCCGTCGATGCTGCCCAACCAGCGCAGATCGTCGGCCAGCTCGATCGCGCCAGGCTCCTCGTCGAGCACCGGCAGGCCGCTCGACGACACGCTCAGGCTCCAAGGCAGCGCGCGAGCCAAGCGAACCAGCATCCGCGGCTCGAGCTCGGCGAGATCGAGCGCCGGCGTCAACGAGTCGATGTCGCGCGAGCCGGGACCGCGCACGACCTGGGCCGGGTTCGAGAGCTCGCCGCTGGCGTCGACGCGCCGCAGCACGAGCACGCGATCACCTGGGGTCGCCCGCTCGACGTCGCGGATCGCCTGGGCCGTGATCAAGGCGCTGCGACCCTGCCACGCGACCGCGTCGAGCGAGGCGTACTCGTGACTGCCGAAGAGCGCGGCGCTCTGTGGATCGTCGCTGTGCCAGAGCGTCTGGACCTCGCCCGCCTCGCCGACCCGCATGCGAACGGCGCTCTCGCCCGTCGGCAACGCGACCCGCCAGGCGATCCAAGGCTGGCCCGCTTCGACGATCGCCGACCACGAGTGGACGTCGCTGGCGATCCCCGGCAGGTCGACGCTTGCGATCGGACTCGACCAGGCCCACGCGCTCGCTTGGGCCTCGCTGATCTGGAGTGTGAGGGTCTCGCCGCTCAGGCGTCCGAGCAGCGCCCGCTCGGCTTGCCCGCGAGCGTCGATGTGGTCGCACGAGCCCGCGCCCGCGTCCGCGAGCGCGACGACCGAGCCCAGCTCGCTGGCGACGACCCCGAGCGTGAGCGACTCGCTGCGCAGGACCTCGGCGCCATCGCGCTGGGCCAAGCGGACGTCATGAAGCAGCGCGAGCAGGCTGCCCTCGACCCGCAGCTGCAGGCCCGACTCGCCGATCCGCTCGACCGCGCCGCCCGGCGATGGATCGAAGCGCTCGCCGTCGATCTCGACCCAGAGGTCCGCGCGGGCGTCGGCGATGCCCAGCTCGATCGGCTCGTTGCGATCGGCGAACACGACCTTCGAGAGGTTGGCCGGATCGGTGAAGCGCGGGGTCGGGACGGGATCGGGCTGGGCGCTCTCGTCGGCGCCCTCGCCCTCGTCGCCACCCGAGCGACAGCCCGCACAAGCGAGCACGAGGCCGAGCAGCAAGCGCGAGCGAGTCACCGCGACATCATAGCCACATCATCGCCACACCATCCAAGCGCGTGCGTGCCCCGGCTCAGCAGGGGCAGGTCCACTCGAAGTCGATCTCGACGCTGCCCGCGAGCGCGCCCGAGTGGCTCTCGAGCCGACGCGACCAGCCCTGATCGCTGGTGTCGTAGAGAAACTCCAGCTGGCCGTCGAGATCGGCGTCGAACACCGCGATCGGATCGTTGGCCAGCTCGAGCGCCTCGAAGCCCTGCTCGCCGCGAACTTCCAGCCTCCGGATCCGCGGGTCGAAGAAGTCTCCGCAGCCGTCTTCCATGGTGCCGAAGTTCAGCTCGACCACGTGGGTCTGGCCCTGGGCGTCGAGCCAGGCCTCGGCGCGCAGTGGATGTTCGGCGCTGATCGTCGCCCAGTCCGGGGCCCACTCGCGCGACTCGTCATCGAGGCCGGCGTAGTAGGTCGCGTAGTCGGTCTCGATCTGGCTCAGCGCACCCGAGCGGCGCAGCGCCCGAGTCCGCGCGCGCGTGGTCGAGTTGGCCTGGGTCGACTTGGCCAGGATCATCGGCGCCGGCAAGGCCGTGTCGCGGGCCCACAACGCCTCGGAGGCGCTCGTGCAGTCGCCGAACTCGGCGACCAACCACTTCGGCTGCGTCGCCCACAGCTGCTTGCGGATCTCGGCCGGCGAGACGCCGATCGCTTGGCCCTCGTCGTCGTGCTCGAACTCGGTCGCGGAGTCGAAGAGGCCCTCGAAGCTCCAGCCCTCGTACTGCGCGACCAGGCCGAACCCTTCGACCTTGGCCGTGCACAGCTTGCCCGAGGGTCCGTAGAGATCGATGGGCTGGCCAAGCCGGGCCGCGAACTCGCTGGGTAGACGATCGAGCTCGACCCTTCGCGCCGCCCGAAAGCTCACCGCTCCGCTCGGCTCGAACAGCTCACCGCTGCCCCACTCGGCCGGCGCGTCGGCGTCGAGGATCAGCTTGCCCTCGGCGACGAACATGAAGGGCCGGGCGGTGAAGTGCGGGCGAGTCGAGGACGCGAGCTCGGGCTCGGTCACGCTCGGCTCGGTCACGCTCGGCTCGGTCACGCTCGGCTCGGTCACGCTCGGCTCGGAGCATGCGGGCGCCTCGACGCTCGCGGCCACCGGCGTCGCGCAGTCCTCGATCACCAGCGTCCGCGGCAAGCTCAGCGCGAAGATCATCGGCCCCAACAAAAACCCTGCACCGACCACGAACTCGAGCTCTCGGACGCCTCGCATGTGGCCCCCACGCGCAGACCCCCTCGCTGATTCCGTGCTCGTGATCGCTCGAGTTCGACCCATTCTTGGGGGGTGTGAAACTATTTTCTCAGCGGTGTGAGCGACCAATTGGACCTGGCGTTGGGCCCT
>JAMHUH010000342.1:0-1668 GCA_035904925.1 Nannocystaceae bacterium
CGCGGCGTCGCGCGGCTTGGCGAAGTCGACCTCGAACACCGACGCCAACACCTGCCGAGCCGTATGCGTCGAGAGCCGGCACAGCCGCTCATAGACCCGCTGCGGATCGCCGCTGCGATCGTAGAGCGCCGGGTCGAGCGAGGTCGCGATGTCCTCGCGGTAGCGAGTCACCCGCGCGAGCACCTTCCCCCGAACCTCCAACGCGAACGCCTTGGTCGGCGGCTTCTTGGGCTTGGTCGTGAAGGCCGCCCGCATGCCCTCCTCGATCGCCGTGTCGAGCAGTCGGCGACTCGACCACGTGAGATCGTTGTCCGCATAAAACCGCTGCCGCGCTCCGACGCCCGCGACCTGCTCGATCGCAGCCGGCCACTGCTCGCCCGCCGCCTTCGCTTCGGCGACCGCTGGATCGAACACGAGGGCATCGAGCACCCCGCGAAACTCGGCCTGGCCGTAGCGATCGCCTCGCTCGGGCGCTGGCGGCCACTTGCCCGCTTCGATCGCTACCTCGCCCTTCGCCGCCGCGAGCAAGAACGTAGCTTGCTCGTGCCTGGCTTTGCCCGTGCGCGTCATCCAGGTCCGCATCAGCGGCCCGATCCCCGCCCGCACCGCGAGTCGCATCGCCGCGTCGAGCTGCTTGCGCTCGGGCGAGCGGTCGGTCAGCAGCCCCGTCTTCGACACGATCGAATCGATCGTGACCTCGACCGGCTCGCTCTCTCCTCGCGCCGCCGCCTGCTCGGCGAGCGCGTCGACGTCGACATACTCGGCCCGCGCCGGCACCCCACGCGCCCGCAGAGCCACAGCGACGTTCTCGACTCGCGACGCAGGCTGAAAGGTCCCGCGCGTCGCCGGGGCAAACCAAGCGCAACCGGCCGGCAGCTTGCGCGAGTTTCGAAACTTGAAGGGCTCGCGCAGCGCCTCGATCGTGTCCTTGTAGTAGAGCGTCGGCCCGCAGATCAGCACGCCGCCCTCCCGCGAGTAGCGAACGATCAAGGGCTCGGCCCCCTCGGGCACCGGCTTGGCTTCCGGCAGACCGCGCGTCGTCAGCTCGGCCTCGATCTGTTCGCGCTGGCTCGCATCAGCCCGCGCCGTCTCGAGCAGCGAACGGATGCCCGCTTCGAAGTCCGCCTTCAACACCGGCCGCAGCTCCGACCAGAACAGCCGCGAATGCAGACTCCAGCCGCCGATCCGGCCAAACTCGACCCGGGTCTCCAATGCGAAGCGCTCGCCGTCGAACGCGACTCGAAACGTGTCGGTCGGGTCGACGATCGACTCGCGCCGAGTCCCAGGCCGCGCCGGGTTGTAGACCCAGCCCTCGGCCGCGAGTCGCTTGCGCAGCACCGCGAGCCGAGCCGCCCCTTCGTGGGGAAAGGTCGCGGTGATCGTCTCCACGCTCGCCGACGAAACCCCAGCCGCAGGCGCAACATAGTCGAGCTCGACCGGCACCCCGCGGCGACGCAGCATGACCACGACCGCCTCGACCGTGCTACGCGGCTGCACGGTCCCCCGCGTCCGCGGGACATACCAAGCACAACCAGCAGGCAGCGTCGGCGAAAACCGAAACCGATAAGGCACCCGGAGCGCATCGATCTCCGCCTTGTGCGTCTTCGTATCCCCGCAGAGCAGCACGCCCTCAGCCTCGCTGTAGCGAACGATCACCGGCTCCCCACG
>JAMHUH010000343.1:0-6172 GCA_035904925.1 Nannocystaceae bacterium
GGACTGGCAGGGCTTGGTCCGGATGCTCGAGCGCGTCGCGGCCCAGACCGACGCGGCGGCGCGCAAGATCGCGTTGCTGCGCGAGGCCGCGGTCGTTCAGCGTGACCAGCTCGGCGACGCCCAAGGTGCGATCGCGGCCCTGCGCAAGGCCGGCGAGATCGCACCCGACGACGTCGGCCTCCAGATCGAGCTGGCGACCGCGCTGGGCATGTCGGGCCAGGCCCACGACGCCATCGCGACCTTGAGCGACACGCTCGATCGAACCGAGGATCCCCGCCTGCGGCTCGAGTTGCTCGGCGCGCGGGCCAAGGTCCGGCGCAGCATCGGCGAGCGCGGAGCCGCGATCGAAGACCTCGAGCAAGCCGTGTCGATCCACGCCTCGGCGCCCGGCCTGGGTGATCGCGGGGCCGTCCTCGACGCCTTGATCGACGCGCTCGAGGCCCAACGGATGGCCGCCGCCGGCTCGTCGGACACCGACGCCGAGCGACCCGCGACCATGCGCCTGGTCGAGCTGCGGATCGCCGCGGGCGAGCGCGAGGTCGCCCGCGAGCTCTTGGTCGAGTGGGTCGACCGGCAGCGGCGCGACCTCGAGGCCCTGCACATGCTGCGTCGGCTCGAGCTCGACATGCAAAACTGGGAGGGCCTGCAAAAGGTCAGTGGCCGCCTGGTCGCGCTCGAGAGCGGTGAAGCTCAGGTCGAGGCCGCGTTGCTGCTCTCGCAAGCGTGCCGCGAGCTCGGCCACCCGGTCGAGGCCCGGCAAGGGCTCGAGTTCGCCCGCCGCAAGCAGCCCGAGGTTCGGGCGCTGCGCAGCGAGCTGCAGGGCATCTACACGGCGATCGGCGCCGACAAGGAGCTCGCCGACTTGGTGATCGAGCAGGTCAGCGACAGCGACGAGGGCCAGGCCAAGCTCGACCTCCTGCGGCAGGCCGCGAAGCTCTACCTCGGGGTCGGCGACGCCGCTGCGGCCGCCGTCCCGCTGCGGGCGATCCTCGACATCGACCCGAACGACGCCGAGTCGGTCGGGCTGCTCGCCGACGCCTACACGGCCAGCGGCCAGCTCGACGCGGCCGAGCAGATCATCGACGCGGCGATCGAGTCGGCCCCGGCCGGTCGCTCGCCCGAGCTCGCCAACCTCCAGCTTCGCAAGGCCCGCTTGGCCGCCGCCCGGGGCGACCGCGACACCCAGCTGGCCGTGCTCCAGCTGGCCTTCGGCAACGACAAGCAAAACGGCTTCATCGCCGCCGAGCTGGCCGACCTCGCCGAGGACATCGAGAACTGGGATCTGGCGACCAAGGTCTTGCGCCAGATCGCCTTGATGGAGGGCGTCGAGTGCCCGATCAGCCGGGCGATGTCCTTCGTTCGTCAGGGTCGGATCTCGCTCATCCAAGGCGACGCCAAGCGAGCGGTGTTCTGGGCCCGCCGGGCAATCAAGGAGGACCCCGAGCTGGCCGAGGCGCAGGCGCTGCTGACCGACTCGGGCGGCTGATCGCCGATCTGCGGGCGCCCGAGCGCCCGGACACGACACCCGCGATCACCGACGCGGGTGTCGTGTCGCGACACGCATCGAAAATTCGAGCCGACGAAGGCCAGATCGGGGCCGAGCGGCCACGGGCATGATGGAGCCCGTCCATGCCCAACCCAGCCGCGCCGACCTTCGTTCGCCTCCTGTCCGCCCGCTGCCTCTCCGCGATCCTCGGCGTCACGATCACGAGCCTCGGCAGCGGCTGTGCGCTGGACGTCGCCGACTGCATCGCCAACGAGACCTCGATCGAGGACCTGGTCGCGCCGACCGAGTCCGACTTGCTCGGGTTGATCGGCGACGACAGCTCGATGGTCGCGGTCGGTCGGGCTGGCACGCTGCTCCAGCTCGTCGGCGCGGCCAACCAGTGGACCGCGATCGCCACGCCGAGCGACGCCGACCTGTTCGCGCTCGCCAACTTCCGCGGCTCGACGGCCGACACCATCCTCGATCGGACGATCCTCGTCGGCGCGGGTGGGACCGTGCTGGTCAGCGAGCAGCTCGCGAGCCCGAGCGCCCTCGATCTCGGCACCGACGCCGACCTCTTCGCGATCACGCTCGACCAGACCCGCGCGGCGATCGTCGGCGACGGGGTCGCCTTCGCGAGCATGGACGCGGGCTCGACCTGGCAGCCGGCGACCCTGCCCGAGGGCGTCGGCGAACTGCATGGGGTGTTCGACCAAGGCGAAGTGATGGTGGCCCTCGGTCGGGCCGGGGCGATCTTGGTCAGCGCCGACGCGGGCCTGACTTGGGCGAGCGTCGCCTCGCCGACCGACGCCGATCTGTGGGCGATCGGCCGATCGGGCGGCGCCATCCTGATCGTCGGCGACGCCGGCACGATCCTGCGCTTCACCTGGACCGGCGAGGCGAGCGTCGAGCTGGTCGCCAACCAACTCGGCGGCAGCGGGGATCTGCGAGGGTTGTCCGACACGATCGCGGTCGGACGCGAGGGCCTGATCGTCGATCTCGGCGATGGCGGCGGCAAGGTGATCAGCAAGGATCCCGCGCGGGGAGACCTCTTCGCGGTCGTCTCGACCCCCTACGAGGGCGAGAGCCAGACTTGGGCGGTCGGTGCCGCGGGTCGCACCACCACGCTCGCGCGCTGGACCTACGTCAAAGACAAGCTCGGCTGCGAGGGCATCACGCCCGGCCGGCCGCTGCGGATCGCGGGCGCGGCTCGGCTCGCGCCCGTCTGCGACCGGAGCGACTGGCAGCAGCACGCGACGCCGCAGCTCGAGGGCCTGAGCCCGGCGTTGCGGCGCGAGCTCGCGACCGCCTGGACCCGCGACGCCCAGCTCGAGCACGCATCGATCGCCGCCTTTGCTCGGCACGCGCTCGAGCTGCTCGCGCTCGGAGCCCCGCCCGAGCTCGTGCGCGAGACCGCGGCCGCCCAGCTCGACGAGGTCGAGCACGCGCGGCTCTGCTTCGGGCTGGCCAGCGCCTACGCGGGCCGATCGATCGGACCTGGGCCGCTCGATCTCGACGGGCTGCCAGCCCGCGGTCTCGTGATCGAGCCGCTCGCGGTCGCCCGTGAGCTCTTCGAGTCTGGCTGCCTCAACGAGACCTTCGCCGCGCTCGAGGCCGCCCGCGCGGCCGAGCTGGCCGACGATCCCCACGTGGTCGAGCTGCTCGAGCGGATCGCCGACGACGAGGCTCGGCACGCCGCGCTGGCCTGGAAGACGCTCGCGTGGTTGGCTGGTCGCTCCATGCAGGTCGAGGCGTGGCTGCGGGTCGAGCTCGGGCGACTCGGCGCCTCGTCCCGCGATCCCGGCCACGCCACCCCAGCGCTGGCCCGCCACGGTCGGCTGCCCGAACACGCTCGTCTGCGCGTCCAAGCCGACGCCATCACCACGATCGTCCGTCCGGCGCTGCGGGTCCTGTGCGATCGAGCCCGCCCGACGAGCGCGAGCCAAGTCTCTCTGACCTAGCGCTTGTGCGCGGTCTCCCCGCAGATGCCCGCCAGGCCGCTCGGGTAGGCCCTTGGCGTGCGGGATGCCGCTTGGCGGCGACTGACAGCCCGGCGCCTCGGTGGTAAGGGTCGCTGACCCGATGACGGACGAGCTCCCCCTGCCCTTCGGCCGCTACGTGCTGACTCGCCTGATCGGTGAGGGCGGCATGGCCGAGGTCTACCAGGCCAGCGTGCGCGTGGCCGAGGGCCTGACCAAGTGGGTCGTCATCAAGAAGATTCGCACCGACTTCGCCGACGATCGCGACTTCACGCGCATGTTCGTCGACGAGGCCAAGATCGCGCTCAGCCTCAATCACGCCAACATCGTCCAGGTGTTCGATTTCGGCCAGATCCGCGGGACCTTCTACCTCGCGATGGAGCTGATCGAGGGCATCGATCTGATGCGGCTCTTTCACACCGTGCGCGGGCACGAGGACTCGTTCCCGGCCGTGATCGCGGCCTACGTCGGCCACCAGGTCGCGTCGGGCCTCGCCTATGCGCACCGCAAGTGCGACGACTACGGCGCGCCGCTGGGCATCGTTCATCGTGACGTCAGCCCGCACAACCTGATGCTCAGCTTCGAGGGCCAGGTCAAGATCCTCGACTTCGGCATCGCGCGGACGCGGCGGGCCTGGGACCGCGACAACGAGCGGGTCGAGGCCGAGACGATCAAGGGCAAGGTCGCGTACATGAGCCCCGAGCAGTCGATCGGCAAGCTGGTCGATCAGCGCTCCGACCTCTACTCGCTCGGCGTGGTCCTCTACGAGCTGCTGACCGGCGAGCTGCTCTTTCGCACCCGCGACCGCATGAAGGCGCTCGAGCGGGTCCGGACCGAGTCGATCCCACCGATCCTCGAGAGCGCGCCCGACCTGCCCGACGAGCTCGCCCACATCGTCGACAAGGCGCTCGCGCGCGAGCCCGACAAGCGCTGGGAGTCGGCCCGCGAGATGCAGTCGGCGTTGGCCCAGTTCCTTCACCGCGCCGATCCGGTCGTCGACGACGAGGTCCTCAGCGCGTTCTTGGCCCGCTACCGCGGCGAGCCCGAGTCCGCCTCGACCGGCACGACCCGGCAGCCGACCCGGGCCAAGTCGGGCTTCTCGAACTTCGAGACCCGCGAGGTCGGCGAGACCCTGCATACGATGCTGCCGCCGACGCCGATGCGCTCGTCGGTCCGCTGCGTGCTGCTCCACGCCGCGTTCGAAGCGCGGCCGCTGCTGCCGACCGACGAGCCGCCCGATCTCGGCCCCCTGCTCGACCTCGTCCGCGATCTCGCGTTCAAGCGCGAGGCCCATGTCTCGCGCCTCGACGATCGAGCCGCGCTGCTGGTGTTCGGCACCGTGTTGACCTCGGGCGACGACGCCGACCGAGCGCTCCGCGTCGCCCGGGCGCTGCGCGAGAGCGTGGCCGAGTTCGCGCCCGGGACCGCGCTGGGCGTGGTCTTGCTGACCACCCACGTGACGGTCGCCCGCAACGAAGACGGCAAGATCGCCGTCGACCTCCCGCCCGGGCTCGCGGCCCAGCTCGATCGCGTCGGTCGTCATGTCGTCGAAGAGCCGATCATGGTCGCCGGCGAGCTGGTCGAGCGCCTGCGTCGAGCCTGGCGCTTGGGCGAGTCGGGCTGGCTCGACCCGCAGATCCCCGACGAAGCCGCGGGCTCGCCCTGGGCGGCCGACTTCCAGCGGGTCGCGCCGGTGCTCGGTCCGCTCAGTGAGGCCGAGCGACGCAGCCAGCAGACTTGGGTCGGTCGCAAGCCGCTCTTCGGCCGCGAGCTCGAGCTCAAGAACCTGCGCGACATCTTCGCCGAGGCCATCCGCGGGCCCGAGAACCGGAGCATGCTGATCATCGGCGCGCCGGGCCTGGGCAAGCGCGCGCTCATCGATCGCTTCGTCGCCTCGCTGCCCTCGGGCGCCTGCGCGGTCCTGCGTGGGGTCGGCCAATGGTCGACGCGCAACCAAGCCCTGGGCGTGTTCTTGACCTTGCTGCGCCGCTTCTTGCGGATCGAGTCCGACACCCGGGTCGAGGCCATCGCTCGCAAGCTGCACGACTACGGCGTGCAAGAGGCCGACGAGCTGGCCGAGGCGCTGGTCTCCGCGCTCGGGCTCTACGGCGGCAACGACTTTCGCCTCGACCCGATGCAGCGGCGCGATCGAATCGGTCGGCTCGTCCGTCGCTTGATCCGCGCGCTCGCCCAGCGCCGGCCGGTCTTGGTCGTGATCGAGAACCTCCACTTCGTCGACGAGCAGAGCCTGCGGATGCTCGCCGAGTGGACCGACACCCGCTTCCCGCTGCCGATCCTCGGGGTCTCGACCAGCCGCCCGGGCCTGCGCGCCGACGCCTTCGGCCGCAAGGAGCGAGTCACGCGGCTCGAGCTGCGCGAGCTCGGTCCCAGCGCCGCGCGCGAGATGATCCTGCGTCGCTTCGAAGATCCCAGCGAGGCCGAAGAATTGGCCGATGCGATCCTGGCCCGGACCGGCGGCAACCCGCTCTTCATCGAAGAGATCCTCGCCTCGCTGCTGCATCGCGGGGCGATCAGCTGGAACGCCCAAGCTCGCCACTTGCTGGTCCGCGAGCGCGGGGCCGAGATCCAGCTGCCGCCGAGCATCGAGGGCGCGCTCCAGGCCCGGGTCGACGAGCTCGCGCCCGACGACCGCGAGACCCTGCTCGCCGCCGCCGTGCTCGGTCGCAGCTTTCGCGCCAGCGAGCTG
>JAMHUH010000344.1:0-9177 GCA_035904925.1 Nannocystaceae bacterium
GGGAGCGAGCGCGTGGAGATTCGGGTCGCGAGGTGCCGGAGCGTGGGATCGCTGCTGTCGCGCCAGCGATCGACATGGACCCACACCGAGGCATCGGTCGCACGAACGTAGCGATCGAGCGCGATCCGATCGCCCTGTTCGAGGATCGATCGAACCGGGTCGTCGTCGGTTGGAATCGCGTCATCGAGGATGGTCGCGGCCCGCCGCAGCGTCGCGCTGAGCAGCACCGCACCCGCTCGAGCCGCCCGATGAAAATAGACCGCCTCGTACATGTGATCGAGCGCGAGCAGGAAGCTCTCGACGACATCGAAGGCGCGGTGGGCAACGATGATGCAGTCTTCGAACACACCGAGGTTCTGAATGAGTCGCTCGATGTCGGGCCGGTGGTTGTCGATGCCCGCCATGGCCGCGTCGCGTCGAACGTAGTCGAGGCGGTCGGCGTCGAGCTGGCTCGAGACGATGCCATGCCACCAACGCGTGTTCGTTCGGTTCTCCTTGTCGATGAAATCGACGAGTCGCTGGGCATGATCGCTCCCGAGGACATCGACCAAGCCTGGATCGTGCTCGAGCATCAAGCGCTTGGTCATCACTTCATGATCGAAGGGGACGCCGAGATCTCGCAGGATCTCCTCGAGGGTGTGCGAGAAGGGGCCATGACCAATGTCGTGCAAGAGCGCGGCGAGCACGGTGTCGAGCTGCCGGTCCTCATCCGCCGCCAAGGCCGAGTTCCGCTCGATCGCGGTCAGCATCTGCGCCGCCGTCCAGGCCACCCCGAGCGAGTGCGAGAAGCGAGAGTGCTCCGCGCCGTGGAAGACCAAATTCGTGACCCCGTTCTGCCGAATGTGGCGGAGCCGCTGAAACGCAGGTGTATCGACCAGCGCGATGATCCGACGCCCGAGCGGCTCGGGGAACGCGAGGTCCCCATGGACCGGGTCGCGAAACACCCTGGGCCGTCCCTGAAAAGGGTCGCTCACGGGCCAGTTAGATCACGCTCGGAGTCGAGGCGTCAAGTGGGAAGGTTTGCAGGATCCGACCCCGCAAACCTTCCCGGTTCGCCAACATCAGCCGATCACGGGCGAGCAGAACCCACCGATGCACTGGGCCTGATCGTCGCAGCAGTCCGCGCTGGTCTCACACGCGCTGCCGTTGGGCGAGCAGCTCGGCACGTCGTCGTCGCAAGTGAACACGCCGGGCATGTTGGGGTCCTCGACGCAGAAGCCCGAGCAGCAGTCGTAGCCGGCCTCGCAGGTCTCGCCGAGCTCCTTGCACTCGTTGAGCGCCGCGTTGCCGCGCATGTTGTTGTTGTTGAGCTCCTGACCGGGCAGCCAGAACGCGGGGTGGCTGGGGTCGACGCCGGGCGTGGGGTTCGGATCGACGGCGGTCACCCACAGCTGCTTGGTTCGGCTGGCGGGATCTTGATTGGTCAGGATGTTGCCGTACTGCCGCTCGGACACGAACACGATCCAGAACTTGCCGCCCGAGGCGACCGGCATGAAGGTCGGCTCGTAGGCGAGGCTGGTTTGATCGGCCGGGATGTGGCCGACGCCGTCGGCCTTGTCGAGCTGGGTCGCCTGGCTGCCGTCGGTCTTGACCATCCACAGCTCGCTGGCGGCTCCGCGGGTGCGGGCTTGGGTCGAGCGGTTGAACGCGATCCACTGCGAGTCGGGGCTGAAGGTCGGGTAGGTGACGGTCGGCCGGTTGGCGTCGTTGGCCACGATCTGGTGGGCGTTGAAGAACGCGAGCTGGCCGACATCGACGTCGACGATCCACAAGGTCGAGTTGTTGAAGTCGAGCCAGTTGCCGTCGGTCCGCACGCCATAGACGATCTTGCCGCCGTCGGGCGACCAGGCCGGATGGACCGGGTAGCCGCTCGGCTCGAGCAGCTGGGCCATGATGTCGATCGAGGTCTTGGGGCTGAGGTTGAGCGAGCTCAGGCCGGCGCTCTGACCCCACATGATCCACTGGCCGTCGGGCGAGATCGCCTGGAAGCCCGAGGCCGAGTCGGACGCGAACACGTTGCTGCCGTCGGCGTTGAAGGTCGCCCAGGGGCTGTAGCCGCCGTGCTGGGCCGCGACGATCGTCGAGCCGTCACGCGAGACGCTGTGGCAGGCGAGGCAGGTCGCGCCGGGCGGCTTTTGCAAGAAGCTCTCGGGCGCGGCGGCGCCCGGCTGGATCCGCAGCACGTCGCCTTGGTTGACCGCCCAGTAGTAGATCGTGCCGGCGAGGTTGGCCGGGGCGATCGTCCAGTACTGGATCGGCGAGGCGTAGGCGGTCACGCCGTCGAAGCGCTTGATCTGCATGCTGACCTGGCCCTCGACCGAGTCGGTCAGCTTGAGCCACAGGTCGTCGGGCAGGACCGGGAAGTCCCAGCGCGAGGGGTTCGGGACGGTGCCGTAGTAGTCGAGTTCGAAGGTCGAGCTCTCGACGTGGAGGTTGTAGATGTCGGGGTCGTTGCCGCCGTTCCACTGGACCGTCGGGCCGATCAGGCCGCGCGGGAACACGGTCTGGTCGTAGGGGTAGAGCAGCGCGAGCGCAGGGTCGGGCGTGCCCGCGCCGTCGAGCATGCCCTTGGTCCCGGGGTCGACCGGCGTCGGCTCGACCGTGTACTTGAGCTTGACCGTGACCGGGGTGCTGACCTCGAGCCCCTGGTAGGTGAAGCTCATGCTGCCGACGCCGCCGAGCAGGCCGGTCGCCGTCAGGCCGCCGATGTTGGGGTTGAGCGCGGCGATGTCGAGCCGGTTGAAGGTCCAGGTCCCGTCGCCGTCGCCGAGCTGGTTCTCGGTGCCGCCCTCTTTGATCGCGAAGGCGGTGAAGTCGAGCTCGCTCGGGATCACGCCGTCGACGATCTCGATCACCGGGTTGGCCGGCTCGATCTTCAAGTCGATGATCGGGATCTCGTTGGGCATGTCGAACGAGACGCCGTCGGTGCTGCCGCTCTCGGCCGTGTCGTCGGTGCTCGAGTCGCTGGTGCCGATCTCGTCACCGATGCCGGAGTCGGAGTCGCCGCGACCCGAGCTGCCCCCACACGCGAGCGCCAGCGCAGGCAGCAGCGCGAGGACGAAGACAGGGCGCGAGTGGGGAGAGATCAGCTTGAGCATCGGCATGAGAGACCCGCATGGTGGCCCAGCTCGCCGCCGAAATGCAGCAGGGGAATCGCCCTCTTCGCGAACCTTTTGGAACGCGAAGGCCTGGCGAAGTCGGCGCCCGATCCGAAGGTCAAGAGCTCAGGGCACGCCGTGGGTTCGGTCGTAGCCCGACATCAAGGCGTCGGTCAGGACCATACCCATCCGCACGTAGCCCCGCTTGGTCAGGTGGATGTGATCGCGGCTGGCCATCTGCGGTCGGGAGGTCGCCCAAGTGTGCATCGAATTGCTGCCACCCATGAACGCGAGCGTGTCCCAAAACCCACAACCCAACTCATACGCGACGTCGCGCTGGGCCTCGACGATCTCGAGCACGCGCGGCCGCACCGTCCACACGTCCTCGTCGACCTCGCGAGGAAAGTCGCCCGGGCCGACGAGCAGGCAGCTGGCCTGGGGTGCCGCAGCCTGGAGGCGAGTCAGGACCTCGCGCAGGTCGGCCCGATAGCGGGTCATCGACTGGTCTTCGTCGGTCGCCTCGTTGGTCCCGTACGCGAGCACGATCAAGTCGGGCTTGCGATGGCGAAGGTTGTCGGCGAGCACGTCTTGATCCCAGCGCAGGAGGTTGGCGGCTCGGGTCCCGGCGATGCCCAAGGTGTCGATGACCACGCCGGGCTGCTCGCGCTCGGCCGTGACGCCGAAGAGCCGGACCTCGCCGTCGCCGACCGCTTGAACCTCGAGCACGTGCTCGCCTTCGTCGACGCCGAAGGGGTGGTAGCCGGGGCCGAGCTGCTTGGCGTCGGTGTCGACCGTGACCAGCTTCTTGCCGTCGACGAGCACCCGGAACGAGCCGCCGCCTGGTTGCGCGAGGTAGTAGATCTCGTACTGCCCGGCGACGACGCCCGCACGCGGGATCAACAAGGTCTTGTCGCGCTTGCTCGAGCTCGAGCCCGAGGCGCCGAGCAAGCCGTAGAAGCCGTCCTTGCGCGAGGTCTTGCGCTGGGCGTGCTCGACCGTCCAACCCTTGGTGTCGTCGATGCTCCAGTCGTTGTAGCGGAACCAGCCGTTGACCCGCGTGAGCGCCAGGTAGCCCGAGCCACCGTCGCCGAAGCGGGTCTGCAAGTAGGCGCGCAGGTAGCCCGGGTAGACGTCGGCCTGCGTGTGCGAGGCCCCGAAGATCAACACGCGGACCTTGGCGTCGCCCTCGGCTCCGTGCGGCTGTTTTTCGAGCGCCTCGAGGGCGGCGTAGAAGTGGGCCATCGCGGCGTTGCCCCGCGGCTGCTCGATCGGCACGAAGAGGCCGAGCGCGTTGCCGTTGCGGGCCAGCTCGCCGGTGACGATCTCGCCCGACTCGTCGACTCGGATCCCGCTCGAGCCCGGCAGCGCGGCCAGGATGTCGTCGTCGATGCTGCCGAGGCCCGGGTTCTCGCCCTCGCTGGGCTCGAGCGGCGGCGCGAGCGGTCGGCCCTCGGCGTCCTCGAACAACGATTCTTGGCCGAGTAGAGCACGCTGGGCGTCGAAGCGAGCGGCGAGGGCCTCGCGGCTGTAGGCCGGCAGGACCTCGAGCTCGCTGCCCGTCTCGGAGCCCGCTGGCGGGTCTTCGAGCGCGAGCGCGGCCTCGGAGTCGTCGACGTCCTCGGGCCGATCCGCCGTTTCGGGCGGCTTTCCGCAGGTCATCGCGCCGCAGCCGAGCAAGAGCGCGGACAGCACGAGCGTGGTCCGAGCCGGGGACACCTCGTGGTTGTGTCCGTGCTCGGCGGTGGAGTCAAGGTTTGGACCGCTTCGACCCGACCGCATTGCCCGACCCTCGAGCGGGCAAAGCTGTTAGGGTTCGGTCCCGCGCCCGCCGATCCGATGACCCGACTGCTGCGCTTTCTCGAGACCGTCGGAGCCCTGTTCGTCTTCATCGGCGGGGTGGCCCGGGCTGCCGTCACGCCTCCGCATTATTGGGCCGAGACCCTGCGCCTGATCAACGTGCTGGTCCTGCGCTGCATCATCCCGGTCAGCCTCGCGGTCGCGCCAGTCGGCGCCGTGATCTCGCTCCAGGGCATCGCGATCTTCAGGCTCTTCGGGGCCGAGCGGATGCTCTCGAGCTTCCTGGGCACGGCGATCTTCCGCGAGTACAGCCCGGCGCTGGCCTCGGTCATGGTCGCGGCCCAGGCGGGCTCGTCGATCGCCGCGCGGATCGGCACCATGAAGGTCCGCGGCCAGATCGACGCGCTCGCGGTCATGTCGGTCGATCCGGTCCGCTACGTGGTCGTGCCCGGCGTGCTCGCCTGCGTGTTCGTGGCCCCGCTGCTGAGCATCTTGACCAACCTGCTCGGGGTGTTCTCGGGCTGGGTGTTCGCGGTCCCGCTCGGCGGGGTCGACCACGGCGCGTTCATGGAGAACCTGACCGCGCAGATCACCCCGGCCGATCTGTGGATCGGCTTGGGCAAGTGTGCGGTGTTCGGGCTCGGCGTCGGGCTGATCGCCGGCTTCTTGGGCCTCAACGTCGGCCGCGGCGCCGCCGACGTCGGCAAGGCCGCCAACGACACCGTGGTCAGCACGATCGTGCTCATCCTCTTGGTCGACTACGCCGTCAGCATGGTGCTGCTGGGCGCGGGGTTCTGAGCCATGAACACGATCCGCAAGCTGATCGAGTTCGCTCGCTTCACGCTGCTGGCCCTGCGCGTGCAGTTCACCACGATCCCGCCGCGCGAGATCCTGGTCAGCCAGACCGTCGACGCCGGCTGGGGCTCGCTCGGCCTCCTGACGATGCTGACGATCTTCGCCGGGCTCAACCTCAGCGTGCAGAGCTACGGCTCGTTCGAGCGCTTCGGCGGCCAAGATCTGCTCGGCATGTTCGCCGGGATCGGGGGCGTCCGCGAGC
Source organism: Nannocystaceae bacterium (assembly GCA_035904925.1). Classification (GTDB taxonomy): domain Bacteria; phylum Myxococcota_A; class Polyangia; order Nannocystales; family Nannocystaceae; genus Plesiocystis. The sequence goes on from JAMHUH010000344.1 coordinate 5,953, forward strand.
TCTACCCGGTCATGGCCGCGGTCGTCTGCGGCGCGCGGATCGGGGCCAACTTGGCCGCGAGCCTGGCCAACATGAAGATCTCCGAGCAGATCGAGGCGCTCGAGGTCATGGCCGTCGACCCGATGCGCTACCTGGTCGCGCCGCGGCTGTGGGCCGTGACCATCTCGCTGCCCTTGCTGTGTGGCTACGCCGACGTGATCGGGCTCGGCGCGTCCTATGCCGGCGCGGTCTGGCAGCTCGGCCTCGACGGCGGCAGCTTCATCACCCAGGTCCAAGAGCAGGTCCGGCTCGAAGATCTGCTGACCGGCATGTTCAAGGGCCTGATCATGGGCTGGCTGATCGCCGTGATCTCCTGCTTTCACGGCTACACGGTCGCCAAGCGCGACGGGGCCGAGGGCGTCGGCATCGCGACCAACCTCGCGATCGTCCACGGCGCGGTCATGTGCATCGTCGTCAACCTCTTGCTCTCGTGGCTGATCTACGGATGAAGACGCAGCTCCAACAGCAGGCGCCGAATGTGCCGGCGGTCGTGCTCGACAACGTGAGCAAGTCCTTCGGCACCAACAAGGTGCTCGACGGCGTCAGCCTGACCGTCGATCGCGGCTCGATCATGGTCATGCTCGGGCCCTCGGGCACCGGCAAGTCGGTCTTGCTCCGCTGCCTGGTCGGCCTGCTCAAGCCCGATCAAGGTCGAGTCTTGGTCTTCGGCGAGGACGTGGCCGCGCTCGACGATGGCCGGGCCCGCGACCGCGAGCGGCTCTTCGCGATCCGCCGCCGCTTCGGCATGCTCTTTCAAGACGGCGCGCTCTTCGACGACATGACGGTGTTCGACAACGTCGCGTTCCCGATGCGCCTCCACACCAGCATGAGCGAGGCCGAGATCCGCGAGAAGGTCTCCGATCGGCTCGGTCGGGTCGGCGTCGCCCACTCCGAGCGCAAGTTCCCGAGCGAGCTCTCGGGCGGCATGCGCAAGCGCGTCGCCTTCGCCCGAGCGATCGCGATCGACCCCGACATCGTGCTCTGCGACGAGCCTTCGTCGGGCCTCGACCCGGTCATGTCGGCCACGCTCGACGAGCTGATCCTCGAGCTGCACCGCACGCTCGGCATGACCTTCATCATCATCAGCCACGACACCGCCGAGGCCCGCAAGGTCGCCGACACGATCGGCATGCTCGCCAACGGTCGCCTGGTCACCTACGGCAAGGCCGAGCAGGTGTTCGCCGACAACCACCCGGCGCTCGAACAGTTCTTCACCCGCGCGACCCAAGGGCCGATCAAGGTCGTCTGACCGATGTCGTCTGACCGATCGTCTCGTCGAGCCGTCTCATGAACCGCAAGTACATCTTCCTCGGCGCCTTCGTCCTCGTCTCGCTCGGGCTGCTGCTCTGGTTGGCCCAGAGCATCGGCGCGCTCGGTCGCAAGCCCGGCAAGCACTACGAGGTCCACCTCGATCAAGCCGCCGGTCTGGTTCAGGACAACGCGGTCAAGATCGCCGGGGTCAAGGTCGGCGAGATCGCCGAGATCGCGGTCGAGCCCGACGGCAAGGGCGCGCGGCTGATCCTGCGGGTCGACGACGACGTCGAGATCCACCAAGACGCGGTCGCGCTGGTCCGGGCCAAGAGCCTGCTCGGCGAGAAGTACCTGCAGATCGAGCCGGGTCGGGCCGAGAGCCCGCTGCTCGCCGACGGGGCCGAGATCGTCAACATCCGCACGACCTTCGAGATCGACCAGGTCCTCAACGCGCTCGAGCCGATCCTCGGCGGCGACCAGTCGATCGTCACCGTGCTCTCGCCCCTGGTCGCCCGCGTCGACGGTCTGCTGGCCAAGGCCGCGGGCGAGGACGGCGGCCCGCCGATCGTCACCCGCGAGGAGCTGGCCAAGACTCTCGACGACGCCCAGGCGACCGTCACCGCCGTCAAGGACATCGCCGAGCAGAACAAGGACGGCGTCAAGCTGCTGATCGACAACGCCAACCTGCTGCTCGGCGATCCTCGGATCCCCCGCATCATCGGCAACGTCGACCGGATCGCCACGACCACCGCCAACCGCCTCCCCGGCCTCCTCGACAAGGCCGACCGCACCCTCACCCGGGCCGACAACGCGCTCGCCAAGGTCGAAGAGGTCACCCACGAGCTGACCCCCGAGCGCGTCGACAAGCTCGGCAAGGTCGTCGACGACGTCGCGGTCGCGACCGCCAACCTGCGCAAGATCAGCGACGATCTCGAGGGCATCGGCGAGGACGCCGGCCCGCTGATCAGCAACCTCTCGCGCCTCGCCGAGCGGGCCGCCGGGATCGACGAGCTGACGATCCGCAAGTTCTTGCAAGAAGAGGGGATCCGGGTCCGGATCGGCGACGGCAACAAGAACGCGAACGAGCGGATCGACGAGCTCGAGCAGTAGGTCGCTACGGCGTGAGCCGATTCCGATAGACGAGGTCCGTCTCGAGCTGCGCGCCCTCGATCGAGCGCAAGCGCAGCGACTCGCCCGGCCCGGCCTCGTGCAGCACCCACTCGCCCGCGTCGTTGCGCGAGTAGGCCTCGAGCCGGGGCTCGCTCGACGAGACCAAGACGTACTCGCGCAGGCTCGGCAAGCGGCGATAGTGGGCGAATTTTTCGCCGCGGTCGTAGCCCTCGGTCGACGCGGACAGGACCTCGACGATCAAGGTCGGGTTGGTGACCGCGTTGCTGTCGAGTGCGGAGGCTTGGAGCTCGCCACAGACGACCGTGACGTCCGGGTAGGTGCAAAGATCGGTCGCTTCGACGCGCACGCGCAGGTCCGAAGTGAAGACCTCACAGGGCCGATCGGCGAGCGCTCGACTCAGCGCGACGATGATCGCCGCCGCGAGCCGAGCGTGGGTCGGCGTGCCGCCGGCCATCGCGAAGACCTCCCCACGCAGCCACTCGTGCTTGACCTCGCCGGCAGCCTCGGCCTCGAGGTACTGGGCGTAGGTCATGCGAGTCGGCGCAGGCTGGACCATCGGCTCAACCTATCATGCACTCAGCCGCGGAGGGCTCGGGGCGCCGCCCCACCCGTGATCGCGAGCCCGGAAGGCAGCTCGACGTCGACCTTCCAGCTCTGCTCGAGCGCGGCCCGCTGGGTCGGCTCGAGCTGCTTGGCGACCGCGCGCCGACGCAGGCCTTTGCGCTGGCCGTCGAGCGCGAGCGCGAAGCAGGCCTCGGGCATCGAGAGGCCGCTGCGGATCGATCGCAGGTCGACCCCGCAGCC
>JAMHUH010000345.1:0-10153 GCA_035904925.1 Nannocystaceae bacterium
CGGCCGCGCTCGAGCACGTCCGCGTCGTCACCACCCGCGAACCCTCGGCGCCGCGCTTGACCGAGCGGCCCGTCGTCGGCGACGCCTTCGCCAACGAGCCCCTGCCCGACGAGACTGGCCTTTGACCATGGCGGATCGCACCTTCATCTGCCGCTGCGAGGACGTCACCCTGTCCGAGCTCGATCACGGGATCGCCCGCGGGCTGACGACCATCGAAGAGCTCAAGCGCTACACCGGCTTCGGCACCGGGCCCTGCCAAGGCAAGGAGTGCCTCGGCGCGGTCGCCCGCGAGCTGATCCGGCGCGGCTTGATCACGGCCGAGTCCGTGCAGCCCTTCACCGCCCGAGCGCCCTGCGAGCCGGTCAGCTTCGGTGCGCTCGCCAGCGTCCCCGATCCCTTCCGCGAGCCTGCTCGATGACCAGCGAAACCAGCGATCTGGGCAGCGCTAGCGTCGAGCTGCCGGCCGAGCTCGACCTGCTGATCATCGGCGGCGGCGTGATGGGCTTGGCGATCGCCTACAACCTCGCGCTCGAGGCCAAGGCTCGAGCCAAGCGCGGCGGCGCGCCGCTGGGCAAGGTCGCGGTGGTCGAGCGCAGCTACCTGGTCAGCGGCGCCTCGGGTCGCAACGGCGGCGGCGTCCGGATGCAGTGGGGCGACGCCGGCAACGTCGCGTTGATGCGCGAGAGCATCGACATCTGCCGCGGGCTCGCCCAAGACCTCGACATCAACCTGTGGTTTCGCCAGGGCGGCTACCTCTTCTTGGCCCGGACCGAGTCGGGTGAGCGCCGGCTGCATCGCAACGTCGCGGTCCACGAGCAGGTCGGCGTGCCGACCCGGCTCTTGGCCGCACGCGAGGCGCTCGAGCTGGTCCCGCAGCTCGACGTCTCGGAGGTCCGCGTCGCCGCCTACAACCCCGAGGACGGGGTCGTGTTTCCCTGGCCCTTCGTGTGGGGCTACGCCGGTCGAGCGATCGCGGCGGGCGTCGTGATCCGGACCCACACCGGCGTGACTCGGCTCGAGCCGAGCGAGCGCGGCGGCTTCTTCGTCAGCCTCTCGAGCGGCGAGCGAGTCTGGGCGCGCAAGGTCATCAACGCGACCGGGGCCTGGAGCACCGAGCTCAACCGCTCGCTCGGCATCGACCTGCCCAACCATCCGCATCGGCACGAGATCCTCTCGAGCGAGCCGCTCAAGCCCTTCTTGGATCCCCTGGTCGTCGACCTCGAGACCGGCCTCTACTTCTCGCAGAGCACCCGCGGCGAGATCGTCACCGGCATCACGATGCCCGACCCACCCGGGCGCGAGCCCAGCCTCGAGGTCGAGCTCGGATCGAGCCTTCGATTCTTGTCCAACGTCGCGCGCGCGCTGATCCGCGTGCTCCCGCTGGCCCGCTTCCTCAAGCCGCTGCGCCAGTGGGCCGGGCCCTACGACATCTCGCCCGACGGCGACGCGATCGTCGGCCCGAGCCCCGGCCACCCCGATCTGATCCAGGTGTGTGGGTTCACCGGTCACGGCTTCATGATGGCCCCGGTCGTCGGTCGCCTGCTCGCGCGCAACCTCGTCCACGACGAAGCCCACCCGATGCTCGAGCGCTGGGATCCTTGCCGCTTCCGCGACGGTCGCGAGCTTCGCCGCGAAGACATGATCATCGGTTAGGTCGATGCCCCGAGCATGCGAGCGAAGCTGACATGGCTGGTGTTCGGGGTCGCGGCGCTCGGCTGCCGCCACCCCGAGCGCGGCGTCGAAACCCAGGTCGTCGAAACCAAGGTCGTCGAAACCAAGATCGACCCGCCGAGCGAGCCGAGCGAGCGAGCCGAGAGCGACTCGAGCTCGAGCGATCCGAGCGAGCCCGAAGCCGAGCTCGACGCGAACGCGAGCGAGACCGGCGAGGCGAGCGAGACCCCGTCCTTGCCACGGATCAAAATCCCGCCCTCGGGGCCGATCGCCGCGCCCGACGAAGCCCGGATCCGCAAGGTCATCCAACGCAACCAATCCGCGATCACGGCCTGCACCCAAGCCGCGTTGATGCGCTCGCCCGCGCTCGCCGGCCAAGCCGTGACGGTCGTCATCACGATCGATCGCCAAGGCGAGGTCGAGCGCGCCGAAGCCGGCGGGGTCGCCGACGCGGCCCTGGTCGCGTGCATCGTCACCGCGGTCGAGCGCTGGAGCTTCCCCGCGCCGAGCTTGGGCGGCAGCGTTCGAGTGACCCAGCCCTTCGAGATCTGAGCGTCAAAACGGGATCGCTGGCAGCTTGAAGATCGTCGGCGGTGCGAGCTCGGGCGGCATCACGGGTCCGTAGGGATTGCCAGGTGGCGAGCCCGGAGCTCCGGCGACAGCCTCGATCATCGCCGAAAGCGCGGCCTTGAGCCCCGCTTCGCCACCCTTCTCCAGCGCCTCTTGCAGGTCTTTGCGGACCTTGGCCTCGTCCATGCCCAGCTTGGCCGCGATCTTGCTGGCGATCTTGGCGATGTCGGCCGCGCCCAACTTGTCGGCCAGCCACTTTCCGAGCTCCTTCAACAGCTCGGGCGAGGCCGGCTTCTCGACCGCCGGAAGCGTCCAGAACCAGGGCGGAAGATCCGATGGCTTTCGCCACGGGCCCGGTCGCGGCGTGTCCGAGTTCGGTAGCAGCGGCGGGAACTTGGGCAGCTCGAACTTGGGTTGATTCGCGGCCGGCGGCTTGCTCGGAAGCGGGCTCGTGAAGGTTGGCGAGCGCCGATAGACGGTGACGATGACCTGGCGATACTCGGCGACGTCGCCCGGCCTGGTGTTCTCCGACTCGCCGGCCGAGCTCACGTTCATCTGCGCGACCTGGCCCTTGTCGCGGACCTTGGCAGCGAGGCTCGCCCGAACTTTGTCTGCACGCCGCTTGCCGAGCCCGAGGTTGTGGGCGTCGGAGCCACGCGAGTCGGCTTGCCCGCGGATCGAGACCCAGCCCTGAAAGCCCAGCCCCTTCGCGTCGAGCTCGGCGACGACCTCGGCGACCTGCTTGTCGTGCTCGGCGGTCAGCGCGTCGGAGTCGGTCGCAAAGCCTTGCAGCCACCACTCGGTGTAGGTGGTCGCCATCGGCAAGCCGGCTGGATCGGCGAGTGAACCAGGCAAGGGCGGAAGGGTCCCGGATCCGTTCGGCTCGCGGGCGATCACACCCGGCTCGAGCTGCAACGCGTGGCCGAGCTCGTGGGCGAGCAAGCGTCGGCCGGACGAGCTGGCCGGCGCGTGCTCGCCCGCCGCAAACACGAGATCGCGACCATGGGCGAAGGCGCGTGCTCCGAGCGCCTGCGCCGATGCCTGCGCGCTCGCATCGGAGTGGACCCGAATCTGCCCGAGATCGAAGCCGAGCCGGGCTTCGAAGTGTGTGCGGGTCGCAGCATCGAGCGCAGCGCCACCGCCCCGGGTTGCATTCGCGATCAGACCTGCATCGACCTCGTGGCTGGGCTCGGAGCGCGAGCGGCTCGGTGGCTCGCAGCCCGTCAGTCCGCTTGCGACGGCATCGGCCCCCGCTTCGCGTGGATGCGAGGTTGCGCCAACCTGCAGCGGGGCAGGAGCGCCGGTGCCGAGCGCGTGCCAGGCCCGGTTGAGCGAGTGGGGCGAAGGAAGGGTCTGGCGCGAACGGGGTGAAGGCCCGAGGACCGAGGGCCCGAGTCGACCCTGCTGCGAAGCGCTGGGCATGCTCGATTCTACGTCGGGGACTCGGCGTCCGAGCCATTGCGCGTTCGGCTGGGTGCACGGGCCCTTCAGCCGCGCTCGCGGGGCTCGAGTCGAAGCGGCAGCCGCTCGAGCGTGCGCACGAAGATGCTCGGCCGGTGCCGGGGCGCTGGGTCGAGCGAGACGATCGACTTGGTCTGCGCGAGCAAGCTCGTCAGGGCCACGCGCGCCTCGAGCCGGCCGAGCGCGGCGCCGATGCAAAGATGAATCCCGTGGCCAAAGCTCAGGTGCGAGCGCGGCTGCTTGCGCGCGAGATCGATCTGCTCGGCCGCCTCGAACTGTCGCTCGTCACGGTTGCCGGACGCCCAGCTCAAGAAGAGCCGCGTGCCTGGCTCGAGCGGCACGCCGGCGAGCTCGCACGCGCGGGTGGTCTGGCGAAAGTGGCCCTGAAAAGGCGCCTCGAGCCGGATGGTCTCCTCGATGAAGGCCGGGATCAGCGAGGGCTCCGCGCGCAGCTGGGCTTGCAGATCGGGCGCCTCGGCCAAGAGCCGAACGGCGCTGCCCATCAAGCTCGCCGACGAGTCGCTGCCCGCGATCACGATCTGCAAGACGATGCTCGCCGCCTCGGTCGCGCTGAGCGAGCCGGCCTCGACGGCCTCGACCAAGCTGCCCATCAGGCCCGCGGGCGGCCGCGCGCGAGCAGCCCGGAAGCGACGCACGCACCATCGCCACAGCCGCCAGGCCGCGACCATGTCGCGAGCCATGCCCCAGCGCGTGGTCATGCCCGAGAGCAGATCGATCGCGTCGTCGCTCCAGGCCTTGATCTTGCCCTGCGCGGCCGGGTCGAGCGCGAGCAGACGCAGCGCGACATGGATCGGCACTCGAAACGCGAAGTCCTGCATCCAGTCACCACCGCCGCGCTCGAGCATCGCCGCGATCAGCTCGTCGGCGAGCCCTTGCAGCTCGGGCTCGAGCTCGTGCGGGAAAGCCCGGCCGAGCCCCGTGGTCGCGCGCTTGCGGTGGCGACCATGGTTGGGCGGGTCGGCGATCGCCAGCACGTCGACGGGCATGAAGGGCAGCTTGGGCGCCTCGATCAGCTCGCCGGTCCCGCGCGCCATCAGCAAGGTGACGATGTTGGACGAGTAGGTCTCGGTGTCGCGCGAGACCGTCTGGATGTCGTGATGGCGCGAGACGTAGTACCAGTCCGCGCCGGGCGGACGATAGACAGGCGCGTGCGTCCGCAAGGCCCGATAGAAGGGGTAGGGATCCTCGATCGTCGCGGGCGAGAAGGGATCGAAGTCGGCCGGATGCTGGTCCACGCGGGCGGCTCTACGGTTTGGGCTCGCTCGGGGCGGGCTTGCCCTTCGCCTCCGCCTCGCGCACCTCGACCGCGCGCTTGCGGGCTTGCTCGGCCGCCATCGGTCGCCCGCGCGCGTCTTCGACGAGCGCGAGCTGTTCGAGCAAGCCATCGAGCGTATGGGTCTCGGCCAGATCGCCGAGCGCCTCGTGCATCGCGATCGCGGCCTCGCAGGTCTCCTGGGCCTCGACCCAAGCGGCCTGGCCGACGAAGAGATCGCAGCGAAAGCGGGCCAGCGTGAAGTGGCGCGGATGCAGCTGCGGATAGAGGACCGCGTAGATGGCCCCGGCGCCCTCGAGGGCCTCCAACGCGTCTTCGAAGCGGCCGAGCTCACCGAGCACGCGACCCATGTTGGTGTAGCTGACCGCGAGCGAGACCGAGTTGTCGTCGGTCTCGGCCAGGATCGCGACCGCGCGCTCGAGGTTGCCGAGCGCGTCGTCGAGCCGCCCTTCGGCGCGCTCGACCACCGCGAGCGTGTTGAGCAGCTTGCCGACCTGCCCCGAATTGGGCCCGCGATCGGCTTCGGCGAACACCAGCGCCGCCCGGATCGCCTTCTCGGCCTCGCCGTAGCCCTTGGCTTGCTGCAAGACGTTGCCGAGGTTCAAGTAGGCCGAACCGACCTCGGGGTGGCGGTCGCCGTAGAGCGCGATCGCTCGACTCAGCGCGTCGCGGAGCACCCGCTCCGACTCCTCGTGGCGCTCGGCTCGTGCGAGCGCGATCCCGTAGTTGCCCAGCGCGCGGACCGTGTAGGGATGGTTCTCGCCGAGCGAGCTTCGGGCGAGTTCGAAGCTGCGCCCGTAGTGATCGACCGCGGCTTGGCTCTCGCCTTCGTCGAAGCGCAGCGCGCCGAGGCTGCCCTCGAGCCGCGCGCGCAGCTCGGGCAGCTCGCCCGCGCGGACGATCGCGGCGTCGGCTGCCAGCGCCCACGCGTTGGCCTCGGCCTGGCGATGCTGGGCGTAGCCGACGTTGAACATCAGCCGCGACCAGATCTTGGCCTCTTGCTCGGAGTCGTCGAGCCGCGCCGCGAGCACGACCGCCTCGCGCAAGCTGGCCTCGGCGCCCTCGCCATCGTGGGTCTGGGCCTGCGACTCGGCCAGCTCGTAGAGCGCTTGGGCCAGCATCGAGTCGTCGTGCAGCTCGCGGGCCGCACCGACCACGCCGCGCAGCAAGGGCAAGCTGCGCTCGTACTCGCCGGCCGCCGACTTGAGCGCGACCGCTCGGCTCAGCTCGACGCTCAGCGCGTCGATCTGCTTGCGGGTCTCGGGGTCCATCGTCCGCGCGCTGGCCTCACCGCGATCACGGACGCTCGCGCACTCGCTCGGATCCGCGAGACCGTGAGCTGCGGTGATCGAGCGCTCGACCACGCTCGCGTCGGCCTGCGCGAACACGTCGAGCAGCGCGTCGAAGTCCTGCATGCGCCGGTCGAAGCAGAGCATGCGCAGGTCGAGCAGCTCGGCCGACTGCTCGCCACGAACCCAGGTCGCTTGGCAGACCTCGACCCGCTCCGCTTGCCAGCTCGCCGCCCACTCGTCGAGCCGCGTGATCGCACCGGTCGCCGAGTCGTCGGCGTAAGGCACCTTGGTCGCCGCGAACGCGGCCCGAATCTCGGCCGCGCGCGCCTCGTTCCAGTGCTCGAGCATCTCGTCGCCGATCTGGCAGACGTCGACCGCGGGATCGCGGGCATAGAGCACCCCGAGCGTGCCGACGGTGACGCCCAGCAAGGCTAGCGCGACCAGGGCTCCTCGACGAAATCGCCGGGCGGGGTCGCGCTGAAGCGCGGCGAGCAAGAGGTCCATCGAGGGCCAGCGCTCGGTCGCGTGCGGACGCAGGCCCTGCGCGAGCACCTTGTGCAGCCACGCGGGCACCGAGCGCGAGCGCTCGTCCTTGGGTTGCGCGGGCAAGCGGCCCTCGGTCATCCGCCGCAGCCGCTCGACCCGATCGCTGCCTTCGAAGGGCAGCTTGCCGTAGAGCGCCTCGTAGAGGCAGACGCAGTACGAGTACTGATCGGTGAAGGGGCCGACCTTGAGCCCCATCAGCTGCTCGGGGGCCATGTACGCCGGGGTCCCGACCATGCGCCCGGCGATGGTCAGCTGCTTGTCGGCGCTCGACAGCATCTCTTCGATCAGCGCCTCTTCACCCGAGGTCTCCATCCCGTCGCCGCTCTCGGTGTCGCGGCGCAGGTTCTCGTTGTCGCGGCGAAGGCTGGCGATGTCGCGATCACCTCGCGACGAGCGATCGCGCTCCTTGGCCACGCCGAAGTCGGCGACCCGGACGTCGCCGGTCCGACTGATCAACACGTTGGCCGGCTTGAAGTCGCGGTGGATGATGCCGGCCGCGTGCGCGGCCGCGAGCCCACGTCCCGCGGCGACGAACTTGTCGAGCACCTCTCGCCAATCGCGGGGCCGCTCGCGCAGCCACTCGCGCAAGGTCGTGCCCTCGACGAACTCCATCGCGATGTAGACCTGACCTTCGAAGTCGCCGACATCGTGGACCGTGACCACGTTGGGGTGGGTCAGCTTGGCCAGCGCCTGGGCCTCGCGAAAGAGCCGGTTGCGACCGGTCTCGGTCGCTTGTCCGCTCGCGTTCGAGCGCAGCAACTTGAGCGCGATGCGACGATCGAGCTTGGGATCGTAGGCCGAGCACACGACGCCCATCCCGCCCATGCCGATCGACTCCAGGATCACGTAACGACCGACGGTCGAAAGCTTGCGAGCCTCGCCGTCCGCCATCGCGTCCGAATCGACCACCGTCTCGTTTCCGCCCATTCGGAGCCCCTCGCAGTGTACTCTTCCAAGCCCACGGTACCTGTCTCAAACTCGTCAAGTGTCAAAACGAAGGAAGCGTATATTGCTGGTCATCGCTCGCTGTTTTCGATATCGCGCCCATGATCTTCCGATCACTCGGTGCAGGTTCCGGCATGGGTAGAACTTTGCAGTATACATACATCAAACATCGTTTATTGGGTCGTTCGGTGCGCCAGAACACGAGATATTTTCTTTGGATCAGTCTGGATCGAAAGTGTGGGCTGCATTATCTTGGCTCTCGAGACCGAACCGGATGAATACGATGCACCGCGCTCTTCTCGCCCTCCCCCTCCTCGCGCTCACCTTCACCGTTGCGTGCGACGCCGAGGAGTCCGACAGCGAGTTCCGCGCGATTCCGCTCAACCAGATCGAACAGCTCGACATCGGCCTCCAGCTCTTCAACGAGAGCGGAGACGGCGACGGAACGGTGATCTGGGACATCAAAGAGGTTGGCGTGTTCGAGGGCGACGCGAACGAAGGCGCGCCGCTGATGCTGACCATCAGCGACGACGGCCAGATCTTCGACGCGATGGGCGTCCACACCTGCACGCTCAAGGCCCCCTACCTCGACAAGAAGCTCATCCAGGTCAGCGCGGCGGACAGCAGCGAGGTGCTCTACACCGTCTACGACAACTACATCTTGAGCGGCAAGATCGAGCCCGCCAAGCTGACCAACGGCAACATCCGTCGCGTGCTCAAGAGCAACCTGCTCTTCACCTTCGTCGACAACGAGGTCTACCTGGGCCTCCCCGAGGGCGGCAAGCGGCTGGCGTCCGCGACGGACGACCTGACCCTCCAAGACCCGAACCGCAAGCTCTTGATCGGCGCCCTGATCGAGGGCGAGTGCGGCAGCAACGGCTTGGCCGGCTACGCGAACTGAGCCAGCCTTCGCGGATGCACTGGCGCCTGCTGACGATCCGGCCCTCGCACTTCAACGAGCGCGCCCGTTGGGCGCTCGATCGCTTCGAGCTCCCCTACGTCGAAGCGCCCTACATGCCGATGCTGCACGCGGGCCCGGTCGCGGCGGTGTTGCTGCCCAATCGCAAGGGCCAGAGCGATCGCGTGTCGACCCGGCTCTCGACGCCCGTGTTGATCGCCGACGGGCAGATCCTCGCGGACTCCGAGGCGATCGTGGCTTGGGTCTCGCGCCGCTTTGGCGACGATCGCAGCTCGCTCCACTGGAGCCCGCGCGCGGCCGAGCTCGATCACCAGTTCTCGGAGCGGCTCGGCGCCGACGCGCGGCGGCTCGCCTACCACTACATCCTCGACGAGCGCGAGGGCATGCGCGAGCTGGCCGAGCGCAACGTCTCGCCCGGCCAAGCCCGGCTCTTCGTCGCCCTGCTGCCGCTGATCCGTCGCACGATCCGCGCCAAGCTGCGGGTGAACGAAGAGCACGCGGCTCGCTCGCTGGTCCGGATCGAGGAGACCTTCGCGGCCATCGACGAGCGGCTCGCCGACGGGCGGCCCTACCTCTTGGGGGATCGCTTCAGCGCCGCCGACCTCGGGTTCGCGTCGATGTCGGCGCTGGTCTTGCTGATCCAGCCGAGCGAGGGCTATGGCGCCTGGCTGCCGCCGCTCGAGCGCGTGCCTCCGGCCTTCGCGGCGATCGTCCGACGCCTGCGTGACAGCGACGCGGGCCGCTTCGCGCTGCGGATGTTCGCCGAAGAGCGCGGCCGTCGAATGATCCCTTGCGAGCCGATCCCCTGACGCCGGCTCGGGCTCTCAGCGCTCGACCAGCCCGAGCACGACACCCGCGACCGCGTCGGCGAGCGCCTCGTAGTCGTCCTGCTCGGCGTAGGGGATGTGCAGGAAGTAGACCTCGCGCGGGCCCTCGCCGCGCGCATGCAAGGCCGCGAGCGCGTACCAATGGGTCTGGTTGCACAGGTAGCTGTTGTCGGGTCGCGCCGCGGCGCCGAGGATCTCGAACCCGCCGATCCGCGTGCCGACCAGCGACGTGATCCGAGCCGCGATCGGGCTGCCCTGCGGCGGATCGAGGATCTCGCCGCGGCGAGGATCGATCGCGCCCTCGCGCGCGACCCGGAGCGCGTCCTCGCCTCGTTGCAGGTTGTAGGCGCCGCGCTCGAGCTGGAGCGCGTCGAAGCGATCGTAGATGCCGAGCCCGATGTTGATGATCACGTCGTGCTCGGTCGGGACCTGCTCGAACACGCCCCAGGTGACGGGCAAGGTCTGAAAGGTCCACGCGATCTCGGGGCCGCCTCGCTCGAGCCGCTCGACCAAGGGCCCCGCGTAGCGACTCGGGGGCCCGCTCGCGTCGAGCCCGAGATCACCGAGCAGGAGCCGACAGCTCGGGTTGTCTCGACAGCGCCAGATCACGGGCGGATCGCCGAGATCG
>JAMHUH010000346.1:0-11515 GCA_035904925.1 Nannocystaceae bacterium
CGCTCTGTGACCGGTGCGCCCGAGCTCGTGCCGGATCCGCGGCGGCATAGTGGGATGATCGGCATGCGCATCTCGTTTTATTAGCCATAGGGAGGACGCCAGGCGTCCTCCCCCTCGAGCTTCGCTCGAGGAACCCCCTCCTCCCGGCCCTGCGCGATGCAGATTGCTTGGTCCCTGCTCGGGCTTCGCCCATTGCGGGGATGGAGAGCGGGTTCGTTGGACGCCTCGAAGCAGCGGACCTCGTCCACTCGCCTGGGCGCGTTGGAGGCTGCGGCCGCGGGACCAGCGGTCGAACCACGCCACCGCGGCCAAGAGCAGCGCCCGGCGGTCGAAAAATCGACGACGAGGCCTAAAACCGAAGCGTCCAGGTCAACACGGCGCGGGTGCCTTTGTTGCCGTTCACGCGGACTTCGTCGACGGCCAGCATCACGCCGCCCGTGACCGCCAACGCGGCCCCGAGCGCGAGCGAGGCGGCGCCGCCGGCCGTGCTCTCCCACAGCTGCGGGCAGCGTTGGGCGTCGGTCATCGGGTCGAGCCCGCCGCCGCCGATGCACTTGCCGTCTTGGCTGAGCAAGGCGCCACCCGTGATGATCAACCCGGCGCCGGCGACCAGCGTCGCGAGCTCGGCCCAGCGCGGGAGCAGGCGCTTGGGCGCGACCACGGGCGGCGGCTCGGGGATCGGCTCGGGCTCGGGTTCGGGGATCAGCGCGGGCGCGTAGGTGATCGTCTCGACCTCGCCGTCGATGTCGATGATGACCTCGTGGCGCGCGATCGCGAGGCCCTCGACGCGCTCGTCTTCGCTGGCGATCCAGACCCGGTAGGTGCCGAAGTAGAGTTCGCTCGTGTTGAAGTAGAGCTCGCTCGTGTTGAAGTGCTCGCTCGCGCCGGCTTCGACCTCGCTCGCGCTGGCTTCGACCTCGCGCTCGTCGATCAACACGCGGCAGGCGACGCTGCACTCGACTTGGATCGCGCCCTGGCCCCACTCCTCGAGCGCGCCGAGTCGCTTGGCGTAGAAGTCGGCGAGCGTGGGACCAAAGCTGCGGGCCGGGACCTCGGCGTCACCCGCGGCGCGGATGGCTTCGTCGATGGCTTGACCGGCGCCCTCCTCGTCGTCGGCTCGAAGGCGCGCGCGCGCGAGGTTGAGCAACGCGAGGGTTCGCAGCTCGCGGGCTTGCTCGTCGTGGGCGAGCTCGTCGGCGAACTCGGTCACCCGCTCGATCGCGCGGGCCAGGGCCGGGTGCTCGTCGGGGCTGCGGTTGACGGCGAGGTTGAGCGCCTCGAGCTCCGAGACCGCGGCCCGATAGTCCGCGGATGCATCGAGCTGGGCCTCGGGTTCGCCGACGAGCAACCAGCCCAGCGCGATGGGAGTGAGCGCGAACATCGGGGCGTGCGAGCATAGCGTCGACGCGGTCCGACTGGCGAGAGAATCCGAGTCAGCCGCCCGCGGCTGAAATCCGAGTCAGCCGCCCGCGGCTGAAATCGCGGGACCGATCGAGTCGAGTGTTCACCTCTTCGCGACGGCTTCGAGACCGACTTGCGGGTTCGATGGCAGGTTCAGCAGCCCACACGTGTGCGGGGCTCGCCCGAAGCCCACCCACGAGCGGGGTCGACTCGAGAGTAGTCGTGGGCTCGGGTTGAATTCGCGACGCCACTGCGTGCACCATCGCAGGTCCGAATGAGGCGACTCGGTCCCTACCAGCTCCTACGCAAGATCGGACGCGGCGGTATGGCCGAAGTCTGGTCCGCGAAGCGCTCGACGGCCGGGATCGACAAGTTCGTGGCGATCAAGCTGCTCGCCCCGCATCTGGCCGAGCAGCAGCAGTACCGAGACATGTTCCTGGCCGAGGCCCGGCTCTCGATGCTGCTCAACCACTCGAACATCGTCCATGTGTTCGACGCGATCGACGACACGCCCGACTGCTACATGGTCATGGAGCTGATCGAGGGCATGACGCTCTCGCAGCTCGAGCGGGCGCTCGGCAAGCAAGGCCTGAAGATCCCGCTCGAGGTCAGCGCCTACGTGATCGGCGAGCTGCTGCGCGCGCTCGGCTACGCCCACGGCGTCTCGCTCGACGCTGGCTCGATCATCGTCCACCGCGACGTCTCGCCCCAGAACGTGATGGTCACGGCCGCGGGCGAGGTCAAGCTGATGGACTTCGGCATCGCTCGCTTCGCCAGCGAGGAGACCCAGGGCACCTTCGTCAAAGGCAAGCTCCAGTACATGCCGCCCGAGCAGCTGCGCAAGGAGACGCGGCGCCCGACGATCGATCTCTTCGCGGTCGGTGGCATCCTCCACGAGCTGATCGACGGCCGTCGCTTCCGGGCCGACATCGACCAGGCGCGTCTGATCGGCATGGTCATCCAGGGCGAGGTCCCGGCCTTGGTGACGGACGAGCCGGTGCCCTACGAGCTCGACCACCTGCGTCGCGGTCTGCTCGAGGCCGAAGAGGAGCGACGCATCCAGTCGGCCAAGGACGCGCTCGCGCTGCTCGCCCGCTGGCCCGGCTACCGCAACGCCGCGCTCGAGCTCGAGGCGCTCGTGCGCCGCTTCGTCCCGCCGGCAGCGACCGCGAGCACGCCCGCCGGCTACCTCGGACCCGACGACAGCGTCGTGTCGGCGGCGGCCCGCGATCCCAACCAGGACTCGGGCCTGCGTGGCTATGCCCGCGAGCCTTCGTCCGACAGCGACCTGCGCCGCGTCGATCCCCGTGCGGCCGCCGAGACCCTGCAATCGAGCGTCGAGGCGACCGACGCCTCGCTCGAGCTGATCTCGTCGATCGAGCACCGGCCTGCGCCCGCTCGGCCCGCCAAGCCGGACAAGCCCGCGCGGCGCTGGTGGATCGCCGCGGCCTCGCTGCTGCTGGTCGGAAGCGTCGCGGGGGTCGGGTTCGCGTTGGCCAATCGGGACGACCCCGCGGCCGCGCACGAGCCCGCGAGCGAGCCCGCCGCCACGATCGCCAAGGCGCCCGAGCCCGAGCTCGCTGCACCGCCCGAACCCGCGCCGCAGCCCGAGCCACTGCCGCAACCCGAGCCCGAGCCCGAGCCGCAGGTGGCCCTCGAGCCGAGCGAGCCTGCGCCCGAACCAACACCCGAGCCCGAGCCGACCCTCGAAGACGCGGCCCCGACCGACGCCGTGCGCGTGCTGGTCCCGGTCGAGTTCGTCGCCAACGAATTCTTCTTCGTCTACGTGCGGGTCAACGGCAAGGTCCTGACGCTCGAGCCCAACTCGCGGGTCAAGCTGCCGGTCGGCTCGTTCAACGTCTACCTGCGGACCGACAAAGAGGCCGACTGGGCCAAGGCGGGTCGGATCAGCATCGAGGCCGAGCACGAGTATCGAGTCGAGATGCGCAAGCCGAAGGGCCTGACCTTGGTCGAGGTCGACTCGTGAGCCGCTTGTCGCGGATCCTCGGGCTCGCGCTCGGGCTGGCCTGGGCCTCGGCTTGCGCCAAGGTCGACAACCCCTTCTACGTCGACGAGCTCGGCGAGGGTACGAGCGGCTCGGGCGAGAGCGACTCGGGCGAGAGCGACTCGAGCACGTCGAGCTCGAGTTCGTCGACCAGCGACACGAGCTCGACGACCAGCGACACCGAGTCCGATTCGTCCTCATCCTCGTCCGACACCGACTGTCCGCCGAGCGAGTCGGGCTGTCCTTGTCTGTCGGGCACGATGTGCTTCCCGGGCCTGACCTGCATCGAAGGCTTCTGCTTCGCGCCCGAGGACTGCACGCTCGAAGATCCCAACGTCCACGTGCAATGGACCTACGACATCGGCGGGATGCAGCCGCCCGCCGACACGACCTGCTCGATCACGGCGAGCATGCAGGGCAGCGGGCTCGCCCTCTCGATCGGCGGCTGTGCCGACGGTGTGACCACGCTGGCGATCGCGCTCGATCCCCTGCCGGCCGAGCTCGCGCCGATCCTCGGCCTCGCCGACGCGCCCAGCAGCGTGCGGCTCCACTTCGAACAAGCCACGGGCTTCATCCGGCTGGCGATGCCCGGCTACGGGCTGTGGCTGGTCGACGGCTCGTTGATCGCCTCGGGCAACGCGGCCGTCAGCGACTACCCCGGCGAGGTGATCGCGGCGCTCGGGGAGTGCCCAGCCGAGCCCAAGTTCTGCGGCAACGTGGTCGGCGAGCTCGTGCGTCGGGGCGTCCGCGTCGTCGGCCTGCCGATCTACGACGGCGGCTCGGCGCTGGTCGATCCGAGCCTCTACGCGTGGGTCGACCTCGCCAAGGTCGACTGCGACCAGCCGCACTACCGCTTCGCGATCATCGACTGGTGAGCGAGAACGAAGAAGGCCCAGCGATCACGCTGGGCCTGCTTGCGTCGAACGAGTCCGAACGAGTTCGGACTCGCGACTACTCGCTGCCCATCTTCTGCAGCGCGGTGATCTCTTCCATCGAGGCCGACGCGGCGACCTTCACGTCCGAGCCCGCGGCTTCGATCTTCACGCTCTCGGCCGCGGCCGACATGCCGATCAGCGCCGCCATGCCCTTGACCTCGTCGAACTGCTTTTGCGCAGCGTCGGCGACGGCCTTGGCGTCCTCGGCCGAGCCGAAGCCCGCGACCATGTCGACGGCCAAGCCCTTGCTGAAGTCGAGGCTACCGATGACGGTCTTCACCTTGGTGGCTTCGGGAGCCAGCATCGCGGCCCCGCCCGCCATCTCCGAGGGGACGTCGGCCAGGAACCACACGGCGGCCTTGGTATCGACCTTGCCGTAGAGATCCTTCTTGCCGTTGTCGATCGCCGGGGTGCCCTTGCCGTCGATCAGCTCGCCGATCTTGTCCTCCCACGAGGTCGTGGCCAGCGCGAGCATGTTGTCGTTGACGAGGAAGGCGCGGCCATCCGTGAACTGGATGATCTTGTGCCCGCTGTCCTTGGTGACGTCGGCGACTTGCTCGTCGCCGTTCATCTTCTGGATGTTCTTGATGATGCAGGACGCGGTCTCGTCCTTGCCGATGCCTTCGGCACCGACGATCGCGACGAAGTCCTCGCTCGAGGCCTTCACGCCGACGACCACGGCCTCGATGTTCTTGGGCTCGAGTCCGCAGTCCTTGAAGGCGCTCATCGCTTCCTTGAAGTCGGACTCCTTCTCCATCTCGGAACCGAAGGCCTTGTACAGCTCCGACTCGCTGATGGCCTTCGGGTTCATCCCGATGATCATCTCGGCCTCGTCGGGAATCAGCTTGACTGCTTCGGCATTCGCGCCGCTCTTGCAAGCGGGGAGAACCAGAACCGACAGAGCCAGCGACATCGTGCAGATCCGCTTCATGATTCGAGCCTTATAGGCGGGCGCATCTCTCGCGGTCAAGGCAGTGCAAGCCAGTTCGCACCCATTGATCGATCCTCGACCGGGTGCTTCGACTCACGACTAGCGAAGCGCGCTCGGCCGCGCTCCAACAGGCGCGGTGTACCATCCGCGCCCATGCCCTGGAAGGCGTTCGATTTTCGTGGAGACAAGGTCTGGGCGCGCGTGCTCGACACCGGCAAGCCCATCGTTCGCAATGGCCTCGCCGAGATCCGCTACAAGCTGGGCGCGAACAAGAGCTACAAGACCGCGCGCGAGAACCTCGAAGAGTTCGAGCCCGAAGAAGAGATCCTCAGCGACGAGGCCTTCGGCGGCGGCCCGCTGCCCACGCCCGCGACCCAGATCCGCGAGACGCCCGCGCAGGCCCCCGACGCGACCACGATCGTCATCCACACCGACGGCGCGTGCTCGGGCAACCCGGGCCCGGCCGGCGTCGGCGTCCACATCCTGCGCCCCGATCGAATCACCGAGTACAGCGAGTTCATCGGCGACGGGACCAACAACGTCGCCGAGCTGACCGCGATCCTGCGTGGCATCGAGCTGCTCGACGCCAGCGAGGCCGATCGCATCATCCACCTCTACACCGACAGCGGCTGGTCGCTCGGCGTGCTGGTCGGTGGCTGGAAGGCCAAGAAGAACGTCGCGCTGATCGAGAAGATCAAGGTCCGGCTGCCCGAGTTCCCCAAGCTCGAGCTGCTCAAGGTCCGCGGTCACTCGGGCGCGAGCGGCAACGAAGAAGCCGACGAGCTGGCGGTCCGCGCCGTGCGGCGCGAAGAGACCAGCAAACGCGAGCGCACGCGCTAGTCGACGCGAGTTCGCCGACGCTGAGCAGCGCCGCTCGACATCGATTTGCCGATCTGCGCCCACCAGGCGCGGAATTCTGGTGTCGGACCGATCACCTGAACGCCGCTGCCCCTCGCATGAACCACCGCCCAAGTATGGGCGGGCAAGGAGGAGGGGGAGGAACCGGCGGGTACCGGCGGGTTCCTCGATAAAACCAGTAAGGCCTCGCTCGAGCGCGCAGCTTGATCGACGCCTCAGGACACGATAACTCCTCGCCGTGCCGCCGCTCTCGGCCATCATTCCGGTCCGCAATCGCTCGGGGACTCGCCTGCGCAACTGCCTGACCTCGCTGCGCTGGCACCCTGGCGAGCTCGAGATCGTGCTCTCGGACTACGGCAGCGAGCCCGAGCATGCCGCGTCGATCCGGGCGCTGGCCGACCAGTTCGGGGCCAAGGTCGCGCGCAACGAGGAGTTCGGCGACTGGAACCGCTCGCGCGCGCTCAACCTCGGCATCCAGCACGCGACCGGCGAGTACGTGCTGTGCACCGACGCCGACATGATCTTCGCGCCCAACTTCGTGCAGGCGATCCTCGACGTGCATGCGCAGCGACCCGGCAAGGCCCTGGTCGTCTGCGCCTGCTCGGACCTGCCCGAGCGCGTGGCCGAGCGCGACTACGGCTTGGCCGACTTCCCGATGCTCAGCAAGGCGGCCAATCGGCGCAAGAGCATCGGCACCGGCGCGTGCCAGTCGGCCAGCCGCGAGTTCTTCTTTCACGCTCGCGGCTACGACGAGCGCTACGTCCATTGGGGCAGCGAAGACTCCGACATGCGCGACCGAGCGCTGGCCCATGGCCTGACCATGGAGTGGATCAGCGATCGGACCGAGATGCTGCATCAGTGGCATCCGACCAGCCGCTACTCGCGGCTGCTGCAGAACCGCAAGAACGCGCTGCGCTACTGGTTCACCCGCCATCAGATCGTCAAGAACGTCGAGCGCTGGGGAAACTTGACCTGAGTGGAACCTGACCGGAGCGGGCTGAAGAAGGTCCTGATGATCTCGCGCTACTTCCCGCCGATGTTCGACATCGGCGGCAAGCGAGCCTATCGCTTCGCCCGCTACCTGCCCGAGTTCGGCTGGCGTGCGGTGGTCCTGACCGGGCAAATCCCGAGCGCGCGGCCGATCGACGTCACGCCGCTGCGCCTCGACGCCGAGACCCGAGTCGAGCGTCGCTACGAGCCCTTTTGGTTCCACGAGCCGCGCGGACGGCCCTCCGACGGCACGATCGCGACCCCGGTCCGCAGCCCGAGCGCGCCGCGAGGACCCGCGCGTCGCAAGCTGCTCGGCTTCCCGGTCGGGCCCGAGGTCTTGCTCGCGCCTCATGTCGTGCGCGAGGGCGTTCGGCTCGGTCGGGCCGAGCAGGTCGACGCCGTCTTCGCGACCAGCTCGCCCTACGCGGTCTTGCTCGCCGGCCGAAAGATCGCCGCGCAGCTCGAGCGACCGCTCTGCCTCGACCTGCGCGATCCTTGGACGCTCAACTTCTTTCAGCGCGGCCGGGCGCGCTGGGTCTGCGCGATCGAGCGGCGGATCGAGCGGGGGCTGTTCACGGCGGCCGATCGTGTGGTGCTCAATTGCGAGACGACCTTGCAAGCCTACCGCGAGCTCTATCCCGAGCTCCCGAGCGAGCGGCTCGCGGCGATCCGCAACGGCTTCGACCCCGATGAGCGACCGAGCGCGTCGCCGCCCGCGAGCGGTCCGATCCGCCTGCTCCACTTCGGCAATTGCTATGGGCCGCGCCGGCTCGAGACGATCCTGCGCGCGATGGCCCTGGTCCGCGAGCGTCGGCCCGACGCGCCGCCGGTCGTGCTCGAGAACCTCGGCCGAGTCGGGACCGCCGACCTCGAGCTCGCCGCCGAGCTCGGCCTGCGCGAGCAATTTCATCACGGCGTGTTCGTGCCCTTGGCCGAAGGGCTCGAGCGGCTCGCGGCCGCCGACTTGGCCGTGCTGGTCGCCTATGGCGACGAGACCCTCTACATCCCGGCCAAGCTTTACGACTACTTGCTCGCTCGGGCGCCGATCGCCTGCATCAGCCAGCCTGGCGAGCTCGCGACGATCGTCGAGCGCAGCGGGGCCGGTCGGGCGATCCGACCGGGCGACGTCGAGGGTGCGGCCGCGTTGATCGAGCTGGCGATCGCGGCCCGGGCCGCGGGCAGTCGCGCCTTCGTGCCCGACGAGCAGGCGCTCGCGCCCTACTCGGCCCGCGCGACCGCCAAGCAGCTGGCCGCGCTGCTCGACGCGATCAGCCCCTGATCGACCGGACCACCGAGCTCAGCGCGAGTATCGATCGTTGCGCCAGGGCAGCGCGGTGTTCGAGTAGCCGTTCTGCTCCCAGAACCCGAGCCGGTTGCCGATCATGAACTCGATCCGGGCGATCCACTTGGCGCCTTTCCAGGCATAGAGCTGCGGCGTGATCATCCGGACCGGGCCGCCGTGCTCGTGGGCGAGCGGCTCGCCGAACACGCGATGGGCGATCAGCACGTCGGGCTTGAGCGCCTCTTCGAGCGCGAGGTTGGTCGTGTAGCCGTCGTAGCCGTGGACCATCACGTGGGTCGCTCGCTCGCTCGGCCCGACCAGCGCGGCGAGATCGGCGAAGCGCACGCCCGTCCAGGTCATGTCGAGCTTCGACCAGGTGGTCACGCAATGAAAGTCGCTGACGTCTTCGACCTGCTCGAGCGCGAGCAAGTCGGACCAGCGCAGCACGCTCGGGTGCTCGACCGCGCCGTCGATCGTCAGCGTCCAGCTCGCGCGATCGACCTTGGGCTTGACCCCGAGATCGAGCACCGGCCACTTTTGCGTGAGGGTCTGACCGATCGGGACCTGAGGCATGCCGTGGCGGTTGGTCGGGCCCTGCCCGCGCGGGCTCGGATCCGCTTGGCTGGGCGTCGCGGCCATCTTGGCTTCGAAGCGGGCCTTGAGCTGCATCCGCGCGGCGACGATCCGCTCGCGCTTGTCGGGGTCCGAGTCGCTCACACCCCGACTATAGGCGATCAGCTGCTGGTCCGGCGCCCACGCTGGATGAAGCGCCGCGCGCCGTTGCGCAGGCGCTTGCCCTGCTGCTCGGTGAAGGTCGGACGCCGACCTCGACGACACGAGCACATCAGGTTGTCGAAGTCGTCCTCGTGGCGAAGGCCGAACGCATGGCCGACCTCGTGGACGAGCGTGGTCGAAGGTGCGTTGTGAGCGACGGCCACATACTCGCGCCGGCGAATCTTGGCGCTCACGCCGTTGTAGCGCCAGTGCATGCCGCTGACTCGTCGGTCGCCCTTGGCCGGGTTGGTCAGCTCGAGCCGATCGACGTAGAAGACATGGATGCTGCCGTCGCGGGCGGCGGCGCGGGCGAGTTCGAAGCGCTGCTCGCTGGTCTCGACGCTCGCGCCTTCCTCCATCTCGATCACCTCGATCGCGCGGATCGACAGCTGGATGGCGAATTCGGCCAGCTCGAGGTTGGCGCGCCGCAGCGCCGCTTGGATCCGCTCGTCGCTCACGACCCGCACGCCGCCCTCGCTCGCAACATGAATCGTCAGCGGGATCTCGAGGGTCGCGCTCGCCCTGGCCGAGTGCTTGGCCGCGAACGCGTCGCCGGTCGGGAGGGCGATCAAGGCCAGACTGGCCAACAACAGACCGAGGAGGCGAAACACGATCACATCCAGCCCATTCGCCCGGTCGGCCAGTCACACCAGGTGCTGTCTTCGACCGAAAGCCTTTGTTCGAGTGTGAGCGGATCGATCGTCCGCGCAAGCGAGCTCGAGGATCATTCCATCGGCAAAACCCGACTCCGATCGCGTCCAGAGTTCTCGCGCCGCCTGGTGTCCAAACCGATCTGCGCACCCGCGGAGCCCGATCTCCCCGCGCAGCGGCGTCTCGGGTATACCTCCGCCGCTCATGACCATCCTCGGCGCACGCGATCTATGGCGAACCTATGGGATCCGCGAGGTGTTGTGCGGCGTGAGCCTCTCCATCGACGAGGGCGAGCGGATCGGTCTGGTCGGTCGCAACGGCGCTGGCAAGTCGACGCTCGCGCGAATTCTGGCCAACGCCGAGCCGCCCGACAAGGGTGAGGTCGTGCGCCGCACGGGCCTTCGCGTCGGCTACCTCGAGCAAGAACCAACCTTCGAAGCCGGGCATCGGGCGATCGACGCCGTGCTCGAGGGCCTCGCCGCCTGGCAAGCCGCGATCGAGCGTCACGCCGAGGTCTCCGCCAAGCTTTCGGATCCCGACACTGATCCCAACGGCTTCGAGGTCCTGCTCCACAAACAAGCCGACGCGGCCGCGACGGTCGAGCGCCTCGGCGGCTGGGACCTTCGCCACGAGGCCCTGGCCCTGCTCGGCCATGTCGGGATCAGCGACATCGAGGCCAAGGTCGAGCGCATGAGCGGCGGCGAGCGGCGGCGGGTCGCCCTGGCCCGCTTGTTGGTCGCGCGGCCCGACCTCGCGATCCTCGACGAGCCGACCAACCACCTCGATCTTCAGACGGTCGAGTGGCTCGAGACCTGGCTGGCCGAGCGCTTCGCCGGCGCGCTGATCTTGGTCACCCACGATCGCTACCTGCTCGATCGCCTCGTCGATCGCACGGTCGAGGTCGACGAGGGCCAGCTGCACATCTACCAGGGCGGCTGGTCGCTCTACCTCGAGGCCAAGGCCGAGCGCGAGGCCCAGCTCGGCCGGATCGAGTCCAACCGGCAGAACTTCCTGCGCCGCGAGCTCGAGTGGCTGCGTCGCCAGCCCAAGGCCCGCAGCACCAAGCAAAAGGCGCGGATCGATCGGGTCGAGGCGGCCCGCGACAAGGCCGGGCCCAAGCGTGAAGTGACCGCGCAGATCGAGCTCGGTCATGTCGGCGAGGGCCGAACGATCCTCGACGCCAAGCAGGTCGCCGTCGAGGTCCCGAGCAGCGCGGGCGCCCGTCGCTTGATCGATCCCTTCGATCTCCAGCTCGGCAAGGGCGAGCGGATCGGCATCGTCGGGCCCAACGGCTGCGGCAAGACCACCTTGCTGCGGGTCCTGACCGGCCAGCTCGCGCCCGCGCTCGGCAACGTCGAGCTCGGCAAGCGGACCAAGGTCGCCTTCCTCGAGCAGTCGCGCGCCGGCCTCGACGACAAGGCCACGGTGTTCGAGAACGTCGCCCAAGGCCAGACCCGCGTCCGGCTCGGCGAGCTCGAGATGGACATGCGCACCTACCTCGAGCGCTTCGCCTTCGGCAGCCACGACCAGCACCGCCAGGTCGGCACGCTCTCGGGCGGCGAGCGAGCCCGGGTCGCGCTCGCCCGGATCCTGCGCGAAGAGGCCAACCTCGTCGTGCTCGACGAGCCGACCAACGACCTCGACGTCATGACCCTCGCCGCGATGGAAGACGCGCTCAGCGACTTCCC
>JAMHUH010000347.1:0-6185 GCA_035904925.1 Nannocystaceae bacterium
GCTGATGGTCGTGTTCGGAGCTGCGACCTCGCGCAACTACGACCAGTTCGCCGCGTACCAAAAAGCCACGCTCGAGGACCCCGAGCATCCCCCGCGCTGGCGCAGCGAGGTCGTCGACGTCGATGGCTGCGTCGACGAGGTCCTGGCCTGGGTCGAGGCCTGCCCCGGCGTGTCGAGCTGGTGCGAGAGCTCGCTGCCCGGCGTGATGGACGAGTGCCTGAGCACGCAAGATCGGCACGCCTACTGCGAAGAGGTCGGCGACGCCGTGCTCTCGACCCGCTTCGGCTTCGACGAGTGCTCCGCTCGCTACGACGCGATCGAGGGCACCTACGCACGGCGCGCGGCGAAGAAGCATTGCTCGCTGATCTACCGGGCGATCGCCGGGCACTGCATGCCGCCCGCCGCCCAGCAGCGCTAGAGCGCTAGATTTTACCCTGCATGAGCTCCTTGATGGTGCTCTTGCCGTAGAGGCTCAGGGTCTTGCCGAGCGTCTGCCAATCGAGCGTGCCAAACAGGGTATCGGCCAACCCAAAGGGCAGCATCGCCGGGATGAAGCCGCGTGCATACTCGAGCGCGAAGCAGCGGTCGGGCATCCGGTAGCCCTGGGCCAGGCCCTTGGGCAGGACGTGGAGATCGCCCGGCTTGTAGACCTCCCGCGTGGGCGAGTTCTCGGAGTAGGCCCACTGCTCGCCCTCGAGGATGAAGAAGTAGTCCTCCGCCCAGAAGCGCCCCGTGTGACCCTCGGTCCCGATCGGCGAGCCGAACACGATCACGTACTCCGTGATCGACGCGTGCAGGACGGTCATCATCCCCATCGCGCCGCCCGCATTGTTGAGCACCCAGGGACGATCGTGCCGGATATGACCTGGGTACTCTTGCTCGAGATGTGTGGCGATCTGCTCCACCATCGACTCGAGCGGCTGGCCGAGCACGCCGCGAGCGACGCGGCCGAGGACCTCGGGGTCGAAGAGGAAGGGAGAGCGGGAGCGAGACTGGCGGGCGCCGACGCGGGAGTTCATGACGAGGGCAGGAGTCGCACGGATCGCGCCATGGCAGAGTTGCGGTGGGTCACAGTCCGGCGGCGTATATGCCGCATTCCGTGTCGTTGACGGCCCGGCTCTTCCCAAGGTAGATTAGAGACTCTGAAGGACCTCGCCGTAACCATCGCGAAGAGTGATGTTCCCGGCGAGCGTGACTCCGAGGAACCAGGATTCAGTTCACGGCGAGGAACGAAGGACTGATGGCACTGGCACGATTCAAGTGGACTGTGATCGACGACGTCATCATTGGTGTGACGGGTGCTGGCGACATGCCCGAGGACGGGTGGAAACAATTCGTCGCCGAGATGCTGGCGAAGCCTGTCACCAAGTACCTGCAGTACGCAACTGGAGCGACGCAACTCAGCAGCGTACAGCGGAAACTGGGTATCGACGCGGTCGCGGAAAAAAAGATGAAGGTCGTCATGGTGACCGATTCCACGGTCGTTCGAGGCATCGTGACTGCCGCGTCGTGGTTCGGACTCAAGGTCTCGTCTTGGCGCCTCGCCGAGATCGAGGCGGCCGTGAAGGACCTCGGCGTTCCGTCTGATCGCGTGGACGTGATCATGAAAGCCGCGAAAAAGCTCGCTGAACAAGTGGGCGATTGATTCGGGATTCATTCGTGCTCGAATCGCTCGATCACTTGTCGAAGTTCGATTGCTTCTTCATCGACGACACACATCGGCGTTTGGCGTACCGCGTATTGGCGTGGTCTTTGGAATGTTCGCGGGACCCCAACGTCGAGGAGCACGCAGGGCGGGCCTTCTTCGCTACGACATTTGGCTTGTTGTGCGCGCCGCGGTCGGCTCGATCTGAAGAACTCTTCGTCAGCATCAAATTCTTGATGATCTTCTTTCAGATTGACGATGCCCCATCTTCGGTCATGAATGAGATCGTCGCTCCGGTTTCGCGTAGGGAGGCTGGGAATGATTGCGGTGCGGCATATGATTTTCAGAACTGCTATGTTTCACTGATGAGCCACTTCGACGGGGGACGTCAGGAGGTCAAAGACTTCCAGAGCGCACTTCGTCGGATTTGTTCGTCGATGCAGATGGAGAAATCCGCCGACAAGGATGCGTGGTCCGAGCAAGAAATGTTGGAGATTCGGAAAGTCGTCGTGGGGATTCCAGCGTTTTCCGAGTGCTGGCGAGCGATTCTTGGACTCGTTTTCGCGCCGCCCATCGAGTCCGCGTTGAAGATCCACGCTCCGCTCGACATTACCTGTGAGATCGCATGTCTCGTCAATGATATTGCATCTTTCGACCGAGACGAACAGACGTCGCGCACCGACCCCGCGAACGTCGATCCCAACCTCGTGCTCCTCCGCATGCGGAAACTCGGGTCGCGCGAGGCGGCGTTGGAGTCGGGCATTCAGTGGTACAATCGCAAGGTCGAGGAGTTCCGCCTCGCAGAGCAAGCGCTCTTGACCGGCGAGCACGGCCACGATCCCGCACTGCGCAGCTATCTCGAGATCCTGCATTGTGCAATTGTCGGCGATCTCGCCACGTCGAAACACCTCGTTCCGATGCGCTACGAGGGTTCGGCGCCTGCGCTGGCCCGCCTCCTCAAACTCGATGATCTGAGCCGCTGATCACCCGCCAGCGACCATCGCCTCGATCTCCCCAACCGTCTTGCCCAGCGCCCCCGTGAGCACC
This sequence comes from Nannocystaceae bacterium, assembly GCA_035904925.1. Classification (GTDB taxonomy): domain Bacteria; phylum Myxococcota_A; class Polyangia; order Nannocystales; family Nannocystaceae; genus Plesiocystis. The sequence continues at coordinate 2,693 of JAMHUH010000347.1, forward strand.
TCGGGCGCGTCCTCGGTGACGAGCACGTCGTCCTCGATCCGGATCCCTCGCACGTCCCTGAACTGGCGCAGCCGGGCGCGATCCAGCGTGCCGTCGGCTTCGAAGGGCGCGATCCGATCGGCGCCGGGCGCCATGACCGCGGGGATCTGGTAGAAGCCGGGCTCGATCGTGACGGCCATGCCGGGCGCGAGATCCCGATCGAGCCGCAGGTAGCACAGGCCAAACTGTTGGCTGCGCTCGCGGCCGGGGGCGTAGCCGGCTCGGTCGCCGAGGTCCTCCATGTCGTGGACGTCGAGGCCGAGCAGGTGGCCGAGGCCGTGGGGGAAGAAGAGGCCGGTCGCGCCGCGCTCGACCAGGTTGTCGACGTCGCCCTTGAAGATGCCTTCGTCGACCAGGCCCTGGGCGAGCACTCGAGCGGCGGCGAGGTGGATGTCGCGGTAGCGGGCGCCCGCACGCACGCGATCGATCGCGGCCAGCTGCATGGCCAAGACCAGCTCGTACATGGTCGTCTGGGTCGGCGAGAACTTGCCGCTGACCGGCCAGGTCCGGGTCACGTCGCCGGCCCAGCCCTCATGCTCGGCCCCGACGTCGGCGAGCAGGAGGTCGCCGCTGCGCAGCGGGTTGGCGTAGCCGTGGGCGTGGAGGATCTCGCCGTGGACGGTGACGATGCTGCCGTAGGAGCAGCCCATGTCGCGGCGGGTGAGCTCGGCCTCCATCGCGGCTCGGACGTCGCTCTCGTGGCGGCCGGGTCGGGTCGCGGCCATGCCCGCGCGGTGGGCCGCGACGGTGGCTTCGGAGGCGCCGCGCATCAGCTCGAGCGCGGCCTCGTCGTGGATCAGGCGCAGGCCGATCATCGCGTCGGCGAAGCGAAGGTCGAGCGCGCCGAGCTCGACCTTGCTGCCGGGCAGCGCCCAGGCGCGATCGAGCAGGCTGCCTTGGCGAAAGCGCGTGGTCGGATCGATCGCGGGCAAGGTCGCGATCTTGGTTCGACCGAGCTCGCTCAGCACGGTGCCGAGCTCGTCGATCGGGCGGACCCAGTCGACCCCGGTCGCGGCTTGGATGTCGGCCCAGCTCGGGCTCTCGCCATGCCAGATCACGTCGGAAGGATCGGGCATGGGCAGGAACAAGGTGTCCTCGCCGCGATCGATCAGCAGCGCGGCGCCCTCGAGCCAGGCGCCGACCGTATAGAGGAAGTGACTGTCGGGCCGGAAGCCGAACACGTTGGCCGCGTAGTTGCGCGCCCGCGAGACGCCCGAGAAGAGCAGGCCGGGCGTCCCGATCAACGTGGCCGCGAGCGCACGGCGACGGTGCTGGAAGACGGAGGCGGCTCGAGTCGGGAGTCCGTGGCTCATGGCCCGGGAGTCTACTACGCTCGCGGGCCCCTATGACCGCATCGCTGATCTGGTTGGACATGGAAATGACTGGGCTCGACCCCGAGACGGATCAGGTGCTGGAGATCGCCACGCTGATCACCGACGCGCAGCTCGAGCTGATCGCCGAAGGGCCCGATCTGGTCGTGCATCAACCGGACGCGGTGCTCGAGGGCATGGGGGATTGGTGTCGGGAACACCACGGCGCGAGCGGGCTGACGGCGGCGGTGCGAGCGTCGACCGTCTCGCTGGCCGAGGCCGAGGCGCGCACGATCGCGTTCTTGCGCGAACATTGCGTGGCCGGGACCCTGCCGCTCTGCGGCAACACGATCGGCCAAGATCGCCGCTTCATCGTCCGGCACATGCCGCAGCTCGATCGCTTCGTCCACTATCGCAGCGTCGACGTCTCGACGATCAAGGAGCTAGCCCGGCGCTGGTACCCGACGCTGCCCTCGTTCCCCAAGGGCGAGGCTCACCGGGCGCTCGACGACATCCGCGAGTCGGTCGCCGAGCTGCGCTACTACAGGCGGCACTTGTTCGTGGCCCCGCCAAATCTGCCGGGTTCGTCGGGTTGAGCGGCCGCGGGTCCGTCGACATGCTCGTGGGGCCATGGGTATCGCCGACCGTCTCCGTTCGCTCGCCTCCGACTTCGCCGGAAGCGATCGTCAGCACCTCGCCGAGGATCACGCCGCGCTCGACGGCCTCTTCGAGGACGTCCGCAATCGGGCCGAGGCCGGGGACTGGCAAGAGTGCGACGCGATCTGGAAGCGCTTCAGCGCGGCGCTCGAGCACCACTTCCGCTTCGAGGAAAAAGAGCTCTGGCCGGAGTATGGGGCCAGCTCGCCCGAGGCCCGCGACGAGGTGACCGCGCTGCTGACGGAGCACGGCGAGATCCGCGAGACCCTCGATCGCCTCGGCGTCGAGATCGAGCTCAAGCGGGTCGATCGCGAGGCGATCGAGCGGCTGATCACCCAGCTTCGCGCGCACGCCCAGCACGAGAACCAACTGTTCTATCCTTGGGCCCGCGGATGAACGAGACGCTCGACGCCCTGCCCAAGTCCAGCCACGGCGACCACCTGTGTCGGATCGCCCTGACCGGGGGTCCGGGCGGCGGCAAGACCACCGCCGCCGACATGTTCCGACGCGAGGTCGGCGAGCGGGTGATCGTGGTGCCCGAGTCGGCGACGATGCTCTTCTCGGGCGGGTTCCCGCGCAGCGACGAGCTCGAGGCGCGGCGCTCGGTCCAGCGGGCGATCTTCCACGTCCAGCGCAACCTCGAGGAGCTTCAGTCGTCGCGCTTTCCTGGCCGCGTGCTGCTCTGTGATCGCGGCACCGTCGATGGCGGCGCCTATTGGCCCGAGGCGCCGGGCGCCGAGCCGGGCCAAGCCCCGCACGACTTCTTCGCCAACCTCGGGACCACGCTCGACGCCGAGCTCGCCCGCTACGACGCCGTGCTCTTCTTCGAGACCGCCGCGGTCGGCAACTTCTCGATCGAGACCGGCAACCCGGCGCGGATCGAGACCAACCAAGAGGCGATCGAGCTCGACATGCGGCTGCGCGAGCTGTGGCGCCGGCACCCGAACTTCGTGCTGATCCACCACAACCACTCGTTCATGGCCAAGATCTTCGAAGGCCTGCATGTGCTCGGCGAGCTGATCCGGCAGTTCGCCAACGGCCGCCACTGAGGCGACTGGTTTGAGGGAGGAACCCGCTGGTACCCGCCGGTTCCTCCCCCGCTTGGATGGAGTCCAAGCGGGACCCCCTCCTCCCTCAAACCCAGATCGCGAGATCGATCGCTTCGCCGTCGATCTCGACGCTGCCGCGGCCGCTCGGCTCCACGCTCGGGGCCTCGGTGACCGCGAGCGAGTCGGCGAGCACCTCGCCCTTGATCATGCTGCGCAGCTCCTCGCGGGCGAGCGCGGCCGCGAGCTTGCCTGCGGCGGGGCACTCGATCGCCAGCGCGATCCGATCGCTGACCTCGAGCCCGCTGTCCTTGCGCAGGTTCTGGACCCGGTTGATCAGCTCGCGGGCGAGGCCCTCGTGCTCGAGCGCTTCGTCGAGGTTGGTGTCGAGCACGATCGTCATCTCGCCCTCGGTCTGGGCGACGCGACCGGGCAGGGGCT
>JAMHUH010000348.1:0-14037 GCA_035904925.1 Nannocystaceae bacterium
CGTCGCGCAGGGTCTCGGCGTGCTCGAGCCGGAGGCTCGCGGCCTGGGCGTGCTCGCCGACGTACTCGAACAAGCGCGCGGCCTCCTGCAGCTCGCCGGCCTCCTCGAGCGCGAGCGCGGCCCGAAGCTGCGCGCGCTCGTTCGGGCGGCGAGGCGCGTGCGGATCACCGCGATCGTCATCGCTGCGAGGCGAGCGGGACACCCGAGCGAGGGTAGCCGAAGGGTCGCCGGACTGGGCGTGCGCCGGACCCCAAACGAAACAGGCCGGGCCTGTGCGACGCAGCGCCCTTGCGCGCCAGCACCCTGGATCGGACTCGCGGCTGCTATATGCTCCCGGCTCATGCCTCGCGCCTTGCTCGAGCCCGTGGCCGCCGGCCAGACGCGATTCCGCATGCAGGGCCTGGCCCCCGACGCCCGCGGGATCGCGGTCGGTCGAGAGGCGCTGATCGTGTTCGAGTCGCTCGACCGGCTGGTCGCGTTCTTGGGCGCGTTCAGCAGCGAGGCCAGCCTCGACGATCTGCTCCCGAGCATGACGCTCGAGCGGGCCCGACGCGAAGCCGGGAGCGGGGCCTTGCTGCTCCGCTGCGAGGCCAGCGACGGCTACGCGCTCGATCGCCTCGCCCGCTTGGCCGGGGCGACGCGCAGCCAGCTCTACGTCGGCTCGGGCTCGGTGTTCGTGCGCAGCCGCGACGCCCAGGCGCCCTTTGGCCACGATCTCGCGCTCCCGCTCGGCACGATCTTGGCCGAGACCAAGCCCAACGCCCCGCGTGACTCGGACTCGGCCCAGCAAGCCGGCTTGGCCAGCGACGAGGTCCTGGTCGTCGATCACGAGTTCAGCTCGCGCCTGCGCGCCAGCGATCGCATCGATCCGGTCGAGCTGATCCAGCGGCTCGCGCTGCGACGGATCCCGCTGCCGCTGCAGGGCTTGGCCAGCGATCCCGAGTGCGCCGGCCTGCGTGACATGGCCTTGGTCCTGGTCGCGCCGGGCGTCGCCGATCGCGTGCTCGCTTATCTGTGGCGCAAGGAAGTCGCGATGGCGGGGGTCCGCGTCACGCTCGGCGACGATCGGCGCGCGAGCCTGCTCTTGCGCTTGCGTCAGCCGCCCGCGCGCGTGCTCGACGTGCTGATGCCGATCCCCGGGGTCGAGCTGCTGGCCCCGGTCTCGCCGCGCGCGGCGATCGAGGTCGGCTACGAGCACCCGATCAACCTCGCCGCCGCCAGCACCTGCTTGCCCGGCGACGAGATGTACCTGTTTCGCGGGCGGGTCGGCCGGGTCGAGCGGATCGACGGCGCGCCACGCTTCGTCGACGGTCGCTACCTCGTCGCCAGCGAGGTCCGCATGCGCGAGATCGATCCCGAAGCCGTGGCGGTGCTCGAGGCCAGCCGGCTGCGCGTCGACCTGCGCCTGCGCGCCTCGGTCTCGCAGGCTCGTGAGCCCCGCGCGACGCTGGTCGACTGGAGCGCGATCGAGACCCTGCGCCGAATCGTCTACCTCGTGCCTCCGAGTGCGCTCGCGGCCGCGCGCCTGGTCCCGCTGCTCGAGGGTCTCTTGGTCTTGGGCGGCGCGCGGCTCGGTCGGGGGATCTCGGTCGGCGCCCTGATCCCGCTCGGTCAACGCCTGGTCGAGGTCGCGCCCGGCGTGTTGGTGCCCGACGGCCACGAGCTGTGGCCGCGCGTCCGCCCGCAGCTGATCCGCGAGCTGCTCCGGCTCGAGGGCGAGGACCAAGCGCTCTTCTTGGCCGCCGATCGTCCGCCCATCCACATTCCCGCCGCCGCCATGCTGCCGCTCGACGCCGCGGCGATCGGCACGCTCACGACCGCCGAGCCGACCTTGGTCGAGCCCGAGTCGGCGAGCCTGCAGCCCGGCACCTTGGTCAACCAGAAGCTCGGACGCTTCGCCCTGTGGGGCTTTCGTAGTCAAGAGTCGTGACCACGGATTCGCCACATCCTCCGCCGGGCTCCCGAGCGCCGACGCCCCAGGGTCGCGCGCTCGTCCCGACCACGCGCAGCGCCACGCTCGCGACCCGCAGCGCGGGCTTCAGCACCGCGCCGGGCTTCATCGCCCGCTTCGTCATGCCGCTGCTCGGCGGCGGCCCGGTCGAGGTCGCGGCCCCGCTCTCGCGCTTCGATCGCGACGCGATGCTCGAGGACTCGGGCGCGCTGCTGCTCGACGAGCTGCTCGAGCTGCGCTCGCGGGTCGCGAACAAGCTGGTCGCCGATCCCTCGCTCGATCACCCCGACGCCGACGAGCTCTCGCTGTGGATCGGCCTGCACGATCTGCTCGCGCTCGATCACCCCGACACCGAGCGGGTGTGGACGCGGGCCTCGACCTGGACCCGGGTCGAGAGCGAGACCCGCGGCTTGTTCGCGCAAGCGGCCCCGACCGGGCTCGGCGACGCGCTCGCGCGCCACCTCGCCATGGGTGCGCTGCTCGATCTGCGTCGCCAAGATCACATCGTGACCAGCCCCGAGGGCGAGCGACGCTGGGTCGGCCAGACGCCGCCGCGCCGGCTGGCCTTGTTCGGCCCGAGCATCCACGAGGTTCGCGGCGAGACGGTCGTCTGGATCGATCAGCCGCATCGCCCGGTCGTCGCGCGGCTGCTCGACGACGCGATGTGGGTCAGCCCGCTGACCTCGCTGCTGCGCCCGGCTCGGGCCCCGAGCGGGTGGAGCCCCCTGGCCGCGTCGGGCAGCGTCAGCCCGGCCCGCTTCTTGTGCGAGCGATCGTTCGCGCGGGCGGTCTGCCACGCGTGGGCGCGCGAGCGCGAGTGGCTGGCGACCGGCAGCGTCGTCGCCGGCAGCCTGGTTCGCTCGCTCGGCTTGGCCAACGCGGTGTTCGGCGAGCACGCGAGCGTCGACGCCCCGAGCCGCCCGCAGCCGGCCCCGCCCATGCAGCCGCCGCGACAGGTCGAAGGCCCGAGCGAGCGCCCGCGCGAGCCGGCCCGCGCCTGGTCGACCCTCGACGAAGACCCCGAGCCGATCGCCGCGCTGATCGGCGCGCTGATCCACTTGCACGTGCTCAAGGTGCTCGAGTTCGACGCGCGGATCGGGCTCGGGCTCGGCGACCGCAACTGGGCGGTCCAGTCCTTCTTGGCCATGCCGCTCTTGCTGGCCAAGCTCGCGCCCAAGCTCGGGCGCCCCTTCGATGCCGTCCACGACGAGAGCTTCGCGCGCCGTTGGGACGAATACTGTGAACACCTCGGCGCACTCGTCCCTCGGACCGTCGTCGACAACCTCCTGGCGACCCTCGTGCGTCGGGTAGTAGAACCAGGCTCGGTCGCCCGCGACCGCTGAACCAACCCCATGACTCATCAAGCGCTCCCGCTCGCCGAATTTGCCAAGCGCCTGCAAGAGGGCGCGCGTCGGCTCGAGGCCGAATTTCTCGGCAAAGAAGAGATCATCCGGCTGCTCTTCGTCGCGGCCGTCGCCGGCGAGCACATGGTCATGGTCGGCCCACCCGGCACGGCCAAGAGCGCGCTGGTCCGGGCCTTCGCCGACACGATCGACGCCAAGTACTACGACTACCTGCTGACCCGCTTCACCGAGCCCAACGAGATCTTCGGGCCGGTCGACATCCAGGCCTTTCGGGCCGGCGAGTATCGGCGGCGGATCGAGGGCATGCTGCCCGAGGCCGAGATCGCGTTCCTCGACGAGATCTTCAAGGCCAACTCGGCGATCCTCAACAGCCTGCTCGGGGTGCTCAACGCCCGTCGCTTCGCCCACGGCAACATCACCGTTCGGGTCCCGCTGATCTCGATGTTCGCGGCCAGCAACGAGGTGCCCAACGACGACGCGCTCTCGGCCCTCTTCGATCGCTTCTTGCTCCGCGTTCGGGTCGATTACCTCGACAGCTACCAGTTCCGCGGGCTGCTGCAAAAGGGCGCCGCGCTCGAGGCCAAGGTCATGGCCGCGCCGATCCAGGCCCCGGCGGCGAGCGTGTCCGCGGCCGACCTGCTCGACATTCAGCGTGGCTTCGGGCGTCTGCTCGAGACCATGGACGAGGAATTCCTGGCCACCTACAAAGGCCTGGTCTTCCAGATTCGCTCCGAAGGGATCGGCCTGTCCGATCGCCGGGTCGTCAAGCTGCTCAAGCTCTTCGTCGCCTCGGCCGTGTTCGACGGGCGCGAGCAGGTCAACGACTCCGACTTCTTCGTGCTTCGGCATGTCTGGAACACGCCCGAGCAGCAGGACCTCCTGCAGGAGATCGTCGGGCCGGTGCTCGATCGCTGGTACGAAGAGCACCCCGAGCAGGCCCGCGTCGGCGCGACGCCGACCAGCTTGCCCGAGCTGCTGGCCGAGCTGCGGATCATCCGCGAGACCCTGGCCAGCGCCGAGGTCATGTCGGACATGCAGCTCTTCAGTCAGCTGCGCAACCTCGGCGACATCAAGGCCGCGCTCCAGCGGCTCAAGGACAACCCCGCGGCCGAGCGCATGATCGGCGAGGTCGACAAGCTGCTCGAGACGATGTTCGCGTCGAGCCGCTTCGTATAGCCATGGACGAAGCGGGCCCCATGGACGAAGAGGGCGAGCGCACGAGCGAGGCCCAGAGCGCTCGCCCTCGGCCGGTCGAGCGGCGCGAGATCCTGCCGGTGCTCGAGCGCCAGGTCGGCAGCCTCGCGCTGAGCGAGCTCGACGGCGTCGGGCCGATGGCGATGATGCGCGCGGTCGCGTGGCACAACGTGCTCGCGCGGCTCGGCATCGCGGTCCCGCTGGTGGTCCTGCACGACATCGGCTGCTTGCTCTGCGGGCTCGGTCGACCCGCGGCGGTCAGCCAGGGGATCGGCGATCCGCGCTTGGGCGAGGCCTGGCGGCAGCTGCTGGTCGAGCTCGCCGACACCGATCTGATCCGCCAGCCCGCGGCCTGGAAGCACCGCGATCCGATGGTCGGGGTCGTGCTCGCGCGGATCCTGGCCTCGATCAACCCGCAGCTGCCCGACGAAGCCCGCCTCGTCCGCCCGCGCGAGCTGCCGATCGACGTGATTCAATACGCGCGCATCGACCCGCGCTCGGCCTTCACCCGCTACGACCAAGACCACGCGCTGAGCTGGATCCGCAGCTTGTGCACGCATCGCTTGCTGCCGCTGCTCGAGGTCGAGCAGATCGACGTCGACGCGCTGCGCTTGCTCGGCTTGTTTCGGGCCGGGACCAACGGCGTGGCCGGGCTCGACCTCGCCGATCTCTACAACGTGATCGTCTCGCCCCAGCTCGCCGACGTGATCGACTTCTCGCTCGAGCTGCTGCCCTCCTTGCTCGAGGTCCGGCGCGAGATGGGCCAGCAGACCTTCGGCGTCGACGGCTACGCGTCGATCGAGCGGGTCGGGCACATCGACAACCTGGTCCTGACCCAGCTCGCCTTCGACGACGAGGTGTTCGAACAGCGCTTCATCGATCGCGAGCTGTTCTACTACACCCATCAAAAGCAGTACGAGAACGAGCGCCGGGTTCACCACGTGTTGGTCGACGGCTCGGCCTCGATGCGAGGCGTCCGCGAGGTCTTCGCGCGCGGGCTGGCCCTGGCGCTGTGCAAGCGGCTCGCGCTGCTCGGCGAAGAGGTCGTGCTCCGCTTCTTCGACAGTCGGCTCTACGAAGGGGTCAAGGTCGGCTCGGCCGGCCATGTCGAGGTGCCTTACGTGCTCCAGTTCCGGGCCGAGCGCGGGCGCAACTACGCGGCCGTGCTGCGCCAGCTCAACGCCGAGCTCGCGACCCCGCGCCGCGACGCCCAGGCGATCGTCTACCTGCTGACCCACGGCGAGGCCCAATTCCCGACCGCCGAGGTCCAGCAGCTGGCCAGCCGCGCGCCGATCTACGGCGTGTTCATCCTGCCGCGCGGGCCTCTGCAGCTCGGCTACCTCGACGCGCTGCATCGCGTCCACGTGATCGACGACGACGCGATCGCCCTGGGCCGACGGGCCTCGCGCGCCCGCCAGATCATCTCGCAGGTCGAGAGCGACCTCGACGAGAGCGCGCGCAGCCAGGTCGGCCCGCGTGGGCCGGGTGGGGGACGCCGATGAGCGACAACACGACCGTGCAATGGGTCCGAGCCGAGGCCGCGATGCGAGCGGGTCGCTGGCGCGACGCGCTGGTTCAGCTGCGCGAGCTGGTCCAGGTCGTCGATCGCATCGACTTCGAATACGAAGAGTGGCTGCGGGCGCTGGCCGAGACGCTCAAGGCGCTCGGGCAATTTCGCGAGGCCGCCGCGTGCTGGGCCTACCTGGGCTCGACCGAGCCGCCCGGGAGCGAGTCGCTCGGGCGCCTGCGCAAGCAGGTCGAAGAGGGCGACGAGCAGGCGCTGCGCGGGGTTCGGCTCTTCGGCATCTATCTGGCCCGGGCCGGCCATCACGACGTCGCCGCGCAATGGTTCGAGGTCGCGCAGATGCCGATTCATCGCGCGATCGAGCTCGAGCGAGCCGGCAAGGACGAGCAGGCGGCCGAGCTCTGGGATCGCATGATTCAGGCCGACCGTTTCGGTCGCAGCGAGCGTGGGGCCGCGTCCGAATCCCCCTACGAGCTCGCCCTGGCCCGCATCAACTATGGCCTGTGCCTGCATCGAATCGAGCAAGACCGCCAGCGGACCCAGACCGAGCCCAGCCGCGCCCGGGCGGCCCTGGCCGAGGCGACCACGGCGGTCGAAGAGGTCGCCGATCACTTCGAGACCGAGGGCCTGCGCGAGCGAGCCTTCGACTGCTACCAGCTCTTGGCCCGGATCGGGCTCGAGACCGGGGCATTCGAAAACGTCGCCGAGGGCTACCTCAATTCGGTCCGAATCCTCCGCGACGACGCGCTCAAGCTCGACGCGCTGCGCCTCTACGAAGCCTTCATCACCCACGCCAAGCGCTCGGGCGAGCACCACGCGGTCGCCGGCATCCTGCGCGAAGCGGCCGACTACTGCATTCGCGCGGGGCTGCCTTATGGCGAAGACCTGCGCCTGCGCTGCGGCGAGGCCTGGGTCAAGGCGGGCGAGGAGGCCCAGGCCCACGCGCACCCGGTCCAGATCGTCGAGAATGCCTATTTGGCCGCCGCCGAAGCCTATGTGTCGGTGCGGGCCTTTCGTCAGGCCGCCGAGGTCTATGTCCGGATCGCGGCGCTCGACATCAAAGGCCGCGATCGTTATCACCGCTTGCTCGGCCGGCTCGGCAAGCACCCCGACGATCCGCCCCGACCGATCCCGGTGCCCGAATTCCTCAAGCGCCTGCCCGATTACGAAGAGGTCTGGTACGCCGATCTGGCCGAGTGGGAGATCGACGGCAATCCAGCGTTGATCGCCGCCGGGATCATGGCCGATCGCCGCTTCGCCGATTACGTGCGTCGGCACGCCTTGCTCTTGGTGCTCGAGCTCGATCGCAGCGACGCGCCCCGCTCCGACATCGTCACCCGGCTGCGCAGCATTCGGGCCTATCAAGTCGTCGCGGTGCTCGAGCGCATGTACGAGACCGGCGACGTCAAGACCCAGCGCGAGGTCGCCGAGGCGCTCGGGGCCATGCGATTCAAGCGGAGCTTCTCGACCCTGACCCGAGCCTTGCGCAACGACGATCCGATCGTGCGGGCCAAGGCGGCCGAGGCGATCAAGAACCTCTATTTCCCGCACGCCTTCGATCCGCTGCGGCGAATCTTCGAATCACGCGACATCCCCGATCCCGAGTCGGCCCGGGTCGCGGCCATTCACGCGATCGGTCGCATCAACACGGTCGAGGCGCTCGATTTTTTGTGTGATCGACTCCGCGAAGGCGAGCAGCGCTACGACAAGCACGTGACCGCGGCCATCTCCGAATTGACCAACGCCGATCTGGCGCCTTTCTTGCGCCAACAGATCGATCTGGTCCCGCCGGTCCATCGCTCGGTGCTCGAGGACGCGATCCAGAAGCTGGGCTGAATCAGCCGAAGAAATAGCCGAACCCGACGTTGAACGAATTCAAGCGCGGGTATTCGCCCGAGAAGCTGTGCACGAACATCTGCCAGCCGAGCGTCGCGCCGAGGCCATGGCGGAATCGCCGGGTCTCGGAGTCGTGGAGCAGGAGGCCGATGTCGATCTGGACCTTCGGGCCGTGCGGCGAGGCGTCGGCGGGGTCGGCCAGGCCGGCCAGGTTGGTCCGGACCGGCGCATAGAAGAAGTTGTAGCCGACCCGGAGATCGACGAATCCACGCCCGAGCAGCGCCAGCCGACCGAGGCCCAGGCTCGGGCCCGCGCCGATGACGACGCTCGACGACTTGGCGACCCCGCCCTCGCCGAAGGTCAGCGATCCGCCCATCAGCGTCGCGCCGACTCCGTAGCCGAGCCAATTCCAGGTTTGGCCGGCTTCGACCGAGGCAAACACCATGCGGCCACCACCGACCGAGGTGTTGCTGCCCGTCAGCGAATAGGCGCCTCGAGCCGCGAACCAAGCCCGCGCGGGATTGCTGCGCGGCCGATAGACCGAGGCGTAGTAGCCTCGGAGTCGCTCGGTGTGGTCGACCCGCTCGTTGCTGGTCGGCGGCGTGGCGACCCGGCGATCTCGAGTCTGCGGCTCTTCGCTGGTCAGCAAGTTGGCGATCTCGGGCTCCGGCTCGGCCGCAGGCTCGTCGTCCGGGTTAGGAACGGTAGGATCAGACTGCGCGGGATCCAGCGTCGGATCCGAGATTGCTGGTGCTTCGGTCGCAGGATCGGCCTCGCCGGGCTCGGGAAAGAGCGGCGGATTCGATCCAGGTGAGGGGGCTGGAGTTGGGGCTGGTGTTTCCTCTACTGCGGGGTCCGTGGGCCGCTGAACTGGAGGGCGATCTTCGGGCGCACAGAAGCCCAAAATCGCGGTCAGCGAGGCCGAGAGCGGGAGCAGCATGCGTGGGAGGCTACCCTCGAATTCGCGTCCTGGCGAGCGTCCGCCTTCGGGCTTCGATCCTGCGCCGGGCCGATTTGGCGGTGTCGCCAAGGCGATGCAGGTCACAGCTCGAACAATTCATCGGCATGAGCTCGGTTGTGTCGATGCGATCTGGTGTCTGATGGGGTTGCGAAAAATTGCGAGGGCTTCGATGATCCGCGCCAGTCGCCCTTCGGCGACCCACCCCGAGGGAATCGAATGCGCCATCATCGAATGCACCCACCGCGCGGCTTCGCGTTGAGCCTCGCGCTCCTGGCCGTGCCGCTAGTCGCTTGCGGACCGACCGTGTTCGCGGACACCGACGCGCTGGTCGTCGTCGGCGAGCTGCCGCCACTGCCGCCTCCGCCGCCCGAGCCCGAGCCCGAGCCCGAACCCGAGCCGCCCAAGCGCGTCCAGGTGACCGCCGACTCGATCGTCATCACCGAGAAGATCATGTTCGAGTACGACAAGGCCGACATTCGGTCCGAGTCTTTCGAACTGTGTGACGAGATCGTCGACGTCATCCAGAAGAACCCGCGAATCAAGAAGATCTCGATCGAGGGTCATACGGACGGCGACGGCTCGGCCAAGTACAACAAGAAGCTGTCGCAGAAGCGCGCCGACGCGGTCATGAAGTACTTCGTCGACCATGGTGTCGACGCGGCTCGCTTGCAGTCGGTCGGCCACGGCGAGGACAAGCCGATCGCCGCCAACGACAGCGACGAAGGCAAGGAGAAGAACCGCCGCGTCGAGTTCTTGATCCTCGCCCAAGACAAGCTGACCGAGACCGTCGAGATCGATCCGACGACCGGCGAGAAGAAGGTCATCGACGCCAAGGTCGAGGCCGCGCCGCCCCCACGGATGGAGGATGACGCCGATGGCGTGCCTGGTGGCGTGCCTGGTGGTGTGGCGGGCGGGACGACCGTCGCCCCGCCGCCCGAGGCCAAGCCCAAGCCCAAGACCGAGCGCAAGGGTCCGCCTGCCAAGGCGGCCAAGAAGGAGGCCGAGTGATGTCGAACATCAAGCTGTTCAAGCCCATGCTCATGACGGTCGTGGCCAGCGTGGCCATGTCCGCGTGCACCTTCTACGCCCGCGACGCCGACGAGTACCGTCGTGTCACCCGCGAGCTGGTCGACACCCGCGGCGGCGACATCAAGGACTGCTACGAAGTCGTCCTCGAGACCAACGAGGCGGTCAGCGGCAGCGTCGTCGTGAACTTCACGGTCGAGAAGAAGACCGGCAAGCTCATGAACCCGCAGATCGACACGGCCAAGACCACCGCGCCGGCCGAGATCGGCACCTGCATCGTCCAGGCGATCGACGGGCTCCAGCTCAGCCCCGCCGACCAGCGCGAGGGTCAAGGGACCTTCTCGTGGGAGTTCAAGGTCGGCGCGCACAAGCCGAGCTGATCCGCTGAGCCGGGCGTCGACCTTTCGAGGTCGTGCGACGTGAAGACGAGGGAGGGCCACGGCTCTCCCTCGTCGTTTTGGTTTGAACCGAAGCGGCTCAGATCTCGTGATCGAGCACGATCTTGCCTTGGGCAAGGCCCGCTTCGCTGCGGCGATGCGCGTCGGCGAGCTCGGCGAGCGCGAAGCATCGATCGATGCGCGGGCTCAGGACGGCTTGATCGATCAGCTGGGCGAGGCGACGGAGCCGGTCGTGGTCGCAGCGGGCCGACACGAAGCGATAGCGATGGCCACGGAAGAACTGGCCGAGCATCCGCGCCGGCACCCGAAAGGCCGCGCCCGCGATCGCGGCGGGCCCGAGGTCGACGTCGCTGCGGACCGATCCGGCCACGCTGATCAGCCGACCGCCGGGACGCAAGACCGAGAACGAGCGCTCTTCGATCTCGCCGCCGACACAGTCGATGACCACGTCGAGCTCGCGGATGCGATCTTCGAAGCGCTCGTTGGCGTGATCGATGGCCAACACGACCCCGAGCTCGCGCACGTAGTCGAGGTTGCGGGGGCCGACCGTGGCCGAGACCTCGGCGCCGAGGTGGCGCGCGTATTGGATCACCAGCGAGCCGACCCCGCCCGCGCCGCCTTGGACCAGCACGCGCTCACCCCGACGGACGTGGGCCGCGTCGACCGCTTGGATCGCCGTCAGCCCGACCAAGGGCAACGAGGCGGCCTCGCGCATGCCGAGGCGCGCAGGCGCGAGCGCGACCAGGCTCTCCGACACGGCGATCTGTTCGCAGTGCGAGCCGGGCCCACGCAGGGGCGCGAGACCGAACACCCGATCACCGGGCGCGACGCCGGTCGCTCGCCGCCCGCACTCGAGCACGACGCCCGCGAAGTCGCGGCCGGGTACGAAGGGCAGGTGGAGCGGGATCACATAGCGCAGGTGGCCCGCGCGGAGCTTCCAATCGATCGGATTGACCGCGGAGGCCTGGACCTCGACGAGGACCTCGTGCGCGCTCGGGACCGGCGTGGGCTGGTCTAGCCGCAATTCGAGCACTTCGGGGCCGCCGTAGCGAGAATAGAGCTGCGCACGCATCGGCAGGGCGATCGGCTAACTCGCACATCGATCCATGCTCGTCAATCGCCGAGTCTGTTAGCTTGGACGCGCATGAGCTCGGCGAGGGTCATCGAGTACACATTCGCGCTGGGCTCGCTCGCGTTGGCTTCGCTCGCGCTCGGAGCTTGTCGATCGAGCGGCGACGAAGGCAGCGAGGCCGCCGACGAGGTCGGCACGAGCGAGTCGGGCAACTCGAGCGAGTCGGGCAACTCGAGCGAGTCGGGCTCGAGCGAGAGCACGGACTCGGGCACGAGCGAGACGGGTGACGACCCCAGCGATTCGTGCGTCGGGCTCGGGCTGCCGAGCACGCCCATGCTCGCGCCGACGGGCAGCGAGTGGGGCGAGGTCGCGGGCGACTTCACGGTCGAGACGACCTTCGGGACCTGGAACCTGGCCGAGAATTTCTCGGGCTGCGACAGCTACGTGTTCGTCCAGCACACTGGCGACTCGACCAGCGACAGCCTGCGCAACAGCTTCGCGGTCGATCTCTTCGAGCGCTCCGGCCCCAACGTCCACTACTTCTTCTTGTCGAGCGCCGATCCGATGGCCGGCGCGCTCGCTTGGCAGACCAAGATCGGCCAGTCGCTCGCGCCCCTCGACGCCGCGCAGACCGAGTTTTGGACCGAGCGGGTCCACTTCGTCACCGACTCGCCCGCGGCGATCGTCGGCAGCGTCGGTGAGTTCTTCGCGGCGCATCCGAGCGCCCGCGTGGCGGCGATCGATCGCGCGCAGACTTGGGATGATCCGGGCTCGACCAGCGACACGGGCGGCGGCAGCTTCGCCCAGTCGGGCTCGGTCTTGGGCTACGTCTCGCGCTGGTACGACTTTCGCTTCGCCCAGGCGATCGCGCTGGCCGAGGCCCAGGACGTGGTCGAGGTCGCGATCCTCGACCAGGTCGAGTTCGCGCCCGACTGCGTCGAAGGGGAGGCTTGCTTCGACGTGCAGAACGGGCCCTTCTCCAACGCCAACAACAACGCGATCTGGCCCGCGCAATTCCCCGACGCCGCGACCATGGCCGGCTTCGATCGCATGGAGATCGTCGTGACCTCGCGCTGCGGCCCCGACTCCTACGCCGACTGCGGCCACTGGGACTACGAGGCCTTCGTCCACCTGTGCGCCGACCAAGCCTGCGCGGGCGACAAGTGGGAGATGTTCCGCTGGATCACGCCTTACTCGCGGCCCGGCACGACCCAGTGGGTGTTCGAGGCGTCGCCCTTGCTCGGCTTGGTCGCGGCCGGCGGCACCCAGCACTTCCAGTTCGGGATGCGCTGGAACATGAACCCGGCGGTCTGGGACATGCGAATCCGGCTGTCGAACTCGGGCAGCGGCGTGGCCAGCAAGACCGTCCTGCCGGCCTTCGTCGGCAACGAGGGCTTCAACGACACCTACAACGACTGGCCGACCTTCGAATTCACGCCGCCGCCCTCGACCAGCAAGGTCGAGCTGGTCGCGTTGATCTCCGGCCACGGCCAGGACGAGGGCAACTGCGCCGAGTGGTGCAACCACCAGCACGAGTTCACGGTCAACGGCGGCGCCCCGCACTTGCGCGAGTTCCCGGGCCAGGTCGGCGATCAGGGCTGCGCCAACAAGGTCGACGAGGGCGTCGTCCCGGGCCAGTGGGGCAACTGGACGCCGGGTCGGGCCGGCTGGTGCCCGGGCCTGCCGGTCCAGCCCTGGGTGCTCGACATCAGCGCGGAGGTTCAGCTCGGCCAGCTCAACACGCTCGACTACCGGGGCCTCTACGCGGGCGCGCCGGTGACCGGCACCAAAGGCCGGATCCTGCTCAGCAGCTACGTGGTCTACTACGAGTAGGCGGCCGAGTCGGCGGCGGGTCTGATAGAGTCGGCCCGATGAGCACTCGACTGCGCGAGCTCGCGACCTCGGCTGGATGCTGCGTGCTGGTGCTCGAGGCGGCTGGCTGTCGACCCTCGACG
The DNA here is from genome assembly GCA_035904925.1 of Nannocystaceae bacterium. Taxonomy (GTDB): domain Bacteria; phylum Myxococcota_A; class Polyangia; order Nannocystales; family Nannocystaceae; genus Plesiocystis. The sequence goes on from JAMHUH010000348.1 coordinate 13,283, forward strand.
AACATCGTCACGCCCGATCCCGGCGAGCCCACCGCGGAGCGCTGCCCCACGCCGGCCCCGGTCGTGGTCAAGCCCGCGCCAGGCTCGAGCGACGACCGAGATCCGCCGCGGGTCACCAGCGCGCGCTTCAACGGCAGCGACCGCGTGATCTTGACCTTCAGCGAGGGGCTCGAGCCGGCCAAGCAGGTCAACCCGCGTCAGTTCAGGCTCAGCGAGGGCTACTCGCAGGTCGACTACACGGGCAACTACGCGAGCGCCTACTACTACGACCTCGCCTCGCGCTACGGCGACGATCTGCCGCTGGTCTTCGCCGCGATCGAGCAGCCCGAGCCCGACCAGCTCGCGCTCGTGCTCAACCGTCCGATCCCGCCGCCGATCTGCGACAGCATCCGGCTCGCGCAACAAGACGCGGCCGCAGCCGCGGCGATGCCCGACAGCGGCGCGAACAAGACCCGCCACGGGCTCTTTCTCCACTACACCGGCCGGGGCAGCGTCGGCGTCCGCGACCTCGCTGGCAACCCACTGGGTGACTTCGGCGGCGAGTGGGCGCTGCACTTCGGCACCCGCGACAAGCGGCTCAGCGGCACCGCGCCGCTGGTCCGCTTCGACTTGTTGATCGAGCTCGACTGCCCCGCGAACGACGAGTTCATCGGCCCGCCCGGGCCGAGCTAGACCGGCGATCGGTTTGAATTCGCGTGCTGAGGTGCGTCTGGGGCCGTCCGAGGGTAGGAGCGAGGCCGAAGGCATATCCGGTC
>JAMHUH010000349.1:0-6421 GCA_035904925.1 Nannocystaceae bacterium
GGCTCGCTCGGGGCTGCCGACGAAGACCAAGAGGTCGACCTCGCGCGCGAGCGTCCACTCGCTGATCCAGGTCGAGAGCGTGGCCGGGTCGAGCGGGCTCGCGACCTCGACGCTCGCTTCGATCCCCGACACCGGCAAGAAGCTCGCTACGACGTCCGGCGCCAAGGCGTTGGGCGAGAGCAGCGCGACCTGCATCGAGCGATCGCTGTGGTCGCGCAAGAACGAGCCGATCGCGGCCAGCGAGCTCGCGTCCGCGGCCACGCAGGCGATCTGGGTGATGGTCCCCGAGGCCGGACCGTCTTCGGTCCAGAGCACGGCGGCGGGCAGGCGCTTGCGATGGATCGACACGCTCATCAGCGCCCGCGATCCAAACACGAGCAGGTCGAGCTCCTCGGCGCTGCACAGCTCGGCGACCGCGTCGATGCCCAGCGTCGGCGCGACCTGGACCGCGATCTCCGGCGCGAGCCCAGCCGTCGCCTCGCGCAGGGCCTCGAGCGAGGCTCGGGTGATCGCCTCGGCGTCGGCCACCGGCGCGCTGCGTGCCCACCACGAGCCCGTGGTCGGCGAGGGCAAGATGACCAGGAGCTGGGCGAGCTGGGGCGCGACCCGATGCAGCAGCGCGATCGAGGCGCCCGGGTCCTTGTCGGGATCGACCAAGAAGAGCGCGCGGCGGTACCTCATGTCTGGACGCCCTCCACCGGCAGCACAGCTGCAACGAAGCGACCCGTGCTGGGCTCGAGCACGCGAGTCTCGATCGTGATGATCCGACCCGCGTCGTCGATCTCGTAGAGGTTGTAGCCGGCACGCACGCATGGGTCGGCGTGGTCGAGCGTGGCCCCGCTCGCGCACACGACCTCGATCGCGCCGGTCGAGGTCTCGAGCCGATCGTGGCGGCGGACATGGATGTGCCCGTAGAGCAGCAACCCGCGCGCCAGCGGCTGCAGAGCCCGTCGCAGCCGCCGCGCGTCGACCAGCCCGCCCTGGAGCTGGTCGATCCGAAAGCGCGCGTCGAAGGGGCTGTGGTGGACCAAGACCACGACCGTGCGGGCGGCGACCTCGGGGTGCTCCAACACGCGCGCGAAGGCGTCGAGCTGCTCGCGGCCGAGGTAGCCGGCCGAGATGAAGGGCGGCCGTGGCACGGCGCTGCTCAGCCCGACGATCGCGACCGCCCCGCGCAGCTTGACGGTCGGAAAGCGACCGGCCGGCAGATCGAGCTCGAGCTCCGGAAGGTCACCCTGCATGAACGAATCGAAGTGATGGGGGAAGCGGCGCTCGTGCAGCGTGATCGGCAGATAGATGTCGTGGTTGCCGGGCACGACCGTGACCTCGATCTTGCCGGAGACCTCGCTGAGCAAGCGAAAGGCCTCTTCGTACTCGCCCTCGAGCGAGAGGTTGGTGATGTCGCCGGTCACGACCAGGTGGTCGGCCTCGGCCGCGGCGGCGTCGAGCACCGCGCCCAAGTACTCGGGTCGAAACACCCGCCCGCGCTTGCTCAGCAGGTTCGCGTAGCCGGTCATGCGCTTGTTGAAGAGCACGCGCCGCAGTTCGACGCCCGAAGGCGCGAGAACATGAAGATCCGAGACGTGGGCGATCCGCAAGCTGGCGAAGGGTAGCCCAGCTCGAGGTGTTAGTCTGTGGTTCGCGCGATGCCGACCTTCAGCCCGACCGACACGCCGACCTCCACCACGTTCGGCTCGCAGCCGAGCAAGGCGCTCGCCGTGCTGCCCTTTCGCTTTCGTGGGCCCGAGGCCGAGCGCTACGTGGCCGAGTCGCTCAGCGACGAGCTGATCGACGTGCTCTCGACCATGAAGGGCTTGCGCGTGTCGGGCAGCGGGGCCACGGCCCGCTTCGCCGCCGAGGGCGATCGGGATCCGCGATCGATCGGTCGTCAGCTCGGCGTCGACGTCGTCGTCGATGGCACCGTCCAGCTCTCCGGTCGAAGGATCCGCACCAACGCGCGCCTGCTCGACGTCGCCAGCGGCTTTCAGCTCTGGTCCGAGCGCTACGAGGGCCAGCTCGAGGACGTGTTCGAACTGCAAGACAAGATGGGCAAGCGGATCGCCGAGGCCCTGCGGCTCGAGCTCGAGCACATCGCCCATCGTGGCGACGCGCCGGCCGAGGCGATCGAGGCCTACCTCAAGGCCCGGGCGAACGCGCGGATCTGGGACTTCAAAGGCCCGACCGGCGCGATCGCGGCATACGAGGCCTGCCTCGCGCTCGCCCCCGACTTCAAGCCAGCGCTGGCCGGCCACGCGATCGCCTGCTTGAAGGCGTGGTTCGTCCCGCGTCATGGCGCCGACGAGCCCGACTGGGCCGCGCGGGCCAAGGAGTCGGTCGCGCGGGCGCTGGCGGGTGCGCCCGAGCTGGCCGAGTCGCACGTCGCCGACGCGACCTTGGCCGCGCACGTGGGCCGCTACCGCGACGCCGCGATCGGGCTGCGTCGAGCCCTGGCGATCGCGCCGACCTTGGCCGCCGCCCACGAGTACCTCGGTCGACTCCAGCTCGAAGCCGGGCGACCCGAAGAGGGCATCCGCCACCTCGAGCTGGCCTTCGATCTCGATCCGAACATGGTCTTCGCGCTGCCCGAGATCGCCCGCTACCGAGCGCTGCGTGGCGACCTCGACGGCTACCAGCGCGAGCTCGATCGTTACCTGGACGCGACCGGGCGCGAGGGCAACATGGCCTCGACGATGCTGGAGATCCGCGTGGCGAGCTGGTTTCGCCAGCTCGATCGCCTCGATCGACTGGTCGCGGGCTTGCGCTCGGCGGCGATGGAGACCTTCTCGATCGGGCGCGTCGCCGAGCTCCTGGTCGATCGTCAGGCCACGGTCGAGGCGATCCGCGCGATGATCGACGAGGTGTTGGCGTCCGCGCCCAACCCTCGCTTCGCCGCGCTGCTGCGCCAGCTCGGCGCCGAGCTGGCCGGGTTTCATCGCTTCGATGCGCTCGCGATCCACTACGTGAGCGAGTCTGCGCGAGGGGTCCTGGTCGACCTCGACTGGCTCGATGGTTGTCCCCTGCTCGCGCCCCTGCGCGAGGGTCCCGAGTGGGCGAGCGAGTGGACGGCCGCCCGGCAGCTCGTGCGTGCCCGGGCCGAGGCGATCTGGGCGGCCTGACGCCGGACTCGCCGCTGCGGTCCCGAGCGCGCCGTCTGGGCGATCTGCGGACGGGCTGCTACGTTTCGGGCGAATGAGCGAGGCGAGCGACGATCCCGACGCGACCCTGGCCATGCGCGTGGCCGTCGCGATCGGGCAACGCTTCGCCGAGCGCTACGAGGTCGAGGCCCTGCTCGGCCGCGGCGGCATGGGCTCGGTCTATCGAGTCCGCGATCGAGCGCTCGACGAGCTCGTCGCGCTCAAGCTGCTCGATCCTTCGGTCGCGACCCCCGAGGCGATCGAGCGCTTCCGTCGTGAGGTTCGGCTAGCTCGCCGGGTCACGCATCGCAACGCCGCGCGGACCTTCGATCTGGGCGAGTGGCAAGAGCACCGCTACCTGACCATGGAGTTCGTCGACGGCCAAAGCCTGCGCGAGTTCTTGCCCCGCGGCGACGCGCCGCGCTGGCTCGCGCCCAGCCGGGTCGTCGACTTCATCACGCAGATCGCCCGCGGGCTCGCGGCGGCCCACGAGTCGGGCGTGGTTCATCGCGATCTCAAGCCCGCCAACGTGCTGGTCGAGCGCGGCGGTCGAGTGGTGATCACCGACTTCGGCATCGCCCGCGGCACGCAGTCGGGCGACGCGACCTTGCACACCAACGGCCTCCTCGGCACGCCCGCGTACATGGCCCCCGAGCAGATCGCCGGCGAGCCGATCGACGCCCGCGCCGACCTCTACGCGCTCGGTCTGATCACCTACGAGCTGCTGACCGGCAAGCTGCCCTTCACCGGGACCACGCCGATGGCGATGGCGCTCGCCCGCCTCCATCAGCCCCTGCCCGACTTCGCGAGCGAGCCGACGATCCCGGCCTCGCTCGTGCCCCTGCTCGAGCGCCTGCTCGCGCGCGAGCCCGACGAGCGCTTCACCAGCGCCGACGCGCTGATCGAGCTGCTCGGCGAGCTCGCCCGCGAGTGGGCCAGCCAAGATCCGGGCACGCTGGCGATGTCGAGCAGCGCGACCTCGACCGTCACCCGCACGCCGCCCGGCTCGAGCACGACCACCTCCTCGGCCACGCCGAGCCGCCGCGGTCGCTCGCTCGCCGTGCTGCCCTTTCGCTACCGCGGGCCCGAGTCCGAGCGCTACGTGGCCGAGACCCTCAGCGACGAGCTCATCGACGTGCTCTCGACCATGCGCGGCCTCCAAGTCTCGGGCAGCGGCGCGACGGCACGCTTCGCCGATCTGGGCGATCGCGATCCCCGAACCATCGGCAGCGAGCTCGAGGTCCACGCGATCGTCGACGGCACCGTCCAGCTCTCGGGTCAACGCCTGCGCATCGCCGCCCGCCTGCTCGACGTCGAGAGCGGCTTTCAGCTCTGGTCCGAGCGCTACGAGGGCCAGCTCGAGGACGTGTTCGAGCTGCAAGACAAGATGGGCAAGCGGATCGCCGAGGCCCTGCGGCTCGAGCTCGAGCACATCGCCCACCGCGGCGAAGCTCCGGCCGAGGCGATCGAGCTCTACCTGCGAGCGCGGACCGAGGCGCGGACCTGGAACTTCAGCGGCGAAGCGGGAGCGGTCGCCCTCTACGAGCGCTGCCTCGCGCTCGCGCCCGAGTTCAAGCCCGCGATGGCCGGCCTCGCGATCGGCAGCGTGCGCGCCTGGTTCAACCCCCAAGACGCCCGGCGGGATTGGGCGAGCCTGGCCCTCGAGGCGGTCGAGCGCGCCCGCCTCGGCGCCCCCGAGCTCGCCGAGACCCAGCTCGCGATCGCCTCGCACGCCGTCCAACTCGGCGACTTCAAGCAAGCCGCCAGCGCGCTCGCCCAAGCCCTGCGCATCGCCCCGACCTACGCCGCCGCGCACGACTACCTCGGCCGCCTCCAGCTCGAGGCCGGCCAGCCCGAGCAAGGCATTCGCCACATCGAGCTCGCGATTCAGCTCGACCCCCAGCTCCACTGGTCGCTGCCCGAGCTCGCCCGCTACCACGCCCTGCGCGGCGATCGAGCCGCCTACGCCGCGACCATGCTGCGCCACGCCGCGATCATCGGCCGCGACGATCACTTCCCGACCGTCACCCTCCAGATCCGAGTCGCGAGTTGGTTCCGTGACCTCGACGAAGTCCGCACCGCCTTCGCCCGGCTCCCGACGACCACCCCCGAGACCCAGCTGCTCGTCCCCTACATCCGCCTGCTGACCGACGAATCGCTCGACCTCGCTGCCGCCGAGCGAATGCTCGAGCGCCTCGCCGCCCAGACCAACAACCCACGCTTCTACGCGATGATCCTGCAGTTCAGCGCCGAAGCCCTGGCCGCCCGCGGCTTCGAGGACCTCGCCATGCGCTGCCTGAACGAAGCCGCCGAAGGCGTGCTCGTCGACCACGACTGGCTCGAACGCTGCCCCCTGCTCGCGCCGCTGCGCCTGCGGCCCGAATACCCCGCCCTACGCGAACTCGTCCTCACCCGAGCCCGCGCAATCTGGGGAATCTGACGATTCGACGATCCGACGATCCAACGATCCGACGATCCAACGATCCAACGATCCCACGATCCCACATTCCGATCTGAGGACTCTCCACTCCCCCCCCTGCGAACCGAGCCGATCGAAGATCGGGGGACGCAGTGGGGGCGCATCGCTTCGAATGTGGAGCCGCCCAATCGACCGTCCGCCAAACCAAGCAATACCCCGCGGCGGAAGACTCGAAGCGGTGCGCCCCCACGGAGGCACCCACAGGCTCGACATCGTGACAACGACGTCCGCGAAGGATCGCTAAACACCAACAGAGAAGCTCAACGATCGCGCCGCCCCCAAGGCTTGAAAATCGAAGCATAAAGCAAAAACCCCAAGACGATCATCTGGATCCCGCCCAAGATCATGACCTCCCGCTCGACAACCCGATAGCGCGGCAGCTCCCGCACCGCCCACCCATGCGTCCGCGCGAGCGCCTCCGTCTCGTCGATCCAAGGTCCGAGCAAGCTCGCCCCGACGATCAAGAGCACGATCGTGACGACCAATTTGACCGCCACCCACCAATGCCGAAAGAACCCCCAGGGCGTCTTCCAAGCCAAGAGCATGCCCGAGAGCGCCGAGACCCCACAGCTCGCGATGATCACGAAGTCGTCGATCAGCTTCACGCACAAGCAAAACGCGTAGAGTTCGGCCGCGTCGCTCGGCGACGATCCCCGCGCGAAGATCAGCACCATCATCGCCAAGGCCGAGCCCAGCCACAGGCTCGACGACAACACGTGCACCCAGAGCGCCCACTTGCGCGCAGACTTGCTCAGCAGCTTGGGCGGATCGGTGGGCATCGGTCGGTGGGCATCAGCCGGCGTCGGCC
>JAMHUH010000350.1:0-6389 GCA_035904925.1 Nannocystaceae bacterium
TTGTGGGCTCGAGGCAAGCTGGCACACGGTATGGAATACTACGGTCAGCGCAGGTGCGATTTTGGTACACAGTTGGACTAGCGGCGATCCGAGTCCTTACGGTATGCGCCTGTATGATCACTACCTGTCGAACGGCTTCCTTGACACTTACAACTGGTCGTCTCGATATACTCTCGGGCAGTGCTTTCTTTGATGTAACGCGGGCAGCGCATGTCACTGCGTGCTGCCACATGCATTGACAGCTCAAGCGAGGCACGTTTGGAGGCGGCTGCGAAACGGACGTGGTCTGTCAGGACCGACTTGAGTGCGAGGCTCGCTCGGCGCGATCGGCTTGCAGTTCTGCGGCGAGCAAGCGATCTGGACTGCGCCCCCGGTCAACCCTGCGCGCCGGTTGTCCAGATCGCCATGTGGTCGGCGTGGCCAGTTCGACATCGACATCGACGACGGCAGCCTCGCGGGCTCGGACCTGCCAGGTGTGGCCGTGACTCGCTCCAACCTGGCTTTCACGAGGTGTCCACCGTCCCCGTGAAAATCAGGTTGAGAGCGGGTAAGGTCAGGCGTGTCCGAGCACGTCGTCGCGATCGTCAACCCACGAGCGTCGAGCGGTGCTTGTGGGCGCCGCTGGCCCAAGCTCGAGCCGAGTCTGCGCAAGCACTGGCCCGAGGCCGAGGTCTGGCTGACCGAGGCGCCCCGGCATGCCAGCGTGCTGGCTCGGACCGCGCTCGAGCGCGGCGCGTCGATGGTGATCAGCGTCGGTGGCGACGGGACGACCAACGAGGTCCTCGCCGGCTTCGTCGATCCGGACAGCGGCCGCAACCAATTCCCCGAGGCGGTGCTCGGCATGGTCGCCGCGGGGACCGGCGGCGACTTTCAGCGGATGTTCGGCTCGCTCGACCCGGCCCGCCAGATCGTCCGACTGGCCGGGGCTCCGATCAAGACGATCGACTACGGCTGGGCCCACTTCACCGATCACGAGGGCGAGCTGCGTCGCCGCGCCTTCCTCAATGTCGCGAGCGTCGGCGTCAGCGGCGTCGTCGTCCGCAACGTCGCTCGCTCGCGCCGGCCGCTCGGCGCGACGCTGGCCTATGTCGATGGCGCCCTGCGAGCGATCGCGCATTGGACCAACGTCCCGGTCCGCATGACCATCGTGGGTCAGCCCGAGCGCGAATTGAACCTGACCTTGCTCTGCATCGGCAACGGGCAATTCTTCGGCGGCGGCATGTGGGCCTGCCCCAGCGCCCAGCTCGAGAGCGGTCGACTCGAGGCCGTATTGCTCGATGGTCTATCTCGCGGCGGGCTCGTGGGCGCGCTCGCCCGCTCCTTTCGAGGTCGACACATTGGCTATCGTGGAATCACCAGCCAGCCGATCCACGGGGTCTCGCTCGACCCCGTGGATGGGGTCGAGGTGCTGATCGACGTCGACGGCGAGCAGCCGGGTCGCTTGCCGGCGCGCTTCGAAGTGTTCGGATCGGCGCTGCGCGTGCGCGTGGCGTGAGGCGACCTCAAGGCGCGAGCGGAGGCGGCTCGGGCTTGCCGGGCGCGGGCGCGGGCTCCTCGACCAAGCGCGGCGTGCCCGAGTCGACCCGCCAGGACTTGGCGTAGGTCAGGGCCGTCGGCGTCGGGCTCCCGATCGCCCCGCCGATGTGGAACCAGTCGCACTGGATCCGCGCGGCCGTGATGTCGAGGACGATGTAGCCGTGCTGGACCGTGTTGGACCAGCGCTGGTGCGGGTTGTTGGTCGCGAAGAGGGCCGCGGTCGCGTCGTCGAAGCCGAGCCCCGGCGAGGTGATGCCCGGCGTGATGAACTCGACCCCGATCGCGCCCGCCCCCGTCGCCGGATCGTAGCCATCGTTGGGGTTGTCGGTCAGCTCGTTGGCGAAGGACGAGTGGTTGTCGCCGGTCACGACCACGACGTTGGTCAGCGCTTCGTCTTCGATGTGCTGGAAGAGCCGCCGCCGCGCGTCGGCGTAGCCGTCCCACCAGTCGGTGTAGAGCGGCTTGTCGGGCTCGCCGTTCTGGCCGCGCACGAAGATCATCTGGCTGAGCATCACCTGGTTGGCGATCAGCCGCCATTGCGCGCTGCTGGCCAAGAGCGCGTCGAAGAGCCAGGTCTCTTGGTCCGCGCCGAGCAGCTGCCGACCGGGCGTGTTGATCAGCGTGAGCGCGTCGGGGTCCGAGAGCGAGATCTGCTCTTCGCGGCCCTCGTAGCGGGTGTCGAGCACGAAGATGTCGACCAGGTCGCCGTAGGGCAAGCTTCGGTAGAGCCGGCCCGGAACGCCCTCGCGGATCGGCAGCCACTCGAAGTAGACCTGGGTCGCGGCCGCGCGCCGGGCCGCCCACTCGCCCTCGCTGTCGAGCTGATGATTCTCGGCCCCGCCGACCCAGCCGTCGTTGGCGATCTCGTGATCGTCCCAGGTGGTCGCGAAGGGGTGCTGGCGATGCGCCTCTTGCAGGTCCAGGTCGCTGCGGTAGAGCCGATAGCGGCGGCGATAGTCGTCGAGCGAGACGCACTCGGTCGGCGGATCGTACTCGCGGACGTCGCCGTAGGTGCCCGAGCCATACTCGTAGATGTAGTCGCCAACGTGCAGGACCAGATCGAGGTCGGCCCGACCGGCGAGGTCGCGGTAGGCGTGGAAGTAGCCGTGCGCATAGCTGGAGCACGAGACCACGGCGATGCTCAGGTGCTCGCCCACGCTCGCGGCGGTCCGCGTCCGGCCGATCGGCGAGACCCGGCCTTGCGCGTAGAAGCGGTAGTAGTAGCTAGTCTCGGGCTCGAGATCGACGACGTCGATCTTGATCGTGTAGTCGCGGCTGGTGTCGGTCGCGGCGATCCAGTCGGCCGCGACGCGCTGCTCGAACGCGGGGTCGAGCGCGACTTCGAAGAACGCCTCGACCGGCGCCTCGTCGGCGGGCGAGACCCGGGTCCACAAGATCACGGCGTCGACCAGCGGATCGCCGCTCGCGACTCCATGCGAGAACACGCTCTCGGGACCGAGCTCGCCCTCCCAGGTGTAGGTCGGCAGACCATCGCCGCCCGTGTCGCTCGCGTCGGTACCCGAGCTGTCGCCCGTGTCTCCGATCTCGTCGTCCTCCGATCCCTTGCCGCCGCAGGCCGAAAAACTGGGGATCATCGAAGCTGCACCAAACATGCTGGCGCGGCGGAGGAGTTCTCGTCGGGAAATGGTCATGGCTCAGTCCAGGGCCGCCAGGATAGCCGCTCGGCGCCGAACTTTGGCGGCTCGAATGGGGGTGAGCGAGAGCACGGGATCGACCGGGTTGCGAAGGCCGCTTGGCACCCGGCCGGCCGCTGTCTACTGTCCGGCCGACATGGGACTTCTCGACACCATCCTCATTGCGCTCGGCCTCAAGAAGAAGGACGAGGACGAGTCCATGCATCAAAGTGCCGCGAGTGCGGCTGCGGCGGTCGCGGACGCCAACGAGAGCGACGACGACGACGACGACGACGACGGTGAGCGGCGCGACTACGAGCTCGAGGCCAAGGACGACTCCGGCAGCTTCGACTTCGAACACGACATCGCCCGCTGGTTCACCGCCGAGTTCCGGGTCGAGCAAGCCTGGGAAGACGAGCCCAAGCGGGCCACGCTCTTCGCCGAGTACGGCGTGCGCGACACCCAGCACTGGCGGCAGATCCACGCGACCTTCGAGCGCTGGACTCAGAGCCCCGCGGGCCGGGCCAAGTATCCGACCGCTGGCGATTGGATGCAGGCCAAGATGACGACCACGCAGACCATCATGATGAGCGAGATGAACCTGCGCGTGCAGGGTGAGCTCGCGGGTGAGGTCGAGCCGGTCGAAGGCGTCACGCTCGACGCCTGGGCGGCCGCGCAAGCCAAGCTGGCCAACGGTGGCGAGGTCGCCCAGGTCATCGCGACGCTCGGCATCGATCAAGCCAAGTGGGAGCGGGTCTCGGCCGAGTGGAACGCTCGCATGAGCCGCGACACGACCGCGAGCATCGCGACCGCTTACGGCAAGGCGTTCATGGCCTCTGGCGAAGGAGCCTTCGGCGGCGCCGCGGCAGCCGGAGCGGCCGCGATGAGCGGCAAGCAGCTCGACGAAGCCGACGCGCCGATCCCCTTCGAGCGCTACGTCGAGGTCGAGCAAGCCCAGGCTTGCGGGGTCGCGCAGGGCAAGGACGCGGCCGCGATCTTGAAGAGCTTCGGCTTGACCCCGATGTCGTGGGGCCAGGTCGGCGGCTGGTGGTCGCAGTACATCTCGCAGAACGCGATGCGCAACGACGGCGCCCTGCACAAGCGCTACAGCGAGCTCCAGGCCAAGTACGAGGCCCAGTACAAGGCCGCCGACGCCGACGCCGATCTCTCGTTCTGATTCGGTGATTGCATGAGCGACGACGAAGCGATCGACGACGCGCGGCTGCTCGAGCAGGGCCGCGATCTGATCGCTTCGGTCGTCAACCTCGCGCTGGTCGTGCCCGCCGGCGGCGATGCCCGCTGGGACGCGATGTTGAAGGCGCTCGGTGTGCGCGGGCTCGACCCCGACGAGCGAGTCCGAAACCTGAAAGATGGCCCGGGCCAGAGCAAAGGCGCGTTGGTCATCGAGTTGCGTTGGGCGCTCGAGGCTGGGATCGCCCCGCTCGCCGAGCACATGGACGAGCGCTGGGCGCTGCGCGACCTCGCTCAGTCGGCCCTGCGCGACTACGTCGGCGCGGTCAAGCCGAGGATCTCGACCTCGTCGATCTTCGCCAACGCTCGCGCGACGACGGTGAACATGATGACCGGCCAAGCCGGCGCGGCGACCGAGGCCTGCACCTGCTGTGGCGCCCCACGAGTCGATCGCGAGCGGCCAGCCTGTCGCTACTGTGGTGAACCGATCGGACCCCGACCATGAGCATCGAAGCCCTGGAAGCCCGCTGGGATGGATTCTTGAGCAAGGCGCGCGAGCGCTTCGAAGCGGTCATGCAAGAGTCGCTCGAGGGCTGCGCCGAGCTGCTGCGCGAGACCGGCGGTGACACGATCGTGGTCAGCAACGCGTGGACGGGCATGCGCCTGCGCGCGATCGGGCTGGCCGGCAAGATCGAGGAGACCTGGTCGCAGCAGGTCCAAGATCAGTTCTTGGCCGCGAGCGTGCCCGAGGCCCGCGTCGACGCCAACTTCGGCAAGGGCGAGGCGCTGCGCGACTGGATGGAGATCGAGATCGAGCGAGTCGAGATCGCGATCTTCGCCAACGCCTTGCGCTCGATGCTCGACGCCGCCCGAGTCGAGCAAGCCGAGCTGCGCTGCAGCCAGTGCGGCGGCGAGCTGGCGATCGGCTTGACCCTGCGCGGCGTCGACATCAATTGCTCGCGTTGCGGCGCGCTCGTCCACGTCGAGCCAGGCCCGCGCGCGCGCATGGCCGAGGCGCTCGGCCACTATCTGTGGCGCGAGGCGACCTGGGAGCTCTGGCTCGAGAAGCACGCGGCCGAGCGCGCCTGCAAGCGCACGCGCGGGACCCAGCTGCCGCTCTTGCAGGCCTGGGAGCTGGCCGAGCTGCGCTATTTGTCGGCTTGGCTGCGCGAGCGAGCCAAGTTGATGTTGGGCGCCGAGCGAGACTTTGAAAAAGACCTCGTCGGTCGAATGCGGCATTTCTACGATTCGTGCGAGCGCGAAGCGGTCTGGACCCGAGCGGGCCGACCCCAGCAGATCGCCGCATTCCTGCCCTGACTATCCGAGCGCCGCACGGACTCGGCCCGCGATCAGGGGCCCCGCTCCGGCCACGCTGCCCGCGTCGAAGGGCGGCTGCGGGTCGTACTCCATGCCCAGCTGCACGCACTTCGCCAGCTCCTCGTCGAAGAGCGCCGCGATCAGGCCCAGCGCCAGATCGATCCCCGCCGACACGCCCGCCGCCGTCCAGACCTCGCCATCTTGGACCACGCGTTGGTCATGAACCGGCGTCGCGCCGAACTCGGCGAGGCGATCGACAAAGGCCCAATGCGTGGTCGCCCGCCGACCTCGAAGCAAGCCCGCCGCGCCGAGCAAGAGCGCGCCCGTGCACACCGACGCGACCACGCGAGCACCCGCCGCGAGTCGGCGCAGCTCGGCCAAGAGCGCCTCGTCGCGCTCGAGCGCCCGCGTACCCGGGCCACCCGGCACCAGCAGCACATCGGTGCTCGCGATCGAAGCAAGCGATCGATCCGCGTTCAGCAAGAGAGGGCCGCGGCTCGTCGTCATCGACCCCGACTGCATCGCCGCGAGCTCGACCACGCTCTGTGGCATTCGAATCAGCGCCTCGTAGGGGCCGACCGCATCGAGCGGGGTGAGCTGCGGGAAGAGGACCAGCGTGACGTGCATGGTTCGACATTACCAGCGCCTCGCGCTTGGCTGGCTGTCGTGGATCGCATCGCTCGCCTATGCTGGCGGCATGCAGGAACGCAT
>JAMHUH010000351.1:0-1689 GCA_035904925.1 Nannocystaceae bacterium
CGGACCTCGTGCACCTGGTACGAGAACCCGGTCGTCGCCGACCCCGACAAGGACGACAACACCGAGATCCTGATCGGTTCGAACAACAACTGCGCCGTCGCCTGCCCGGCGATCGATCCGATCCACCTCGGCAGCCGCTGTGAAGACGACGCTGGCTGCGAATCGGGCCTCTGCGACGCTGGCTTTTGTCGCTGCGTCGACGACACGGAGTGCTCGAGCGGCCACGCCTGCACCCCGCCCCTGGCCAACACGCCCGGCAACGGCGGCAACGTCTGTCGGGCCACCCACCCGGCCGGCATCGCGCTCACCGGTGTTCGCGTGTTGCGAGACAAGCTCGATCGTTGGGCCTCGTCGCGGCCGCTGTGGAATCAGCACGCCTACTCGATCACCAACGTCGCCGACGACCTGACCATCCCGAGCAGCATGGCCTGGGCCCAGACCCAGAACTTCCTCGACCCCACGCTCAACAACTATCGCCAGAATCGCCAGGGCGACACCCCGCCCGAGGCCCTGCCCGACATCACCGGCGAACTCGACGACGCGACCTGCTCGATCGAGATGGGCCAGACCCTGCTCACCGGCACCGTCTGCAACCGGGGCAAGAAGGCCGTCGGCTCGACCCTGCCCGCGACCTTCTACCTGGGCGACCCGGCCGATGGCGTGATCTTGTGCGTCGCCTACACGCAAGAGCCCGTGCCGGTCGAAGAGTGCCGCGAGGTCTCGTGTGCGATCGCCAGCGAGGTCTCGGGGACCATCACGATGGTCACCAACGACGACGGCATGGGCGGCAAGACCACGCTCGAGTGCTTCGACAACAACAACAGCGACATGGTCGAGATCGACGCCTGCGTGCCGATCGGCTGAGGCTCGTCAGGCCGGCGGAGCCGCGAGCGGATCACGATAGATCGCGTCGGTCTCGAGCCGCACGCCCTCGAGCGAGGCGAGGATCAGGCTTTGGCCCGCGCCAGCTTCGCTGAGCACCCACTCGCCTGCCCCGCTCTTGCGATAGGACTCCAAGCGGGGCTCGTGTTGCGACACCAGCACGTACTCGGACAAGCTCGGCAGGCGGCGGTAGTGGGCGAACTTCTCGCCCCGATCGTAGGCTTCGGTCGAGTCCGAGAGCACCTCCACGATCAAGGTCGGGTTGGTCGCAGCGTTCGGGTCCGAGTCGGCAGGTTCGAAGCTGCCGCAGATGACCGTGAGGTCGGGGTAGGTGGTCAGGTCCGTCGCCTCGACTCGAACCCGAAGGTCCGAGCCGAACACTCGGCAGCGTCGACCCGCGAGCGCGAGGCTCAACGCCGCGCCCACGGCCATCGCCAAGGCCGCGTGCTCGGGCGTTCCACCGGCCATCGCGAAGACCTGCCCGCGCAGATACTCGTGCTTGATCGCGCTGCCCAATTCGGCCTCGAGGTAGGCCGAAGAGTTCGCTCTGCCTGCACGACCGCGAACCTGCTAGAATGGATTCCGTGTCCGACTTCGCCTCCGTCGACGCCCTGGCTGAGGCCGCGAGCGGATCACGCCTGCGAGTTGGCGGCGCGCCAGAGCACGCGGAGCTGATGGAGACCCTCGATCTCGTGGTTCAGCGCACCGCGTTCGACTCGGTCGCGCGCTTCGACCTCGAACCGCTACGCGGCGCAGATCTCGTCGAACGAGGGCGGCTCTTGTCGGCGCCGCGTGAACGACCCGAGC
>JAMHUH010000352.1:0-7264 GCA_035904925.1 Nannocystaceae bacterium
GCCGAGTTTCGCTTCAGCCATGGGATCCGAGTCACGTCGGCGAGCCTCGCCGAGTTCATGCTCGGCGACTACGAGGCTGCGGGCTTGCTCGGGTGGGTGCCCGGCTTCCTCGACACCGAGCCCTCGCTCGTGCCTTCGTTGATCGGCGAGATCCCCGAATTGCCCGATGTCTGGTTCGACCGCGAATTCGAGCTACGACAATTGCGCGCGCTCGCGGCCACGGATCGGCGTCTGCTGACGATCGGTGGATTGGAGGGCCAAGGTCGAACGAGCCTCGCGGCCGCCTACGCGCGCGAACAGCTCGCGCATTGGGATCGTGTGCTCTGGCTCGATGCCGCGGGCGAGTCCAACTCCGCGATGGTCGCTCACAGCGTGCTCGAGGCGATGGGCTGGACGCCACCGCGAACCCAGGTGGATCTGTGGCATGCGTTCGAGCGGCTCACGGCGACGCATCGCTTGCTGATCATCGTCGATGATCTCCAATCGGATCTTCCCCTCTCGGCGATTGGCGGCGCGTCCTTGGTCCTCGCCATCGTCGCCAGGCCGGAGTCCGACGTGCGTCCCCGAATTCTGCGGATCGACGCGGCCCAAGAGTTGTGGAGGCGGCTCGGTCGGACGGAGTCTCTCACCACGACCGGCGCCGAGCTGTTCCTGGTCGGCGTGATCGTCACGCTCGCAGGTCTAGCCCCCGAACACTTTCCTCGTTCGCTCGATCGCCTCGCCGATATCCCAGGGGTGGAGCTCGATGACGCGATGCGTCGTTTGTATTATCATGTGTGTGTGCCCTGTTCGCGGCGGCTCCGTGACATTCCACTGGAGTATCTCGCCCGCGCGGTCGAGATCGATCGGGCCGATCTCGCTATCCAAATCGAGCAACTTCGGACCCAAGGCCGGCTGAGGCCAGGAAGGCAGCTGGCGGCGAGCTTCGATTCATCGAGCCTCATCACGAGGGATGGAAAGATCGCCTACGCGATCCTCGTCGCCAACGCCGAGCCCATTCGTGCAGCGCCCGAGCGCCCGCTCCATCGCCGCATTCTCCGAGCCGCCGCGCAGCATCACCCTTTCGTCGATGACGAGTCACCTCGTCCCGAGAGCCCCACGATCTCGACTTGGGCCGACCTGCTCGTCCGCGCGCTGCTCCCTGACGAGCGGCCCGAGTGGCTCTTCTTCGCGGCTCGACGAGTCCGCGACCCTCAGCGACTCCGAGCCGCCGCCCTGATCGAGCGCCTGCGTCTCCATCAGCGCCCCAGCACGGACGCGGAGGTCCCCGAAACCCTGCAATTCGCCGCGGCCCTTCAACGCAAAGAAGCGACGCTCGCGGATGTCCCCTTCGATCCCGCGAGCAGCCCGAGCGCCCGAGTCGTCGATCTCCTGCGCCGCGTCGACACCTCGACGCTCATCACCGAGTTCCCGCTCGACGCCGTCTACGCCCCCCCACTCGACCACTTCATCGCGGTCGGCCACGCCTGGCACGCGCTGCGATCCGAGCGAAGCGACGAGCTTCGCGTCGCGCTCGCGCGTGTTCGTGCGAGCGCGGAGCGATGGGGTGATCCGATTGCCTTGGTCCGCGCCGATCTGCTCGACGCCGAGGCCCAGGCGCTCGCGGGTGACATCCAGCGCTCGCTCGCGACCCTCGATCGACTCGACGCTCGCTTCGACGCGCTCTTCGACCCGCGTGGGAGCGAGGCCATCTGGTTGCTCCAACGCCGCGCGACGCTGAACGAGCGCCTCGGCCTCTACGCAAACGCGATCGAGCTCGCCAACGAGGCCTGGACGCGGCTTCGCTACGTCGAGGTCGACGATCCCGACGTTCTTGGCCAGCTCGCCCGGCTCTTTGCCCGGCACGAGCGAAGCGAGCGGGCCCTGCTCGCGCTCGAGCGCTGGAAGCTGCTCGCCAAGGACTCGCCCGAGCAGCTGCTCGAGGCCCTCGAGCTCGAAAAGCAGCTGCTCGCCAAGACCAACGAGGCCAAGCTCGAGGCGATCGACGCCCAGATCGCTGGGCTGAAGCGCTCCGTCGACGCCCCGAGTTGAGCGCCGCTCAGCCCAACCGCGCTCAGCCGAGCGCCGCGCGGATGGTCTCGGCCAGCTTGGCCCCGACCCCATCGACGGCGCAGAGCTGCTCGACGCTGGCCTCGCGGATCGCCTTGATCGTCCCGAAGTGCTGGACGAGCTTGCGCTTGGTCGCGGGCCCGACCCCTTTGATGCCGTCGAACACCGACTCGAGCGATCGCTTGCCGCGACGCTTGCGGTGGTGGGTGATCGCGAAGCGGTGAGCCTCGTCGCGGATCCGGGTCATCAAGTAGAGCTCCGACGAGCCCTTGGCCAAGGCGATCGCATCTTTCGAGCCGGGCACGAACACCCGCTCGGGCCGGACCTCGCCCGCGTCCTGAGCCTCGTCGGCGGTCGCAACCACGTAGTCGTCGAGCTTGCCGGCGCCGGCCTGGCGGACCTGCTCGAGGCCCTGCTTGCTGGCCCGCGGCGCGAACGAGCGCTCCTTGGCCAGCGCGACCACGTCGCAGCCCTCTTCGCCGAGCGCGATGCCCATGTCCTGCATCGCCGCGATCACCCGACCGAGCTGGCCTTTGCCGCCGTCGATGATCAGCAGGTCGGGCAGCGCCCAGTCTTCGTCTTCGATCGCCCGTCGCAGCCGCCTCGTGAGGACCTCGTACATCGAGGCGAAGTCGTCGTTCTGACGCTCGCCCGGCTCGCCGACGCCGGCGACCTTGAAGCTGCGGTAGCTGGCCTTGTCGGGCTGGCCATCGACGAACACGACCATCGAGGCGACCGCGTCCGAGCCTTGGATGTGACTGACGTCGAAGCACTCCATCCGGCGCGGCAATCGGCTCAGGCGCAGGCGCTCGCGCAGGCGCTCGAGCGCTTGCTCGGCGTCGTCCCGCTTGCTGCGTCGGGTCGCGAAATTGCTGGCCGCGTTGCGCTCGGCCAAGAGCACGAGCTTCTTGCGATCGCCCCGGGCCGGCAGCTTGAGCGCGACCTTGCGAGCCGCTCGCTCGCTCAGGTGATCTTGGAGCGGCTCGTGGTCGTCCTCGGCCAGCGCCTGGGGCAGCAAGACCTCGTCGGGGATCAGCGGCGCGTCCTCGTAGTAGGCGCGCAAGAACCCGTGCAAGACCTCGGGATCGGGCAGCTCCATGCCGCTGGCCGAGAAGCGCTGGGTGCCGAGCAAATTGCCTTGGCGGACGTGCATGACCACGAACTCGACGTTGCCGCCCTCGCGGTACATGCCGACCACGTCCTGGTCGAGCTCCTCGCTGCCGACGACCTGCTGGCGCTCGAGCGTGACCTCGATCGCGCGCAGCTGATCGCGGATCCGGGCGGCCTGTTCGAACTCGAGCGCGTTGGCGGCCGCGCTCATGCGATCGCGCAGGCCGTCGATCAGCTCGCGGTGGCGGCCGGCCAAGAAGAGCGCGACGTCGCGGACCTGCTCGGCGTAGGCGTTGGCGTCGACCTCGTATACGCAGGGCGCGTCGCAGCGACCGATCTGGTGCTGCAAGCAAGGCCGCTTGCGGTGGTCGAGCACGAAGTCCGAGCAGGTCCGCAGCTTGAAGTGACGGTTGACGACCCGCAGCGTGTGCCGGGCCGAGGTCGCCGAGTGATAGGGCCCGAAGTATTGCGCGTGGTCCTGGGCGATGTTGCGAACCACCTCGAGCTTGGGCCAGGCCGCGCGGGCGTCGAGGCGCAAGACCAAGTACTGCTTGTCGTCGCGCAGCTTGACGTTGAAGCGCGGGTGATGCTGCTTGATCAGGTTGTTCTCGAGCAGCATCGCCTCCTTGTCGTTGGAGGTGACGACCGCCTCGATGTCACCGAGCAGCTTCTCGAGCATCGGCACGAACGAGCGCGTGTCGTGGCCGTTGAAGTACTGCCGGACCCGCGCCTTGAGCTTGCGAGCTTTGCCGACGTAGACGATCCGACCTTTGCGGTCGCGCATCACGTAGACGCCGGGCTCACTCGGCAGCAGATCGACCAGCTCGAGCAGCTGCTCGCGGTTGCGGATCCGCGGCTTCCAATCGCTCGGGACCTCCTGCTCGGCCGGCGCGAGCCGGCGTGGAGCGGGGGTCGAGCCAGGCTCGCGACGTCGGGCCATCGGGTCCTCGCGGGCTCCTGCGAGCGCTAGAGCGAGCCGGGCAGGTTGTCGCCCACGCCCGTCTCACCACGCGGACGACAGCCGCGAGCCTCGAGCTTGGCCACATCGACCTCGAACTGGGCGGCGATCGACTGCCAGGCCTTGGGCGGCGGCTCGCCCTTGACGTCGTTGAAGGTCGCCCAGGCGATCAGGGCCAGCAGCGCGATCATGCCGACCGTGTGCACGCGCTCTTCGAGCAGCTTGTTGGGCGGGCGCCGGGTGATCAGCTCGTAGACCAAGAACACCAGCCGACCGCCGTCGAGCGCGGGCAAGGGCAGCAGGTTGAACATGCCCAGCAGCGTCGAGATCAGCGCGCTGAACATGATGAAGTCGACCCAGCCCTTGTCGGCGCTGACCTTGATCGCCTTGGCGATCGCGACCGGGCCGCCGACCTTGGCCTCGATCTTGCCGGTGACCAGCGACCAGAGCCCGACCAGCTGCCGCTGGGTCTGCTCGAAGGGCCATTTGACCCCGAGCAGCGTCGCCTCGGCCGGGTTGATCGGCGTCCACTCGACCCGCGCCGCCAGCTGGGCGTTGAGCGCGGGCGGCTCGGGGTTGAGCGTGACGTTGCAGACCAGCTCTTGCTCGCCGCGCCGGACCTCGAGCTCGATCGTCTGCCCGAGCTTTTGCTTGGTCGCCTCGATCACCTTGGGCCCGCCGTCGCCGAGCATCGACACGCCGTCGATCGCGAGGATCTCGTCGCCCGCCTCGACCCCGGCCGCGAGCGCCGGGCTGTCGACCGTCATCGCGCTGACCGTGGTCGCGACCGGCGTCTGGACGCCGACCGTCGTGAACACGCCGACGACGATCAAGATCGCCGCGATGTAGTTGAACAAAGGCCCGCCCGCGATCGCGAAGAGCCGGGCCCAGAGCGGGCTGTCGCGGAAGTTGCGGGTCCCCGGCGGCGGCTTGGGCAGCTCACCCTTCTCGTCTTGCGCGTACTCCTCGGGCTCCATCCCGACGATGTGCACGTAGGCGCCGAAGGGGATCGCGCTGATGACGAACTCCGTGCCCTTCCAGGTGAAGAGCCGCAGCACGACCGGACCGATCCCGATGATGCTGAAGCGATCGACATGCATCCCGCCGATCCGCGCGCAGGCGTAGTGGCCGAACTCGTGGATGATGATCAGGACCGAGAGGGCGAGGATCGCGAGGAGCCAGGTCACCGGCGAAGTGTAGCGGATGACCCTCGAAACCCAGCGGCGCGACCGGCGTTGCGGCCTGAGCTCACGCTCGTCGCTCAGCCACGGCTTGGCGCGGCATCGTGCGAGAACCCGCCTGGCCGCAGGAGGGGTTGGCGATCTGGGGCTCGGCATGGACGCGGGCCCGAGGCTCTCACGTATGCTGGCGGCGATGCTCGCTCGTCGACTCCCGCACGCGTCGCTCCTCGGCCTGGCTCTGCTCGCGGCCGCCTGCCAGCCCAAGCCCAAGGACATCCCCGGGCCCGAGCAGGCTTGGAAGGACATGGACCACGCGGAGCGGCAGGCCTACATGGCCGAGGCCGTGCTCCCGCACATGCAAGCGACCTTCCAGGGCTTCGACGCCGAGCGCTTCGCCTCGCTCGACTGCGCGACCTGTCATGTCACGGGCGCGGCGGCGGGGACCTTTGCGATGCCCGACCCCGGCTTGCCCAAGCTCTCGCGCTGGCACTTCAACCGCGAGCACATGAAGACCCAGCGCGAGACGGTCCACTTCATGTGGGAGCACGTCGAGCCCGAGATGTCGGCGCTGCTCGGCGGGCCCAAAGGGCTGCGCGGCTTCAACTGCCGCAGCTGCCACATGATCCGGCCATGAGCCGGCCATGATTCGGCCATGAGCCGGTTCAGTCGTTCAGCGCGCCCGCGGCGATCCACTCGCGGACCAGCGCGATCGAGCGATCGTCGAGCAAGACCGGCGAGTTGCGAGGCATGTGCGTGACGACCCCGCTCTCGCCCATTGGCGAGCACTGACCGAGGATCTGGTAGAGCCACGAGTTGTCGGGATCGCCGGGCTCGACCAAGGCCATGCCGGGGTTGGCCTCGGTCGCGTGGCCGAGCAGCTCGGCGTGCAGATCGGTCGCGTGGAGGTCGAGGCCGCCCGCGCTGGCGCCCCCGCCATGGCAGCTGTTGAACGCGCACGACTGGTTGAAGACCACGCCGAACACGTTGGACAAGGTCGGGGCGATGTCGGGCGCGACGCTGGGATCGTGGTCGGTGCACGCAGGCACCGGCGGGATGTCTTGATCTTCGGGCTTGATCGGCGGCACGTAGAGCGGCGCCGCGATCTCGGCCGCCGTCGGCGGGGTCTGAGCCGTGTTCTTGGGCACGGCCAGCACGCCGCAATTGCCTTCGAATTCGAGGATGCCTTCGGGGGTCTGCCCGGTCGCCACGGTGCCGCCGCTGACGGTCATGTCCATCAGCACCTCGCTCTCGGCCAAGCCCAGCATCACGCACATCTCACCGTCGCCGTTGCCCCAGCCGACGTTGACGTCGAGCCAGTTGTCGTACCCGCAGGTAAAGCGCAGGCCCTGGGCGCCGGTGAAGTCGAGCGGCGGATCGAAGACGCCGCCGAGCGCCTCGCCGGTGAAGCCGCTGTGGGCGAACACGCTCTGGCCATCCTGCGGACCGCCGACCATGCGCAGATCGAAGAAGTTGCCCAGGTAGTGGTAGTGCGGCAGCACGTAGTGGAGCTTGAGGTCGAGCGCGTGGCCGGTCGCGTCGACATAGTCTTGGCCGAAGTCGTCGCACTTGCCGGTGAAGTGACTCTCCGAGTTGGCCGGGATGTCGAGGTCCTCGTAGGTGAGGCGGAAGGGCGTCAGGACGGTGGTCACGTCCTTCGGGTGGATGATGTCGAAGGTCATGAACAGGTCGGTCTCGACCGGCGCCGGCCCGATGTTGAGCAGGTGGACCGAGGACACGACCGTGTGGTGGGCTGGGACCTTGATCACCGCGCCCGCGCCCGTGCGCTGCTCCTCGACGAAGGACTGGGTCGACTGGGCGAAGAGCACCGTCCCGGCGACCGCCGCTCCGAGCTCGCTGAAGCCACGGTCGGCGCAGTTGAAGTAGCCGTCCGGGCCCGGGTAGGTGCCTTCGGGCACGACGAACCAATTCGAATG
Organism: Nannocystaceae bacterium; assembly: GCA_035904925.1. Classification (GTDB taxonomy): domain Bacteria; phylum Myxococcota_A; class Polyangia; order Nannocystales; family Nannocystaceae; genus Plesiocystis. Next base: position 7,233 of record JAMHUH010000352.1, read on the forward strand.
GTGCCAGTAGCCGAGGTTGCTGAGCGTGACCG
>JAMHUH010000353.1:0-1601 GCA_035904925.1 Nannocystaceae bacterium
CACGACACTCACTTGCCGTCGCTGCGCGATGCGACGTTGCTCGACCTCCGGTGCGTCATTGAGCGCCCGCAGGATCGGCGTCATGCTCGGCGGTCGGTCCTCCACGCGTGGGGATAGCCCCGCCGCGAGGATCGGTCGTATCGCTTTCGGTGTCCCCGACAGTGCACCACGGGTAGCGAGCGTCCCTTCGTCCATCGAGTCCAGCAGCGCGTGAATGGTCTGGCCGGCATAGGGCCGCGTGCCATACAGCGACTCCCACACGGACACGCAGAACGAGAACACGTCGGCTCGCGCATCGCTCGGCTCTTTGCGCAGGCGCTCCGGTGCCATGTAAGCCTTCGTGCCCATGCCTTGCACGTCGAGTTCGTCGCCGGCGGCCATACCCGCGAGGTGTCGAGCGATCCCGAAGTCGACCACCCGCACCCGGCCATCGTCGCCGACGAGCACGTTGTCCGGTTTGAAGTCGCCATGTTCGAGCCCCGCCGCGTGTACGGCTTCGAGCCCCTGGCCCGCGTCGGCGTAGCACGCGAGCACGGCTTGCCAGGTCGGCGACGTCTCGCGTTGCCACACGCGCAGCGTCCGACCGCTGACGAACTCCATCACCAAGACCACGTCTGGCCCCGAGCGAACGACGTCGTACACGGCGACCACGTTCGGGTGGGTGACCTTGGCCAAGCATCGAGCTTCGTGTTCGATCGCGAGCTTCGGATCGTGCTCGTCGAGCTTGCAGACCTTGATAGCGACGCGTCGGCCGAGTTCGGTGTCGATCGCTTCGAACACCAATCCCATGCCACCGTCGCCGACGATCCTTCGAAGCTCGAATCGGCCCAGCATGGGCGCAGTCGTGTCGAGGTCGGCAACGACTCGCATGTCATGTCGGCCGATCTCGTCGAGGATCTGCGCCCAACGTGGGGGCAGCATGGCCCCGCTTCCTTGGGAAAGCGTCGACGGTCCCGCTCGGTCTTCGCGATCGTCGGCCACCGCGAGCGAGCCTAACAGCAAGCCACATGGAAGGTCACCGGACCGGCTCGTGTACGTTGGTCTTTCGACCAGTCGATCGCGGACGCGATCGTGTACCTTGCCACGCATGACGTTGGACGATCTGTTCGTTGCTGCCCAGACGGGTAACCGCGAAGCTCGCGAAGCACTTGCCGACGCCCTCCTCGTCACTCTGCGGACCTTCTTCCGCCGTCGTTGCAAGCTGACCGACGCCGAAGATCTGGTCCAGAAGACTGCGGTCGTGATCTACCGGCAGATCGACGACTTCGTTCCCGAGCACCCCCACGCGTTCGAGGCCATGGTGATCAGCACGGCGCACCGCGTGTTGATCACCGTGCGGCGATCGTGGGCGCGCGAACAGGTTCGCCGAGTCGACTCGCCTCCACTCGTGCTCGCGCACGAGACCAGCATGAGCGAGCGGCTGGCTCGTCGCGAGCAGGCTGCGTGGACCTCGCCGCGCTCGAGCAACTCGACTCGCCCGATCGGCGAGCGCTCATCGGCTGGGCCCTGGGCGACGACTGGCGCCGGTTGATGGAGGCCGAAGGAGTTGCGCGCTCGACCCTTCGGACACGCGTCCATCGGGCGCTCGGGCGATTGCGAGA
>JAMHUH010000354.1:0-2635 GCA_035904925.1 Nannocystaceae bacterium
CAACCGTACTTGACCAAACTAGTCAGGCATGGTTGACTAAATCTCCGCCATGCTTCGCCCACTCGACTCCGACCTTTGGTGCCTCGACTCCGACCTCCGGCTCGCACCAGGCTTCCATCTACCGATCCGCACGACCGTGGTTCGGCTCGCCAGCGGCGGCCTCTGGCTCCACTCGCCCATCGCCATCGACGATCCCACGGCGGCGGCGCTCGCCGAGCTCGGTCCGGTCGAGCACATCGTCGCGCCCAGCTTGCTCCACCACCTCTTCGCGGCTGCAGCCCGCGAGCGCTGGCCCACGGCCACGCTGCACGCCCCTGCCAGCCTCACGAACAAGCAGCCGAAGCTCGCCATCGATCGCCCGCTGGCCGAGGACTCCCGCTGGCCCGAGCTCGCGATCGTCCAGATTGCCGGTGCGCCCTCGATCGATGAGCACCTCTTCCTCCACCGCCCGAGCGGCACGCTGATCGTCACCGACCTGCTCTTCAACGTACACGAGGTCGCCGGTGTGATGAGCCCGCTGATCTTGCGGATGGTCGGAGCCTGGCGAAAGCTCGCGCAGAGTCGAGTCTGGCGCAGCGCGGTCAAAGATCGCGGCGCCGCCAAGGCCAGCGTCGAGCGCTTGCTCGCGCTCGACTTCGATCGCCTCGTGTCAGCCCACGGCGAGGTCATCGAGGGCTCCGACACGCGCGAACGAGTCCGCGCGGCGCTGCATTGGATGCTGGCGTGATCCACCTTGGCCCGCTGCAGGCCGACCATCCCGATCGTGCAAATCGTCTGGCTTCTCGCTACCGTGCATCCGTGCGGCGAGTCGCGATCTCCCTCCTCCTCCTTGCCGCCGCAGGCGGTGGCTGCAAGCGCTCGAGCTCCGAGACCGCGCCACCCGATCCTCCCGACCTCGGCGGTCCAGACGAGAGCGAGAGCGAGACCGCAGCCTCGCGCAAGCCCGGAGGCTGCGCCGACGCCCAAGACTGCCTCGGCCAGGGCACGCTGGGCTTCCTCGCGGGTGACACGAGCGCGCTCGCCATGCTCGACTACGCCTGCGCCGAGGGCTTGCCCGAGGGCTGTCAGAACTTGTCGACGGCGCTGCGCAGTGGCCTGGTCCCCGAAGATCCCGCGGGCGCTCATGATGCGGCGGTGCGCGGCTGCGAGCTGGGCAACTCGTCCAGCTGCGTCGACCTCGGCAGCGACGAAGCCATGGGCCTCGCCGGCATTGCGCAGGACCTCGAAGCCGCCCGCGCTCACTTTCAAGTCGCCTGTGATGGCGGCGAGCCAAAAGGCTGTCGCTATCTCGGGGTGCTCGCGCACGATGCCAGCGACGAGACTGCGGCGTTCGGGTGGTTCGACAAGGCCTGCGCGCAGGGAGATCGCGAGTCCTGCTACAACGCCGGCGTGCTGGTCGCGACCGGAGCGCTCGGCGAGGCCGACCTCCCGGCGGCCTCGCAGTTCATGACTCGCGGCTGCGAGCTGGGCGACCCCGAGGCTTGCTCGGCGCGCGAGCAGATCGACGCCGAGCTCGCCGCGCAGACTTCGAAGGTCCCGGGCGCCAACCTCAGCATCGGCACGGCGACGGTCAACGGGCTCACGGTCAACGAGCTCGAGTGTCGGGTCGAGGGCGGCGGCCTCGGCTTGTTCGGCAACATGGCGTTGATCGGTGCCCTGGCCGATCGCAAGGCGTCGATCGACAAGTGCGGCAAGAAGGGCACCCTGGTCGAGGTCACGTGGACGGCCTCGGGCGGCAAGATCACCAAGGCCGAGGGCGTCGGCAGCGAAGGCAAGTGCGTGGCCAAGGTGCTGCAGAAGATCAAGCCGCCGGTCGATGGCGAGTGCGCGGCGACGATCGTACTCGGGTCATGAGCCCGCCCGAACCACGCGAGCTCGAGCTGGTCGGCGCGCTGCTCTAGAGCGCCGACCGGTTTGAATTCGCGTGCTGAGGTGCGTCTGGGGCCGTCCGAGGGTAGGAGCGAGGCCGAAGGCGTATCCGGTCATACGTCGAGCGCCGAGCGACACCGCCTCGGGCGGCCCCAGGCGTGCATCAGCGCGTGGATTCAAACCGGTCGGTGCTCTAGGACCTTGGCGGCTCGCGGATTCGCCCTGGCCTCGGACGGCCTGCGATCGGCGAAACAGCCGGCGCGCGTCGATCGAGGGTCCAACGCGGGCGAGGCTGCGGCGGGTGTCCGAGCACGCGGGCGGGCTGGCGGTCGCAGCCGACCAGAGCTTGCGCGTCAGCATGAGCCGTCGTTTGGTCGCGCTCGAGCCCGAGGGTGCGCTGCGCTGGGCGGTCGAGATCGACGGGCGCGGCCCACAGACCGACTGGGCGTGGCACCTCCCGTCGACGCCCTTGGTGCTCGCCGAAGATCACTGCGTGGTCACCTTCGGCCAGAGCGCGCTCTTCGTGTCGGCCAGCGGTCGCATGCTCGCTCGCGTCCATACCCACAGCATGCTCGACAACTCGGGCCCAGCGCCCAACCTCGCGCCCGACGGCGCGCTGATCCTGACCACGATGGTCGGCGAGCTGCTCCGTCTGAGCGACGCGGGCCTCGTCGAACTCGCGGCGGGCTTCGGCTATGACCTGGTCGCGCCCGCGATCGACGACGAGGGACGCATGGCGCTCGCCGGCTACGCAGGCAAGGGCTTG
>JAMHUH010000355.1:0-3083 GCA_035904925.1 Nannocystaceae bacterium
CAGCCCGCGAGTCGAGCGATGTCGATCGAGCCTTCGGTGTGGCCCGAGCGGACCAGCACGCCGCCCGGCTGAGCGCGCAGCGGGAAGATGTGGCCGGGGCTGACCAAGTCCTGGGGACCAAAGGCTGGATCGGCGGCGACGCGGATGGTCTGGGCGCGGTCGGCCGCCGAGATGCCCGTGGTCACGCCCTCGCGGGCCTCGACCGAGACGGTGAAGGCGGTGCCCATGCTGCCGGGGCTGGTCGGGACCATCATGCGCAGGCCGAGCTCGGCGACGCGATCGGTGGTCAGCGCCAAGCAGATCAGCCCGCGACCGAAGCGACTCATGAAGTTGACCGCACGCGCGTCGCAGTGCTGCGCGGCGATGACCAGGTCGCCCTCGTTCTCGCGATCTTCGTCGTCGACCATCACGACCATTCCGCCGCGACGGATGGCCTCGATCGCTCGCTCGACTCGCTCGAATTGCTTGCTGTTCATGCTCTGGGGTTCCATGCGTTCCGACGGGGCAGACGGTTCATTCGCTCGCGCCCTCGCCTGGGCCGACGAAGGTCCAGGTCGAGGGCCGGTCGTGGATCAGTCGCTCGACGTAGCGGGCCAGGAGATCGACCTCGAGGTTGACCGCTCCGCGACCGCGCTCGCAGAGCGAGCCCAAGGTGGTCTGCGCGAGCGTGTGTGGGATCAGCCCGACCATGAAGCCGTGGCCGTCGATCGTGTTGACGGTGAGGCTGACGCCGTCGAGCGTGACCGAGCCCTTGACCGCGACGTAGCGGCGCAGCGGCTCGGGCACGTCGAACCAACACTCGCGGGCCTCGCCGCGGGCGGCGACCGAGCGCAGCGTCGCGATCCCGTCGACATGGCCGCTGACCAGGTGACCGCCGAGCGCGTCGCCCATCCGCAGCGAGGGCTCGAGGTTGACCCGATCCCCGAGCTCGAGCGCGCCGAGCGTGGTCAGGGCCAGGGTCTCGAAGGCCGCGTCGGCGGCCATGAAGTCGTCGCCCGACTCCGTCACCGTCAGGCAGACCCCCGACACGCACACGCTCGCGCCGAGCTCACGATCGCGGGCAGGCAGGCGCGCGCTCAAGACCAGCCGACGGCACTCGTTGGCGTGGATGATCTCGCGGACGCTGCCGGTGGTCTGGACCAGGCCGGTGAACATGCCGGCGGGATATAGCATTGCTGCGCTGCGCGGACGCGACGGGATGCGCCCGCGAGGCCAGCAGCGAGGCCACGAGCGGGCTTCGATGCGCTTCGCGGGCGCTCGAAGTTGTCTCACGCGCGACCGAACACGGACAGCTCGTCGGCGCCGAGCGTGCGCCGACGCAGCAGCGCGAGCCGAGGCGCGTCGGCGACTCGCTCGAGCCCGAGCTCGGCGAAGCCAGGCCGCGCCTCGGCGCCGAGCAGGACCGGGGCGCGATAGACCCACAGCTCCTGCCAGGCGCTCGCCCGCACGAACGCGGCCAGCAGCCGGCCGCCGCCTTCGACCATCAACGAACGCAGGTTTCGTTGGCCGAGCTGCGCGAGCGCGTCCGCGATCGCCAGCCCACCCGCGTCCTCGCTCGCGATCTCGAGCCCTTCGGCGCCGCTGCGGGCCAGCGCCGCGCGAGCTCGCTGCGAGGCTCGCTCACCGTGAAGGAAGATCACGCCGGGCCGCAGCAAGCGAAAGGCACGCCCCGCGCTCGCCACCCGCAAGCGCGGATCGAAGACGATCGGCAGGGGATCGACGCCACGCACGAGTCGAACGTCGAGCGCGGGATCGTCGGCGAGCACGGTCGCGGCCCCGACCGCGATCGCGTGGTGGCGTGCGCGGAGTCGATGCGCGTCACGGCGAGCCGGCTCGCCGGTGATCCACTTGCTGTCGCCGCTGGCGGTCGCGATCTTGCCGTCGAGCGAGCAGGCCAGCTTGAGCGTGACGAAGGGCCGCTGGGTTGCGACGTGGTGAAGGTAGTGGGCGTGGACCTCGCGAGCCTGGTCGGCGAGCACGCCGAGCTCGACGCGCAGGCCATGGCGACGCAGCCGACGGATGCCTTTGCCGCCGACGTGCGCGGCGGGATCGACCAAGGCGACCACGACCTGAGTGATCCCGGCGGCCAGGATCGCGTCGACGCAGGGCGGGGTCCGGCCGTGGTGGTTGCAGGGCTCGAGCGTCACGTAGAGGGTGGCGCCTCGGGCCGCGGCGCCGGCCTGGGCGAGCGCTTGGACCTCGGCGTGTGGACCTCCGGTCGCGGCCGAGCGCCCACGCCCGACGATCGTCGACCCGCGAACCACGACCGCGCCGACGCAGGGGTTGGGATAGGTCGCGCCAGTGCCCGAGCGCGCGAGACGAAGCGCCTCGCGCATGAACGATTCGGCCGCCTCGCTCATGAGTCGGTCGTGGCCCGCGAGGGCTCGTCTTCGGGGAAGAGCGGGCGCTGGCCCTCGACATCGACGCTCTCGGCCTTTTGCATCTCGCGCAGCAGGTGTTCGAACTCGTCGATGCTCTCGAAGCTGCGATAGACCGACACGAAGCGGACGTAGGCGACCTGATCGAGCGCGTAGAGGTGATGCATGATCCGCTCGCCGATCTCCTCGGAGCCGAGCTCGCGGTCGCCTTTGGTCGCCGCCCAGGTCTCGATCTGGGTGACCACGCGATCGAGCGCGGCCGCGTTGATCGGCCGCTTGCGACAGGCGAGGTCGAGGCCGCGGCGGATCTTGGCGCGATCGAAGGGCTGGCGCTCCCCGGTTCGCTTGACCACGACCGGCAGGGTCTCGTCGATCCGCTCGCGCGTGGTGAAGCGGTGCCCGCAGTCGTTGCACACGCGCCGCCTTCGGACGCCGTCACGGCTCTCCCGCGAGTCGACGACCTTGGTGTTGCGGCCGCTGCAGACCGGGCACTCCACCGCGCGTCAGCTCCCCTCCCCCGCTCGCTCGAGCTTGGCGACCCGCCGCGCGTGCCGACCCGCTTCGAAGCGGGCGTCGACGAACTCGCGCAGCAAGAGCTTGGCCAGCTCGTTGCCGAGCACGCGTTCACCCAGACAGATCACGTTGGCGTCGTTGTGGACGCGGATCATTCGAGCGCTGAAGGGATCGCCGACGACCCCGGCCCGG
>JAMHUH010000356.1:0-10360 GCA_035904925.1 Nannocystaceae bacterium
ACCGGCATGGAGGCCTTCAACCACGAGCAGTTCGACGCGCCCTACGTCGCGGCCGCGGCCGAGGTGCTCAACGCCTGCGAGCAGGTCCCGATGCTGGCCGAGCGACGCCTGGTCGAGCTCTCGTCGCCCGAGGACTTCGGTCGACACAAGCGCGCCGAGGATCTCGAGGGCGACGCCAAGCCGCTCGAGTCCAAGCGCGACGACGCGCTCGAGGCCTTGATCGACTACCTCGACAAGCCCAACCCCAGCACCGTCTTGATCATCACCAGCGCGGGGCTCAAGGGCACGCATCGGCTGGTCAAGGCGGCCAAGAAGCTGAGCCGGCCGGTGGGCGCGGGCGAGGGTGGGGTGATCGAGCGCAAGTTCGAGGCCGCGAGCGAGGACTCGGCCGTCGGCGATCTGCTGGCCGAGGCCCGGCGGCGCGAGCTGCCGCTCGGTCGCGCGGGCGCCGAGGCCTTGGTCGCCGCGGTCGGAACCACGCTCTCGGAGCTGCTGCCAGCGCTCGAGCGGGCGGTCGCGTTCTCGGCTGGGGTCGAGGTCGATCGCGTCCATGTCGAGGCCGTCGTCGCGAGCACGCGCGAGGCCAACGTCTTCGATCTGACCGACGCGATCGGTCGAGGTCAGCACGTCCGCGCGCTCGAGATCCTCGCCCGCATGTTTCACACCGGCGAGAAGGACTCGGGCCAAGCCATGCGTTTGCTCGGCATGTTGCTCTGGCAGATCCGCCGCCTGTGCACCGTCAAGTTCGCCCGCGATCCCGCGTCGGCGCTCGGCATCAAGCCCTTCGCGGTCCGCAAGCTCGAAGAGCAGGCGGCCACCTTCGACGAGCGCCGGCTACGGGCCGCCTACGCTGGCCTGGCTCGGCTCGACGGCGATCTCAAAGGTGGCTCGAAGCTGGCGTACGAGTCGCCCTACATGGCGATCCAGCGCTGGGTGCTCGACACCTGCCAAGCGCTACCGGGCGTCGACCCACGCGCCTGACTCCGGATCGAGATCAACCAAAGCCAAACCAAAAACAAAGAGGGCCCATCCGTGCAGGAAGGGCCCTCGATGATCGAAGTGATGATCCAGCGGAGCGAAGCGGTTCAGGCGGCCGAAGCCCGGTTCACGGCCAACGAGAGACGAGAGGCGTAGCGCGAGGCGGTCTTGCTGTGGATGACGCCCTTGGAGCTGGCCTTGCCGATCGCCTCGAGGGCGGTGGGCAGGGCAGTCTTGGCGGTCTCGAGGTCACCCGTGGCCAGGGCCTTGCGGACTCGCTTCATCGAGGTCCGCATCTTGCCCAGGTGCATCAAGTTCCGGGTGCGTCGCTTGAGTCGCTGACGGTTGCGCTTCTCTGCCTGCTTATGGTTTGCCATGATGTTTGGTCGGCTCGCTTCGCTGGATCGACCTCGCCCCGGCGCGAGGCCGTGCGAGGGCGGCTTTTTTGGCCCGTCCTGACGGGCTTGTCAAGCCACGGCAGACCGCTAGTCTCGCCCCCGTGCCGGCCTCTTCGTTCACCCGTAGCCCGGGCATGCTCGTGCTCGCGCTCACGGTCGGCTGTGTGTTCACGCCACCGCCGCCCCTGCCGGGTGAAGAAGGCTACGGCGCCGAGGCCAGCGGCCTCGACTCGGGCGACGCCAAGGGCCCCAAGATCGCCGCGGGCGACGGCGAAGCCCGGCCGATCCCGACCTTCCGCAAAGGCCAAGAGCCGCCCGCCGGCATGTCGCTGGCCGAGATCGAGGCCTTCAACGCCGCCCAGGGCGACCCCATCAGCGGCTTCTTCACGATCGAGGAGGCCGTCGACGGCGTCCCCGGAGCGGGCAAGCTCTGGGTCGAGTTCGTGACCGATCGCGGCGTGATCCCCTGCGAGCTGACCGAGCAGCTCACGCCCGTCACCGTCGCCAACTTCGTCGGCCTCGCTCGCGGTCTGCGGCCTTGGTACGACCGCGACCGCGACGAGTGGGTGACCTCGCCCTACTACGACGGCACCACCTTCCACCGCGTGATCCCAGGCTTCATGGTCCAAGCCGGCGATCCCACCGGCAGCGGCCGCGGCAACCCCGGCTACGTCATCCCCGACGAGTTCAACCCCGACCTGCGCCACGACGACGCCGGCGTGCTGAGCATGGCCAACAAAGGCCCGAACACCGGCAGCGCCCAGTTCTTCATCACGCTCGCCCCGACCGAGCACCTCGACGACGTCCACACCGTCTTCGGCCGCTGCACCCCCGCCGGCGTCGCGATCATCACCGCGATCGCCGACGTCGCCCGCGACAACCGCGACCAGCCCCTCGCCTCCGAGTTCATCCGCGAGGTCCGGATCGTCCGCCACCCCTGATCGCGCAGACGCACCTCACTTCGCGTCTCCTCGATCTCCCGCAGCCGCGCCTCACTTCTCGTCTCGTCTCGTCTCCCCGATCTCCCGCAGCCGCGCTCTCGTCTCCTCGATCTCTCGCAGCCGCTCGTCTCTTCTCGTCTCGTCTCCTCGATCTCTCGCAGCCGCTCGTACTCGATCGAGTCGGCCCAGCGGACACAGTGGAGTGCTGCCGAGTCGCTGATGCATGGCCATCGCGATCTGAAGCTCTCCACTGCGCCCAGCGAAACGAGACGATCGAGGAGCAGGGGACGCAGTGGGGGCGTACCGGTTCGAATGTGGAGCCGCCCAATCGGATGTCGGCCAAACCGAGCGATGCCCCGCGGCGGAAGACTCGAACCGGTGCGCCCCCACGGAGGCACCCACAGGCTCGTCATCGTGACCCCAACGTCCGCGAACGATCACGAGACCGTCCGCGAACGATCACGAGACCGTCCGCGAACGCGAACGAGCGATCAATCAACCACCCGGCAGCGCGCACTTCTCAAAGTCCGCCAAAGCCTGCGCAGCCATGATGCACTTCGCCTGCACCGCAAAGACCTCGTCCCCCTTGGCCTCGCGCTCCTTGTCGAACTCCTCGATGCACTTGAGCCGCATCCCATCCATCTCCTCGGGCGGGATGTCGGCTTGATCGCCGAGCTCGGTCTGGACGAGGCCGATGACGTGGTCGCAGACCTGGCCGCCGTCGGGGATCGGCGAGGCCTTGGCGAGCAGCGGGACCCAGGGCGGCGTCGCCTTCTCGCACGCGCTGATCGCCTTGGGATCGGCCGCGGCGCTCAGGCAGGTCGAGAGGGTCTCGTAGCGGTCCGAGAGCCCAGCCATCGCGGCCATGCAGTCGGGCTCGACCGCGGCGAGCTTGTTGGCGTCGACACCCGCTTGCGTCGCCGCGACCTCGGCGACGTGCTTGCACACGGCGCTCGCGTCGGTCTTGGCTTCGGTCTGGGGAGGGGCGACGCAGCCAGCGACCCAGCCGAGGGCAACGATCACGAGCGGGAGCGAGAGAACGGACGCACGGAGCATGGCGCATGATGCCCGCGCTCGCGCGGGTCGGCGAGCGTCGCCATGGGGGTTTGCGCACGCTTTCGAGCGATCCTCAGCGGCTCGATGATCATGGCGGGTCGGGGTGCGCGGCGAGCCAACGATCGACCTCGGCCAGCCGCCCCGAGGTCTTGGTCCCGATCGCCTCGAAGCCGATCTTCGCCGCCTTGGCGAGCGTCCGCGCTTCGCCGAGCTGGCCGAGCTCGGCCAGCGCTCGCGCGCGCAAGAAGTCGTGCAAGGCGTCCTCCTCGGGGGCGGGCTCGCTGCTGGTCGAGCGATCGAGCCACTTGATCGCCTCGCGCGGCTGGCCCCGAGCGAGCGCGACCTCGGCGACGGTCATGGCGAGGATGCGGAGGCCGAGATGGTTGCGATCGAGCTTGGCCTCGGCGATCCGCACGGCCTCGCGGGCCGCACGATCGGCCTCGACCAGCTCGCCGCGCGAGAGCTCGATCTGCGCGCGGATGTGGACGACGGTGGCGAGGTCCGGGTGATCGTCGCCAAGCGCCTCGCGCATTAACGCTTCGCCCTCGACGATCGAAGCCTTGGCGGCGGCGAGGCGACCGACGTTGCGTTGGAGCTCGGCGAGGTTGACCAGCGTCCGGCCGATCTCGCTGGGTCCGGGATCGGGCTGGGCGCGGCGGATCGCCAGCGCCCGCTCGGTCAGCACGATCGCCTCGGTCAGCTTGCCGGCGTCAGCGAGCGCGACCGCGAGGTTGGTCATGGCGCTGGTCAGCTCGACGTGATCGGGGCCGAGGTTGCCGACTTGGATCGCCAGCGACTCTTCGAAGTAGCGCAGGGAGTCGGCGTACTTGCTCTGGGTCCGGGCGGCGACGCCGAGCAAGGTCAGCGCGGCGGCGTTGCGCGGGTGTCGGGGCCCGATCTCGCGCGCCCAAACGACGCGGGCCTCCTCGACCCGCTCGATCGCCTCGTCGAAGCGACCCGCGCGATAGGCCGCGGTCCCGAGCAGGTAGAGCGCGTCGCCGACCTTGGCGCTGTCCGGCCGGGTTCGTTGGAGTCGCTCGTAGGCGTCTCGGGCCGCGGCTTCGGCGGCTGGATAGTCACCCGAATTGGCCAGCGCCTGGCTGCGTGCGATCGCCAGCAGCCCGAGCTGGACGTCGTCGTTGCCGTCGCGCTCGACCAGCGCCGCCGCGATGTCGAGCCAACGCAGCGCGTCCTTGGCTCGATCGTTCTCGTTGATGGCGAGGGCGAGCGAGCGAGCGATGTCGACGGCGAGTTCGTCGTCGCCCGCCGCCAGGGCGCGAGCGAAGCCACGCTCGAGCGCCTGCTCGCCGCCCGCACGATCGTCGAGGTAGATCGCGAGTCGACCATCGAGGTGCTCGAACGAGGCCGCGAGCGGGGCGTAGTCGATTCGATCCACGACCGCGCGCTGGGTCTCGAGCTGCGCTCGCGCGTCGGCGTAGCGACCCGCGAGATACAGACCCGTGGCGGTCCGGATCGCCGCTTCGGCGCGCAAGACCTGGTTGGCCTCGGCTCGGTCGGCGGGCAGCGGGGTGATCCGCAAGAGCGCCTCGACGTCGCTGCAACGCGCGACCGTGCCGAGCTCGTCGAGCGCCGTGTTGGCTCGGCGCGCGAGCGCCTCGTCGGCGTTGGCCAGCGCGTCGACCAGCTCGACGAAGTCGTTTCGCGCGCGATCGAGGCAGAGCATCCGGCGATCGAGCAGCGCCTCGGACTGCTCGCCGCGGACCGAGGTGGCCTCGCAGGCGTCGGTCCAGGTGGCGAGCCACTCGCTCTCCCAAGCGTCGAGCCGCCCGAGCACGCGATCGCCGACGTCGCGGGCCCACATGTGCTCGAACCCGCCGAAGCGCTCGGCGATCGCGTCGCGGCGTGCGGGCGCGAGCGCGCCCGCGAAGGCCAGAGAGGCACCGACGCAGGCAGGAGGCGGTGGCTTGGGCGGCGGGACCTCGGGGATTTGTTCGAGCCCGAGCGCGACCGAGCCGACCAGCACGAGGCCGAAGCCGAGCAGCCGGAGGCGACGGCGACGCTGCGCCGGATCCCAGCGCAGGGCCACGAGCAGCCCATCCATGTCGGGCCAGCGTTGCTCGGGCGCGTTGGCGAGCCCGCGGGTGATGGCGCGGCGGATCGGCGCAGGCACGTCGCGCCCGCTCGGCGGCTCGCGGATCGCCGCTTGGCCGACGCCGAACATCAACGCGTGCAGGTTCTCGCCGGCGAAGGGCCGCTGGCCGTAGAGCGCCTCCCAGAGCGCGACGCAGAAGCTGAACTGATCGGCGCGAGCATCGATCGTGCCGCCGCGGTACTGCTCGGGCGCCATGTAAGCCGGGGTCCCGATCGTCGCGCCGGTCTGGGTCATGCGTAGCGAGAGCGAGTCGTGGGTGCGCGAGGACTGCGAGAGCGAGGGGGTCGGTCGATCGAGCGCCAGGGTGTCGTCGATCGCGAGAGTTTCGTCGACCGCGAGCGTGTCGGCGACGGGGTTGGTCGGCGCGCTCGTGGGCTCGTGATCGTCGATCGCATCGTCGCTCACCCGCCGAACCAGGCCGAAGTCGGCGACCTGGACCTGACCGGCGTTGCCGAGCAGCACGTTGGCAGGCTTGAAGTCGCGGTGGACGAGCCCGGCTGCGTGGGCGGCCGCGAGCCCACGCCCCGCTTCGACGAAGCGCTCGATCACCGCGCGCCAGGGGTGCGGGCTGCCCTGGCCATCGCTGCCCGCTCGGATCCAGTCGGCCAGCGTGCCGCCCTCGACGAACTCCATCGCCACGAACACCCGACCCTCGTGGGTGCCGACGTCGTGGACGCCGACGACGTTGCGGTGGCGCAGCTTGGCCATCGCCTGGGCCTCGCGCAGCAAGCGAGAGGGACCCGCGCTGGCGTCGACGCTGCCGAGGTTGGGCAGCAGCAGCTTCACCGCGATCTTGCGATCGAGCTCGGGGTCGTAGGCCGCGAACACCTCACCCATGCCGCCGACGCCGAGCCGCTCGAGCACGACGTAGCGACCGAGCGTGTCGCCGCGAGCGAGCGGACGCCCGCGCGAACCCGCCTGGGCAGGGATCGCCAGGTCGTCGGCCACGGTCGCGAGGTCCGATTCGGACGGATCCACGCCGACATCTTAGGCCCATCGAGGCGCGAAAGGAGGGGAATGCGCTGTCGCCGGCGGAGGGGCAAATCTACGGTGCCGCGTGGGGTCGCGAATCGCGACCAGAACATCTGCCTGGATCTCCCATGCAGATGTTCACGGTGGTCGCGAATATGCACAAAATTGAACCATGCGAATCAGCCTGGTTTTTCCAGGCAAATGTTCATGGTCCATGAATGCTCACATGGAAAACGAGGACGATCTCTCGACGATCCCCGCTCCGGCAACGAGGAATTGTCGCCTCGAACCCCTCCGATGTGCCGTCCAGCCCACAGGCCAGGGGGCGGGGCGCTCGGGTGGAGGCGAGGCTTTACTCGAGCGGGCTGCGCTGACCATACTCATTCGCAATCGTCATTTCGGGTGAACGAACACGAACATTCATGGAGCGCGCGGGCATCGACCCGCGAGGGTGGTGGCTCGTCGGCGGCGGACCAGCAGGGCCAGATGCTGGCGGAGGCGGTTGGTTGGGCTCGCTTCGGCCGCGCGCGGGGCTTGCCGACCCAGCCGGTGCGGCTCGGACGCTACGAGCTTCGCCAGACGCTCGGCCACGGCGGGATGGGCCACGTCTTCGCGGCTTGGGATCCCGAGCTGATGCGCTGCGTCGCGCTCAAGGTGCTCGATCGAGCCGACCCCGAGGCGATCGTGGTCGCGCGGCACGAGGCGCGCTGTCTGGCTCGGCTGGCCCACCCCAACGTCGTGCGCGTGCACGAGGTCGGCGAAGCCGAGCTCGAGGGCGTCGAGCCGATCGAGCCCGACAGCGAGTCCGGGCCCGCGTCCCCACCCTTTGGGGGCCGTCGAGCCTACGTGGCCATGGAGCTGATCGAGGCCAAGAGCCTGCGCGAGCTTCGAACGAGCTGGCGAGCGACCCTCGATCACCTGCTCGCGGCCGGGCGCGGGCTGGCAGCCGTGCACGAGGTCGGGCTGGTCCACGGCGACTTCAAGCCCAACAACGTCCTGCTCGGCCGCGATGGGATCGTTCGGGTGATCGACTTCGGGCTGGCCCGGGCCTTGGCGAGCGAGGCGGGATCGAGCGGCGCGGCGATGTTCGTGGAGCGGGCCGGAACCGTGCCCTACATGGCGCCCGAGCGGCTCGAAGGCGGTCCGCCCGATCCCGCCGCCGATCAGTGGGCGTTCTGTGTCACGGCGTGGGAGCTGCTCTTTGGCGTGCTGCCCTTCGGCGCGTTGACCTCGGCCGAGTCGATCCTGGCCGCGATCGCGTCGGGTCGGATCCAGTCGGGTCGGATGGCCTCGGGTGCTCGCGCGGGTCGCTGGCGCGGCTGGTGGCGGCGACCCCCGGCGGCGCTCGAGCGGGTGCTTCGGCGCGGCCTCGCCGAGGATCCTGGCGCGCGGCATCCCTCGATGCGCGCGCTGCTGGCCGCGCTCGAGCGCGGCGGCGAGGGCCCCGAGCGGCGAGGGGCGCGAGCGCGGCAGGGCGCGACTGGGGCCCTGCTCACGCTCAGCTTGGTCGGGCTCGGCGTGCTCGGTCGCGAGCGCTCGCGCTGCGTCGACGAGGTCGAGGCGCTCGATCGCCGCTGGGGTGCGCTCGCTCGCGCCCACCTCTACGTCCGCTTCATGAGCGCCGATCTGCCGGCGCCGCGGGCCGACTTCGAGTGGACGGCGGGTCGCCTCGATCGCTGGACCTCGCAGTGGCGCGACGCGTGGGCCCAGGCGTGCCGCGAGTGTGGCGTCGGCTCGAGCGAGGCGGCGCAGGCCGAGCTCGCCTGTCTACGCAGCCAACGCGACCAGCTCGACGCGCTGCTCGAGCTCTTGCTCGAGCCCTCCGACGAGCTGGTCCGGGCCGCTCGAGGCCTCGTCGCCCAGCTCGAGATCCCTGGCGTGTGCGACTCCGGAGCCGACCTCGCGGGTGTGCTCGAGCTCGCCTCGACCGAGCGCCGCCTCGCGCTCGCGATCGAGGCGGGCGCGCTGAACCAAGCGACGCTCGAGCTGGCCCAGCTCGAGCGCGAAGCGAGCCGCCTGGTCGCTCGCACGGGCGACGATCCGGGCGATGATCCGAGCGACGACCCGAGCGATCGAGCGGAGCTGACCCTCGCTCGCTGGCGGGTCCGCTTGGCGATCGAGCGTGGCGAGCTCGACCTCGCCCGCGAGCTGGTCCGCGACGCGCTCGGCCGGGCCGAGCTGGCCGGGTCCGCGCTCGACGATCTGCGCCTGACGCTGCTCTTCGAGCGCCTGCGCCTTCACGCTCGCAGCCGCGCGCCGACGCTCGAGAGCATCCGCGACGATGGCCTCGCGGCGTTGAGCCTGGTCGAGCGATCGGGCAGCGCCGTGCTGCACCTGGCCTGGGCCCAGGCCTACGGCGAGGCCCTGGCGCGAGTCGACGTCGAGGCCGGTCTCGCGGTGCTCGAGCCGGCCTACGACCAGCTGACGCGGAGCCGGCAAGGGTCGCCGCGGATCCGGCTCGAGCTGCTGATCAGCACCGCCGAGCTGCTCGATCGCGCGGGCGATCACCCGCGCGCGCGGCAGCGCTGGCAGAGCGCCCTCGCGCTGGCCGAGTCGCTGCACGGCGCCCACGCGATCGAGCTGGTCCCGGTCTTGCGGGGGCTCGCGCGCAACGGCGTGGGTCGTCGAGATCCTCGAGCGACCCGCGACGCCTTCGATCGCCTCGCTCGCTTGGTTCGGTTCGAGCGAGGCGGCGAAGCGCCGATCCGCGCCTTGGCCCGCGAGCTCGGCGTCCCGATCGACTGAGGCTGGTTCCGAGCCTGGTGCTGCCTCACCAAGACTCGGGCTCGAGGCAGGAGTAGGTCCCGTCCTCGTTGCTCGCGCCCCAGCTGCAGTACCAGATCGTGTCGCAGCTCAGCCAGGGCTCGTACTCGAAGCAGCTCTCGAAGTCGTCGTAGGGGCAGCACAAGAAGAGCGGCTCGCCGCCGCCATCGCCCGGCGGACAGACCTGCTGCGAGCAGATGTCCGGGACCTCGAACAGACAGGTCAGCTTGCCGCTGGGGTCGAGCTCCGCGAACTCGCACCAGTACGCCGACCAGCCGCTGGTGCAGGTCCCTTGCGCGTTGGTGGGCCGACAGTCGGCGCCGCGACAGCACGCCGTCGCGTTCCAGTCCGGCGCGAGCCCTTCGGCGGCGGGCGAGCAGAAGACCGGATATCCGTCCTCGCCCACGGTTTGGCAGCGATCCTCGGCGGCGTGGCTCGACGCGGGCAACAAGCCGAGCGGCGCGAGTCCGAGCGTGAACATGATCGACCTGATCGACATGATGAAACGACCTTTCTACCGGCCACGCAGCGCGGCCTGGTGGGCACCGATCTAGCGAAGCCGAGCGGCTTGGTCAGGCACGAATCGCTTCGATCCCGGCGCTCGAGTCGTCCGATCCGAAGCGTGCAGATGTGCCTGGGATCTTGCCGGAAGTGTTCGGGGTGCGAAGGTCGCCGAGGATCGCGATCGCGAGGATCCTTCGCGGACGATCGGGTTCTCGATGGACGGGCTCTGCGGTGGGAAGAAGGGTCCCCCGCTCGGGCTCAAACACGTCGCCCTTCGAATCGCGGGTGCTCTCTCCCTGGTTCGAGATCCATGAAGATCGTGATGCTCGTGCACGCAAGTCAGGGGCTCGACTCGCCTCGGAGGGACCCTTCTTCCCCCCCGCCCGCCTTCGAACTCGACTCCTGGCTCCGTCCTCGACAGGGACCGCAAAATCCACGAGATCTTTCGACGCGACGCTTCGAGTTCGCGTGCACTCGATCCGAGCGCTCACGTTGTCTGTTCGAGACGGCGAGAACCGGCGAAGTCAAAGGCGGGCGGGGGAAAGAGGGTCGCTCCGAGGCGAGTCGAGCCCCTGACTTCGATGCACGAGCACCACGATCATCAAAGACCTTCAACCAGGGAGAGGGCGTCGGCG
>JAMHUH010000357.1:0-4229 GCA_035904925.1 Nannocystaceae bacterium
CTCGGCGAGCGTGGCCTTGCTCGGCGACGACGAGCTGCTCGACGCGTTGCCGGCCCTCGTGATCGGCAACGGTCTGCCGACCCAGTTCGGGCTCGGGGCCTCGCATGCGTGCGCGCGCATGGACGACGCCAAGGTCCGCTGCTGGGGCGCCAACGCGTTCGGCCAGCTCGGCCTCGTCAACCTGATCGTGGTCGGCGACGACGAGGATCCGGCCGACGCGATGTCGATGGTGCTCGGCGCGAACGCGGCTGCGGCCGCGGCTGGCCAGGCCCACAGCTGCGCGATCACGGGCGGCCAGGTCCGCTGCTGGGGACACGGCAACCGCGGTCAGCTCGGCTACGGCAGCAACCAAAACGTCGGCGACGACGAGACACCGGCCAACGCGGGCGCGCTGAGCCTCGTGCCCGCCAGCTTGCCGGCCAACACGCAGGCCAGCGCGATCGGCCTCGGCCGCGAGCACTCGTGCGCGCTCTTCGAAGCCGGCGACGTGGTCTGCTGGGGTCGCAACGACGTCGGCCAGCTGGCCACGGGCGACAACCAAGACTGGGGCGACCAAGCCAACGAGACGCCCTCGACGCTCGAGCCGATCGATCTCGGCGGCCCGGCGGTGGCGCTCGCGGTCGGCTACGATCACAGCTGCGCGCTGCTCGACGACGGCAGCGTTCGTTGCTGGGGCGAGAACGGCAAGGGCCAGCTCGGGCTCGGCACCACGACCGATGTCGGGATCAGCCAGAGCCCCGCCGAGGCCGGGCCGCTCGCGCTCGGCGGCGACGCGATCGCGATCACGGCCGGCGGCGAGCACACCTGCGCCTTGCTCGACGACTACGGCGTGGTCTGTTGGGGCAGCAACGTCGACGGGCGCTTGGGCTACGCCAACACCCAGACGATCGGCGACAACGAAGACCCCGAGGTCGCTGGCACCGTCGAGCTGTGGTGAGCGAGGCCGCGGCGCGCGAGCGAGGTTGACGCGGACGCGCAGGGCTCCGATCCTCGTGATCGCATGGAAACCCGCAAGCTCGGCGCCACAGGTCCCTCTGCTTCCGCTCTCGGCCTCGGCTGCATGGGCATGTCCGATCTCTACGGTCCCGCCGACCGGGCGCAGAGCATCGCAACCATCCACGCCGCGCTCGCGGCCGGCATCAACCTGCTCGACACCGGCGACTTCTATGGGATGGGTCACAACGAGCTGCTGATCCGCGACGCGCTCGTGGGTCGCTCGCGTCATCAGGCGATCCTCAGCGTGAAGTTCGGGGCGATGCGCGGGCCCGATGGCGCGTGGTTGGGCATCGACACCCGCCCGGCCGCGATCAAGAGCGCGCTGGCCTATAGCCTGCGGCGGCTCGGCACCGACTACGTCGACATCTACCGACCCGCGCGCCTCGACCCCGACGTGCCGATCGAAGACACGGTCGGGGCGATCCAGCAGCTCATCGAAGCCGGCTACGTGCGTCACATCGGCCTGTCGGAGGTTGGCGCGGCGACGCTGCGTCGAGCCGCCGCGGTCCACCCGATCGTCGACGTGCAGATCGAGTACAGCCTGCTCTCGCGTGGTCCCGAGCAGGCCCTGCTGCCGGCCTGCCGCGAGCTGGGCGTCGCGATCACGGCCTATGGCGTGCTCGGGCGCGGCTTGTTGAGCGGGCGCTGGACGAAGGAGCGCGAGCTCGCGGCGAACGACGTGCGCAAGTCGAGCCCGCGCTTTGGCGGCGAGAACCTCGAGCGCAACCTGGCCTTGGTCGAGGCCCTGCGCGAGGTCGCCGAGGCCGAAGGCAAGTCGGTGGTCGCGATCGCGGTCGCGTGGGTGCTCGCGCGTGGCACCGACGTCATCCCGCTGATCGGCGCGCGACGGCCCGATCGCCTCGCCGAGGCGCTCGCGGGTCATGGCTTCACGCTCGGCGCCGAGGCGCTGGCCAAGATCGAAGCCGCGATCCCGCCCGACGCGGCCGCCGGCACCCGCTATCCCGAGGCCCAGATGGCCCACCTCGACTCCGAGCGCTGAGGCAGCGCTACGCACCACGCAATCGCGCGTGCAGGGGATCGAGCAGGCGTTCGCACCACGCTCGCGCTTCGGCCGAGGCGTCGCTTCGCTTGTCGTGCCCATCCGGCCCAAAAAAGAGGCTCGGCGACTTGGCGTGGAATGCAGTGACTGCGCGCATTCGCTCCGTCGAGGCCGAGTCGAGGTCGAGGCTGAACGAGGTCGCAATCTCCTCGAAGAGGGCGTCGGGCAAGCGCGAATAGTCGATGGCCCGCCCGCCGAGGGGCAGGTGCTCGATCGCGGCGGCCACGATGTCGGCGAGCACGCGTGCGCGCGCTTCCACGACCGACATCGAGGGGTCGCGTGTCCGCCCGACGAATTGCAAGCCCGGCCCGCGCAGCGCCGAGACCAAGACCTCGATTGGATCGCGGTGCAAGAAGATCCACGGGGTCGTGGGGAAGGCTCGCCGAATCAGCGGGAGATCGAACACGTGCCAGGCGTCGAACTTGACGAAGAGCGCGTTCTCGCCGTTGCGCGGCTGGCCGAGCGCGCGCATCCAGCCGCGTAGCCAGGCGATCCGCTGGTCCTCGCTGGCGCCCTGCTCGCGCGTCCGCAAGATCGCGTCGATCGGCGGTGGCTCGGACAGCACGATGTGCTCGGGCAGAGCCGCGAGCATCTGCGCGACCAGGGTCGAGCCGCAGCGCGACATGTGAAACACGAAGCCGCGAGGCTCGAGGCTCGGGCGACTCGATTGCGATTTGGTCAGCTCGTCGATGCCCGTCGATCGACGAAAGAGCAGGCTGAAAGGATCGCGCAGCGCCGCGCTGACGCTCTGTTCGAAGAAGGGCTCGGTGAAGCGACGCTTGCCGAAATGGCACCATTCCACGCGTGGCTCGGGGCCGGTCGAGATCTCGAGGGGCAGCCAATCGGTCGAATCGACGCTCATGGGATCGCCGTCCAAGCCCGGCGGGCGGCGTTCAAGGCCGCGTCGACGTCGCTGGCGAGGAAGCCGAAGCCAAGCGCCTGACCGAGCTCGACCGTCCGCGCGATGAAGACCTCGCGCTCGAGCCCGACCAGCGATTCGGCGATCGCGGGATCGGCCAAGACCCGGGCCCGAAAATGCTCGAATTCACCGACTTCGCCCGCGCAGGGCGTAGCGAGGGCCAGCTGGGCGGCCAACCAATCGTCGAGCTTGCAATCGAGGACCAGGTGCACGCGATCGATCGGGCTGCGGTTGTTGACCCAATGTGGTCGGGCGAGATCGAGGTACCAACATTCGCCCTCGGCCAGCGTGAATCGCCGCCCCTCGACGAAGAATTCGACCGCGGGGTGAGTGGTGATCGGCACGTGAATTCGCAGCTCGCCCAGGTCCTCGCCCAGATCGTAGTCTTGGTGCTCGCGGATGCTCGAGCCGGCCGCGAGGCGCAAGAGTCGAACGCCGCGCAGCGGGCAGGTGAAACGGTCCAGCACCGCGCGCAGGTTGGGGCACGCGGCCAGCAGCGGAGTGTCGACGAAGACATGCTGGGCGGCGTCGGCTTGCGGGGCGCTCGCGTCCGCGGGCGCGCGCAGGGCGGCATGGCTCCAATCGCCCTCGAAATAGCGGGTGTTGAAGTGCGGCGCCCACTCGCTCGCGCGCAGCGAGGCCAAGTCGGCCTTTAGCGCGATCGGATCGAATTGCAATTGCAGCTTGGCCGCGAGCATCGTGACTAACAACGCAGGTGAAAGTCCTCGCCCATGCCAAACAATCCATCGAGCTCGACCCGCTCGCCCTGCGGCCCACGCACGAACCCGCGCACGTAGCCGAAGGGGCCCCGGTAGCGACTCTCGACCACGATCGCGTTGACCTTCACGTAGCCGTCGACCTCGATCACGAAGTCGACCTCGACCTCGCCAGCCTCGTCGCGGACCTCCCAGACCTCGGGGCTCAGCTCGGGCCGGCGGACGAATCGGACCGGCGGCAGCAGGTGAACGCGGCCATCGACCCACCCGCAATTCTCGTTGGAGCGGGCGGGATCGATCGAGTCGTTGCGGGTCAAGTTGAACCCGATTCGGCGGCCGCGGGCATCGACGCCGCCGCCCGTGACCCAGTCCCAGCGCATCACGTAGGGGTAGGAGCCCTTGTGATCGTCCATCAGCACGAAGCGGTCCGCCGGGTCGAACACCAGCCGCTCCTCGCCCAGCGCGAGCTCGCCCTCGAGCGCCAGGCAGCCTTTGTGCGAGTACATCCCGCGATTCTCGGCGAAGGGAATGCATACGA
>JAMHUH010000358.1:0-3967 GCA_035904925.1 Nannocystaceae bacterium
GTCGACGATCCTCCGCCTGAGCCCATCCCCACGGAGATGAACTTCCCGCCCTGCCCGAGCGGCCAGTGGTGCGGGCCCAAGGCGCTGGTCGAGCCGCTGCGGCGGACGGATCTGAACACGCCGATCGACGACGTCGAGGGTTGTCCTGGCGCGATCCAAGGCACCAACGAGCTCGACCCGAGCAAGTTCGCCGAGCACCCGGGCTTGCCGCTCCACGGCGGGATGATGGCCAACATCGACCCCGTCGCGACCAAGGCCAAGCGGGCGGCCGGCGACGCCGAGACCTGCTGCTATGGCTGGATGGAGCTGTGTCCGGGCGGACGACCGCTCTTGGTCGAGGGCCTGCCCCTCGTCGCGGGGCTGCGATCGGGTAGCGACTGGTCGGCGGCCCTGCCCGCGTTCGAGCTCGAGTCGATGCCCGCCGAGCTTGGGACTGCGATCGCCGAGGCTTGGCTGCGCGACGGCCTGACCGAGCACGCCTCGATCACCTCCTTCGTCCGTGCACGCGCCGAGCTGGCCGCGATCGGGGCGCCCGAGGTCTTGCTCGCGGCCTGCGATCGCGCGGCGGCCGACGAGGTCGAGCATGCCCGGCTCTGCTTCGCGCTGGCCGAGCGCTACGGCGCCGGCTCGCTCGCCCCACGCGAGCTGCCCGAGCTCGCCCCGCGCGGCGGAGGTCCGATCGCGGTCGCGCTCTCGACCTTCGTCGAGGGCTGCGTCGGCGAGACGATCGCGGCCGCCTGCGCTCGCCGGGCGGCGAGCTCGACCTCCAACATGGTCGTGCGGACGGTGCTCGAGCGGATCGCCGACGACGAGTCCGAGCACGCCGCGCTGGCCTGGCGAACGATCGCCTGGCTGGTCGAGCGCGAGGGGCCGCGGGTGTTGGGTGCGATCGCCGAGCTCGCCGACTCGATCCGGGCAGGCTCGATGCGCTCGGATGATCCGGCCGAGCCGGCCGAGCCCGAGGCCGCGCTGCTGCATGCACAGGGTCGCCTCGATCGGCGCGAGCTCGCCCGGGTCCGCGCCCAGGTCTGGCGCGAGCTGATCGATCCGCTCTTGGCCCAGCTCGCGGCTCGCCCCCTCGCGAGGGCCGAGGACCAGCTCCGGGCCTGATCGCCCGACCCGCTTGGCCAGCCCTCGACTCCCTCGACTCGGGCCACCGACCGTGGCCTACTCGTGGCGGTGAAGGTCCTGGTCACGGGCATCGCAGGCGCTCACGCTCAGCTCGTCGCGCTGCGTCTGGTCGATCATGGCCACGAGGTGTTGGGCATCGACGTTCGGCCCTGGCAGGGCGCGCCGCGGGGCGTGAAGATCTTCCAGACCGACGTCCGCAAGCGCCCGGCCGCCGACGTGTTCCGCGTGCATCGGCCCGACGTGGTCATTCACATGGCCACGGTCACGCACTTCGACGCGAGCACCGAGCAGCGCTACCGGGTCAACCTGCGCGGCACCCAAGCGGTGTTTCAGCACTGCAACGACTTCGGCGTCAAAGAGGCGGTGTTCGTCGGTCGCCACACGATCTACGGCGCGGCGGCCGACGCCCCGCTCTACCGCAACGAGGACGAGCCGCCGCTGGCGGTCTCGACCTTCCCCGAGCTCGCCGATCTCGTCGCCGCCGATCTCTACGCCAGCCGAGCGCTGTGGACCTGCAAGAACATGCGAACGGTCGTGCTGCGCTGCGTCTACGCGCTCGGCCCGAGCGGGCGCGGGACCTTGGCCAGCTTCTTGGCTGGCCCGCGCGTGCCGATGGTGATGGGCTTCGACCCTCTCTTTCACTTCATGCACGAGGACGACACCGCCAAGGCGATCGTGCTGGCGGCCGAGTCCGACATCGCTGGCGTGTTCAACGTCGCCGGCCCGCCGCCCGTGCCGCTCTCGATCTTGTGCGAGGCGACCGGTCGCACCGCCATCCCGCTGCCCGAGCCCTTGACCATGCGCATGCTCGGCCACTTCGGCCTGCCCAAGCTGCCCCGCGGCGCGCTCTCGCATCTCAAGCACCCGGTCGTGGTCGACAACGCCGCGTTCTTGAAGGCGACCGGGTTCGAGTACACCTGGGACGAGCAGCACACCATGGCGGGCTTCCGCTCCGCCGACATCTTTCGCGAAGAACGAGGACTCTGAACGACATGAGCGAAGCCTTCGGCGAACTTCCAGCCAGCTGGGCCAAGCGGCTCGGCGACGAGACCGACAAGCCCTACTTCGACAAGCTGCGCAGCTTCGTCGCGGCCGAGCGGGCCGAGCACGACGTGTTCCCGCCCGCCGCCGAGGTCTTCGCGGCCTTCGAGCACACGCCCTACGATGCGGTCCGGGTGCTCTTGGTCGGTCAAGATCCCTACCACGACGACGACCAGGCCCACGGCCTGTGCTTCTCGGTTCGGCGCGGGATCAAGCTGCCGCCCTCGCTGCGCAACATCTACAAGGAGCTCGAGTCCGACCTCGGCCTCGAGATGCCCAAGCACGGGTTCTTGCAGCCCTGGGCCGATCGCGGCGTGCTGATGCTCAACACCGTGCTCACGGTCCGCGCCCACGAAGCCAACTCGCACCGCAAGAAAGGCTGGGAGACCTTCACCGATCGCGTGATCGGTCTGGTCGCCGAGCGCGAGCAGCCGGTCGTGTTCGTGCTCTGGGGCAAGCCCGCCCAGGCCAAGCTGAAGATCATCGACAAGCTCGGCGGAGGTCGCCACGCGGTCGTGCAAGCCGCCCACCCCTCCCCGCTCTCGGCCAACGCCGGGTTCTTCGGCAGCAAGTGCTTCTCGCAGATCAACGCCGCGCTGGTCGGCTTCGGCCAGCCCGCGATCGACTGGTCGCTGCCGGAGTAGTCGGATGCCCGAGGTCGAGACGACGACGACGACGACGAGCGAGAGCAAGCCCGAGCCCAGCGCTCCGGAGCGCCGTAGCGTGTTCGCCACGCTCCAGCATTACGCCAGCCTCGTCCGACTCAGCCACACGATCTTCGGCCTGCCCTTCACCCTCGCCTCGGCCCTCCTCGCCCATCGGGCCTCGCTGGCCGGGCTCGGCGACGGCGACGGCATGACTTGGCTCGAGCTCGTGCTGATCCTCGTCGCGTTCACCAGCGCGCGCACGGCCGCGATGGGCTTCAACCGGATCGTCGATCGCCGGATCGACGCCGCCAACCCGCGAACCCGCGATCGCGAGCTGCCGGCCGGCAAAATTTCACTGGCCGCCGCGTGGGCGCTGACCCTGCTCGCCGCCGCGATCTTCGTCGGCGCCAGCGCCCTGCTCGGCCCGGTCGCGCTCTTGTTCTCGCCGCTGTGCCTGCTGGTGATCGGCGGCTACAGCCTGTTCAAGCGGTTCTCGTCGGGCTCGCACCTGGTCCTCGGCGTCGCGCTGGCGCTCGGCCCCGCGGGCGCGTGGGTGGCCGTGACCGGCGGACTCGAGGGCTTCGTGGTCCCGGCGATCATGATGGTCGCGGTCGGCAGCTGGGTCGCGGGCTTCGACGTGATCTACTCGCTGCAAGACGCCGACTTCGATCGCGGTGCCAAGCTGCACTCGATCCCGGTCGCGCTCGGCGTGCGCGGGGCCTTGGTCGCCAGCGCCTGCCTGCACCTGATCACCGCCGCCGCGCTGGTCGCCCTGCACCTGGTCGCGCAGCTCGGCTGGCCGCACCTGGTCGGCCTGGTCGCGGTCGTGGCGATCCTCGCCTACGAGCATTGGATCGTCCGGCCCAGCGATCTCTCGCGGATCAACAAGGCCTTCTTCGATCTCAACGGCTGGATCAGCATCGTCTACTTCGTCGCGCTGCTCGGCGACGTGCTGCTTCGCTGAGCGTCGAAGCGCAAGGGCGTCGGCGCCATGGACTACTCGGCCTCGGTCGGCAGCTGGGTCGCGGGCTTCGACGTGATCTACTCGCTGCAAGACGCCGACTTCGATCGCGGTGCCAAGCTGCACTCGATCCCGGTCGCGCTCGGCGTGCGCGGGGCCTTGGTCGCCAGCGCCTGCCTGCACCTGA
>JAMHUH010000359.1:0-2020 GCA_035904925.1 Nannocystaceae bacterium
TGCACCTGGCGAGTCAGGACTTCTTCGCGGGCGTGTCCTTCCAGAAGATCAGCTTGGCCGATCGGGCTCGCTTTCAGGTCGAGTTCACCAAGTACCTCAAGCGGCTCAACGAGTATCGGGCCCGGCTCGAGCAGCTCCCGCCCGAGAGCACCGACACCGACTCGATCTATGTCGGGCTGGTCAAGACGCGGGCCGGCGCGGGGCCGGTGCCCGACGCGATCATGCACCTCTACTTTCAGAACCAGGTCGGGGTGCTGGCCGATCACGTGAAGGAGATGAGCGAGGGCTTCGTCGCGCACGTGCTCGAGGGGCTCGAAGACGTGGCCGCGTTCGCCCGCGAGAGTCGCGAGGCGCTCGAACACGAGGCCGAAGCGGCGGTCGCTCATGCGCAGCGCTGGACGGTGGTGGTCGGCGGGGCGATCGTCGCGGCGGCGGTCGCCGTGATCGGCGGGGTCGTGCTCGCGTTTCGTCGACCCGCGGCGCGAGAGAGCGAGCGGCGAGCGTGAGCAACTCGGCGCCGGGCTGGGTCTGGTTTGGGCTGGGCGCGGCTGCGATCGCGGGCGCGGCCGGGGTCGCGTGGTGGGCCGTGCAAGACCCGTCGTGGGAGCGGCTGCTGGCGCGGACCGGCGCGCCGCGGGAGCTCGCCCGCTTCGCGGCGCTCCAGCGCTACACCGAGAGCCGCGGCAATCCGAAGGCTGGGCTCGGTCGGCCGGAGTTGTTTCCTCCCTGGGCCGAGCCCAACCGGGCCGCGAGCAAGGCGTCGCGCGATCACGAGTCTGCGGCCGCGCTCGAAGCCTACGAGCGCAACGCCTATGCCTACGCCGACTCGCCCTTTCGAAAACCATCGTGGGTGTTCGGGAGCGGCGGGCCCTATGGATTGATCCCCGCGAACGCGCTCGCGCCCTTCCGCGACACGCTCGAGCTGGCACGCGGCCAGGTCGGGCCCTTCGACGTGTTCGACCCGTGGAAGTCGACGGTGCTCTTCGTCGACTACGTCCACCGGCTGATCGGGCGCGAGGAGTTCTCGCGGCTGCCGGCGGAGGCCAAGAACTGGCTGGCGATCAAGCGCGGCATGGCGGCGCCGAGTCTGATGGCCGATCACGCCGAGACCCAGGAGCGATCGCGGACCGTGCGATCGCGGGCCGACGAGGCCGCGCTCGCGGTCGGGCTCGATCCGGCGTTCTTGCGTGATCGAGTGCCCGAGGTCTGGCCGAACTACCCCGGCGCGCGGGAGCTGCTCGGATGATCTGCCGGTCGACGATCGGCGTCGAGCGGATCACCGCGACCACGCGTGGTCAGGTGACCTTGGGTTGGGAATTGTCATCGTGCGAATGAACAGGAGGTCGACGTCATGAACGTACTCAAACTGGTCGGATGGATCGCGCTGGGCGGGCTCTTGCTCGGCGGCGCGATCGGAGGGGCGCTGTACGTGCAGTACCGTCAGCGCAAGAAGAACGCCACACCCGGGCCCACGCCGAGCAAGCCGCCGCGCGACACGAGCGACGCGACGACGCCGAGCACTCCCGCTCGCGCGCCGACCGAGCCCGCGCGCAACCAGGCGCGCTGCCGGACGCTTCGCCGCGACGAGATCGGGGCCAACCTGATCGCCGACATCGACGACATGTTCGCGGACGGCTGGCCGCCCACGCCCGAGGCGATCGACGACTTGAAGCCCGGCGACGTGATCGTGTTCGGCGTCGAGAGCGAGCCGACCGAGGACTTCGACCTGCCCAAGCAAGAGCTGGTGTCCGCGTCGGTGCTCTCGGTTGGCAAGACCGAGGTTCGCGGTCGCGTGATCGGCCCGGTCGCGCACGCCGACCACCACGGCAACTCGGCGGGGCATGGGCTCTACGTCGGCTCGCTGGTCGAGGTCCCGCGTTCGCATGTCATGGTGGTCGCGCGTTTGAAGCCCGATCCGGAGATGCCCAAGACCGGCTACGGCAGCAAGGGCGATCCGGCCCGGGTGTTCGTGCCCAACTACGGCAAGGAGCCCTACAAGGTCCATCCGAGCACGGTCTAC
>JAMHUH010000360.1:0-2611 GCA_035904925.1 Nannocystaceae bacterium
GCTCGTCGAGCCGGTAGCTCGCAGCCACCAGCGCTCGCAGGATCCGCCAAGGTGCAGGTGGCCACTCGGCCACACCTTCGTTGACGTGGTGATCCCAACCCGTGGCGTGGTAGCGCCCCGCGGTAAAGGTCAGGCGAAGGCCAATCACGGCAGCGCCTACTCCTTCCCCTTCTTGCCCGATTTCTTGGTTGCGGGCTTCTCTGCCGCTTCGGCCTTCGCCCCAGCCTTGGGCGAGTAGTTTGCTCGCGTGACCGCGGGGCTTGCAAACACGCCTTCCTTGGTCGCGGCCGGGATCAGCTTCGACAGCGCGGCGGCAGCCTCGTCTTCGCTTGGCAAGGTGACGCCCTCGGGACGCGTGACCTCGACTCCGAGAACCTGGAAGTCACACGCAGTACGCAGACGCAGACCACGATCGAGGAAGGCTTGGATCTTGTAGATGGCGAGCGCGTAGAGCAGCTTCGTCGTCGCGGCGGGCAGTCGATAGCTGCGCAGTTGGGCGAGATCGAGGTTGAAGAACGCGTCGATCTCGGCCGCGGTGAACTCGACTCGGTGATAGGGAACGTTGCCGTAGCCCTCGGCCGCCGTCCGCGTCTTGGCCTCGTCGCCCTCGCCCTTGCTCGCGCGAACGTTGTCGTTCTTCACGCCGCCGCTGGCGACCTCGTGCACGTCGCGGGCCTCGATGAAGCCGCTGAGCGCTCGAGGCAAGCGCAGAACGCCCGCGATGCTCTCGAGGAACACGCCGTGGAGCAGCGCGTTCGGGTCGAACTTGCAGACCGCCTTGACCAGCTTCTCGCGATCGAAGGGCTTGTCTTTGGAGTAGTCGATCGCCTGCTCGAGCGTCGGCCGAAAGTCGCTCTTCTCGATGTAGACCGAGTTGAGGCGGTGGGCTTCCATCAGGCTGTTGGTGAGCTGCTGGCCCTCCTCCCAGACGTCGACGTAGGGCAGGCCCCGCAGCGGCTCGACCAGCTCGCGCGTCTCTTCGTTCCAGCACGCGGCCTCCATGCGGTTCGCCACCGACTGCGCCGACTCGACCAGCAGCATCTCGGTGCCGTTGTGCAGGCGGTAGCGCGCGGCGCCGAGATCGGGGAATCCCGTCGGCTGAAAACGCGAGCCTTGCAGGGGCGCTAGCCGAGCGCGAATGAGGAGCCTCGAAGCCTTGGGCAGTTCCAGCGAAGTCACGGATGTACGTCCTCTCGGTTGGGGTCGGTGTCGGGATCAGGATCGGTGTCGGCGTCGAATTCGAAGCCGAGGTGGCGGGGAAAGAGCTGCTGTTCGAGCATGGCCAGCGACTCGGGCGAGAGCGGGAACGCGAGCGCGGCCGCGATCCGTCGAGTTCGAGTTCGGTCGTCGCCGAGCCGATCGAGCGGGAAGATCAGCCCGATGCCGTGGAGGCGACGGATCGCCAGACGAGTCGCGTCGTCGAGCCGACCGGCGGCCGCGTTGGCGAGCATCCCCGGCGTTGGAGGCAACAACTCGACGGCGCTTCCGGGCAGGAAGCGCTCACGCGCGAGGGCCATCAACATGTAGCCCGCGGGCGGTAGCTCTCGATCCTGGAAGGGGCTCGGCTGGGGCGACACACGTGCCCAGTCGATCAGACTCAAGCCCCAGACCAAGGCCTCGAGCCGGTTCTCATCGATGCCGCTCACGCGAGGGCCGTCGATGAATGCCGCGATGTCGGCCAGGCTGGCCCACACGCGAGGTCGTCCGGCCTTTTCGCGCGCGTCGGCGATCCCGATCGCCCAAGCGTCGGCTTGGTGTCGACGCTTCTCCCCTTGTTGATCCTCGATCTCGCGCCGCCGAAGCAGCTCGATCAGGTTGGTCTCGAGGCTCGCCGTCGCCATCCACGTCGCGGTCTTCGAACTCGCGGGCAGCCAGCTCCAGTGGCGTTTGCCCTTCCTTTCGACGGGGATCAGCCTTGGGCGCAGACCCGCCGAGGCCAAGCTGGCTGCGAGTCGATACTCGGGCGTCGGATCGCCCTTCGTCAGCGAGTACCACTGCGGCGAGAGCGAAGGCAGGGGCTCGAGCGGCCGCTCCTTCGCGCGGCTGATCGTCGACTCGAGCTCCCCGAGCGCGATCAAGACCTCGAGCATGGTCGTCCAGTCCTCGCGCTGGCACACCTCCATGATCGCGCCCTCGAGTCGATGTGTCGCGCTGGCCACCGACGCCGAAGCCTTGCCCGAGTTGACGTGACTGCGAAGCCGGGTGAGCCACGCGTCGAGTTCGGCGAGCAGGTCGGCACCCTTCGAGCGACGCACGATCCACCGACCGAGCGGGACGGCGAAAAAGGACAAGCCGTTGCGCTGTTGAAAGCCGAAGCGCGCGAACGATTCGATCCCGCGGTTCACTCCGAGCGATGCGATCGCGCGGGCGAAGTCGAGTCCGTCGACGGCCTCGCGTTGATCCGCCTTTCCGCCGCGACGCGTGGGGACTTTGGCGCGGCCCTCGGCGTAGAGGTGACGAACTTCACGAAAGGTCGCGGGGGCGTTCCATAGAGGCAGCCAGAGCTCGTCACGAGTCTCCTCGGGACTCGCAGAAGCGTATCCGACCATCGCCGAACGGACAGAGAAGGGGAACGACAGGCTGCCGCCGCGGCTGGACTCCAGTCGGCGCG
>JAMHUH010000361.1:0-2512 GCA_035904925.1 Nannocystaceae bacterium
GTTGTAGGCCAGGTTCGAGACCTGCTCGCCCTTGGCGAAGATCGCAGGCAGCGGCGCCCAGTCGTGCTCGACGAAGAAGCTCTCGGCGCCCCAACGCAAGTAGAATCCGAGCTTCTCCATCCGCGACAACCAGGGCGCGTCGCCGATCTGCCAAAAGCCTCGGCCGCACAACAAATACTGCGAATGCCGGATCGTGCCCGCCCGGGCCTCGATGTGATCGCGCGAATATTCGTGCACGATCGCGTCGAGCATGAACCGCGAGAGTCGCTGGCCGCGGTGGTCGTTGGCGACCACGAAATTGGCGATGTGGTGATAGCCCTTGGGCTTGAACTCGGCGACCGGCGGAAACGCGAATTGATCGAACCATTTTTGCGCGGGGTCGCTGCCTGCAGG
Source organism: Nannocystaceae bacterium (assembly GCA_035904925.1). GTDB lineage: Bacteria > Myxococcota_A > Polyangia > Nannocystales > Nannocystaceae > Plesiocystis. The sequence continues at coordinate 394 of JAMHUH010000361.1, forward strand.
TTGATCGAAGTCGACCTCCTGGGCCATCGTCGAGTGGCGCAGGTTGTTGTAGCGGCCGGTGAAGAAGAACACCGTCCCCTTGCGCCGGGCGACCAAGATCGTCGCGAGCAGCTCGCTCGTGCTCGCGTCGACCCGGCGCGAGAGCACGAAGCGATGGCCATGCGCGCCCCACAGGCTCGAAACACCGTAGGGCGAGATGATCTCGAGCTGGACCCGCTCGACCACCGCGCTCGGCAGGTGGCCGCCTTGGCTGTCCTTGGCCCGCTCGAGCGAGCAGCTCAGCAACGACGAGATCGCCCGGGCCAGCTGGGGCGCCGCGCTCGACACGATGCCCAGCTCCATGCCCTCGGCCGCGAAGTCGACGAAGCGGGGCGCCGAGGGAGCGCGCGAGTCTTCGTAGTGGAGGTAGGCCGCGCGCAGCAGCTCGGTCGGGACGAAGCGAGCGCGCGCGTCGAGGTTGATGAACTTGCCCGGGTCGCGCGCGGGGGTGTCGGGCATCGCAGCCAGCGTAGCAAATGGGCTGAGCTCAGCGCGGCTTCTCGAAGGTGCCGAGCTCGGCCGTGTCTTGCTCCGGCCAGATCACGAAGGGCCGGGTCTCGAACGCGAGCCGACCATCCGCCTCGAGCCGCATGCGGCGGACGCTGCCCAGCGCGATGGCCTCGGGCCCGAGGTCGTTGGCGTGGACCGACACCGCGATCGGCTCGTCGAAGTCCTCGGCCCACTCGAGGCCTTGCGGGCCGTAGCCGGTCGTGACCTGGGCGCTGAAGTCCGCGCCCCAGCCCTCGGCGAGGCCGTCGCCGATCCCGGTCTGGCGCAGGTCGAGGCTGCTCGCGTCGCTCTCCCAGGTCAGCGTGAAGTGATCGCGGACCTCGGCGCTGGGCAGGACCATGGTGTCGACGAGCGCGCTGAGGATCGCCGGGCGCAGGCTCGGATCGGCGATGATCGCCGCGGCGGCCAGGCTGGCGAGGTCGGCTCGCATCAGCTCGACCGCGTCGCCGAAGCGACCCGCAGCGTAGGTCCGACCGAGCGCGTCGACGAGCACCTCGACGGCCTCTTGCAGATCGTCGTGGCGGGCCAGCGCGAAGGCCAGGACCTGGTAGCCGGTCGGGTGATCGGGCTGGAGCGCGCGAGCCTTGCGGTAGCTGTCGAGCGCGAGCTCGAGCTCGCGCTCGCGCTCGAGTGACTCGAGCAGCGCGCCGGCGAAGCGGCGGGTCTCGGCCCGGCTCGGATGCAGATCGATCAGCGAGCCGTAGGCCCGCGCGGCGTCGTCGTCTTGCCCGGCGGCCGCGAGCGCCCGACCGAGCGAGACGTAGGGCAGCAGGTCGTCGGGGCGGGCGTGGTGCCAGATCCACGCGACGTCGAGCGCCTCGTCGACGAGCCCATCGGCGAGGTCCTCCTCGATGAACTTGGCCCAGCCGCTGGTGCCCGAGCCCGGCTCGCGCTGGAGCTCGCGGGCGAAGGCCGCGACGCCGCGGATGTGCCAGTCCTCGGGCGCGTCGTCGCGCCGACCAGGCGTGGCGCTGACTCGATAGCGGCGGACGACCACGTTGGCGGGCTCGGATTCGTCGGCTTCGGCGTAGCCCGCCCCGGCCAGCTCGTGCAGCTGCAAGAGCGCGCAGTCGTGCAGGTTCGAGCTCATGTTCGGCGCGGCCACGACGTGGATCAGCTGGCCGCTCGGAGCGAAGCCGAGCTCGAGCTCGAATCGATCGACCACGACCACGTCGCTGGCGGCCGCGTGTCGGGCACAGCGGAGCATCGCCTCGTCGAGGCTGGCTTCGATCGACTCGACCGCAGCACGGATCGGCGCGGGCGGCCTGCCCGAGCGGCGCGAACCCTCGACCTTGGCGTCGGCGTGGGCTTGCTGGCGAGCGCGACGAGAGCCGAGGCGTTCCTGAAGATTGAACCCGTCGACGACGTACCTCGACTCGGCGCCGGTCGTGCCGGCGAGGCTGATCCCGGCGGCGTCGCGGGTCGCGGTGGGCACCATGTCGACGGACGCCGTGAAGTCGCGCGTCAGGTTCGTGCCGACCGGGAGCTTGTCCCCGTGCGCGATCCCATAGTTGGCGTAGGCCTGATCCGAGTCGAGCGCGAGCATGGCCGTGGAGTCGTTGAGGATCCG
>JAMHUH010000362.1:0-1835 GCA_035904925.1 Nannocystaceae bacterium
GGTCGCGTCGAGAAATGCGCGATGCAGCGTGGCGCGAGCCTCCTGGTGCTCTCCGACCCGGTCTCGCAGCTCGCCGACCGCCACCTCGACCTCGGCGATGAACGGCCGCCACTCGAGCGCTCGTGCCTCGGCAAGCACCCGTTGAGCCTCGGCCAGACCTCGATCGAATTGCGCGGCCAACCGCAGCGCTTTGACCCGGTCGAGCCGAGATCGCAGCTCGGCGACCTGGGGCCGGATGTCCGCGTTGACCTGCACGCGTGCGTCCAGCCACGCGTCGTCGCTGCACATCGTCAGCACCGGCAGCCCGGCGACGGCCGCCCCGACGTTGATGGCCATAGCCTTGTCGGCCACCCGTAAGAGCTTGGTGAGCTCGACGAAGGTCACACGCGCATGGTCGAGACACTCGTCGACCTGCTGGCGAGAGCTCTCGCTCCGGCTGTGCTCGAGCTCGGTCGCCAGGCAGGCTTGCTCGCGTAGCGCGGCCCACTCGCTTGCGTATTGGTCCATCCGCCGCTCCGTCAGGGCCCAGCTCGTGGACGCGAACTCCAGCCCGGTCGCCGCGAGCGCACCTTGGAGCTCGAGGCGCAGCTCGTCGTTCCAGTCGGCCTCGAAGCTGCGCCCATCAGCCTCGCACGCGGCGATGGTCGCGGCCTGCTCGCGCTGCTCCGCGAGCACGCGACCACCGAACAGCAAGGCCAGCGTCGGCACGACGAGCAGCGACGCGATCGTCCACCGTCGCCGCCGAGGCTGGCGCTCGAGCGCCGCGAGCAGGGTCGCCATGTCGGGCCAACGCTGGTTGGGCGCGCGCGCGAGCCCCCGCCGGATCACCGGCCAGAGCCCATGAGGCACGCGAGAGCGCGCGGGCTGCCTGGGCTCACCGGTCTCGAGCTCGATCCGTCGGGCCGCGAGACTCGTGAGCGTGAACGGGGATTCGCCCCACAGCGCCTCGTAGAGCGCGAGACAAAACGAGAACTGATCGCTGCGAGCGTCGACGGTCTGGCCGAGCAGCTGCTCGAGGGCCATATAGCGGACGGTCCCGGCGATCGATCCGGTCACGCTCATCCTCAGCGTCGACAGTTGCATGTCGTGCTGTTCGTGGTCGAGCTGACCCGCACGCTCGGGCACGTCGGCCAGCGCGAGCCCGAAGTCGGCAACCCGCACGCCGCCATCATGGCCGAGCAACACATTGTCGGGCTTGAAGTCGCGATGAATGATCCCAGCCTCGTGCGCGGCCGCGAGCCCACGGCCCGCGGCGAGGAAGCGATCGAGAACGGCCCGCCACGGTCGCGGTACGCTCAGCCAGGTCGTCAGCGTCTCGCCGTCGACGTACTCCATGGCCAGGAAGGTCCGCTGCTCGTGCTCGCCGACCTCGTAGACCTGCACGACGTTGGGGTGCGAGAGCTTGGCCAGCGCGCGAGCCTCCCGGCGCAGGCGGATCTGCCTGGGCTCGCTGCCATCGCTGGTCAGTACGCGCTTGATCGCGACCTTGCGATCGAGCTCCGCGTCATGCGCGAGGTAAACCTCCCCCATGCTGCCCGAGCCGATCCGTCGGTCGATCCGATAGCGCCCGATCGCCACGGGCGCGCCGCCAAACAGATGCATGCGAGCCTGTGCGATCGCGCGTCGGTGTTCGAAGCCATCGAAACCGTCGAGCAGGGTATTGTCGGTCGGCGAGAAGTCGGGGTCACTCATGGCGCCTCGGGCTACAGCGAGGTGACAGTCGTCCGCGAACTGTCCAAGCCGGGTCAATCCGCACCGAGCTGTGCGCGAAGCTCGGCCGCCCAGTCGTCGAGTGCATCGACCGTGCTGCGCAGCAAGTCAGGCGACTCGGCGAT
>JAMHUH010000363.1:0-24212 GCA_035904925.1 Nannocystaceae bacterium
TGCGCGAGCACGCGATCGCGCTGCACGTCGACGCCGAGAAGGGCGAGGGCCCCGAGCTGGTCGATCGCTACCGCGTCCAGGCCTACCCGACCTTGCTCGTGCTCGAAGCGAGCGGGGTCGAGAAGGATCGGATCGTCGACTTTCACCCGAGCGAGGCGCTGATCGAGATGCTCGCGGCGATCGCCGAGGGTGGCAACGTGCTGGCCAAGCTGGCCGCCGCGGTCGAGGCCGCGCCCGACGATCTCGAGGCTCGCTTCGAACTCGGTCATGCCTACGCCCTGGCGGCCAAGCGCGAGCTGGCCGAGGCCGAGTTCGCGCGAGTCATGGCCGGCGACCCCGACAACGCCAAGCGGCTGGCGAGCAAGGTCCTGGCCGATCGCGCGACCTTCTTCGTCTACAAGCTCGACCGCGATCCCGACGCCACGATCGCGGCGCTCGAACAGCTCCAGCGCGAGTTCCCGACCAGCAAGGAGGCCATCGCGGCCTACCGCACGATCGGCCGCGCCCACTGCAAGCAGGGCCGCGAGGCCGAGGCGATCGCGGCGCTCCAAGCCATGGTCGCCACCGACCTCGCCGACACCGCGCTCGCGGCCAGCTTCGGCTGGTTCTCGTTCCGCGAGCGCTGTGGACCCGAGGCCGGGCTCGCGGCGGTGCTCGGCGGCATCGCCCAGGCGCCCGACGACGCCGACCTTCGCTACGTCGAGGCCGAGCTGCAGCGCATGCTCGGCGAGCCCGACCTCGCGCTCGCGGCGATCCAGGCCGCGGCCGCGCTCGAGCCCGACAACGCCTACTTCAAGCGGCAGGTCCGGCGCTTCGAAGCGCTCGCCCGCGGCGAGCCCGACCCGATCGCCGAGCACTGAGTCGACGCTGCGCTCGAATCAGATGTCGAGCTCGATGTAGCGCCGGAAGATGCCGTTCTCGTTGAACGCGAGGCAGCGCTCCGAGGCTCGATACGCGGCGATGTTGGGCAGCGCGTCGACATGGTCGCGCAGGGCGATCAAGCCCGGCAGCTCGCCCTCGACTCGCGCCCACGCGCGCGGGAACGCGTAGGCGAGGCCGCGCAGGACTTGGTTCATGGTCAGGTCGACGTAGGAGAGCGCGTCACCGAGCAAGTGGCGACCCGAGCCGGCCTGGTTGGCCTCCACGATCGCCTCGAAGTAGCGCAGGAACTTCGGCAGACGCTGCTGCGCGAATTGGGTCGCGTAGCGGAGCGCCTCGGGGATCTGAGCCTCGTAGTACTCGCCCTTGCCGACCGGGTGGTGCGTGTCGTGGGCCTCGGCGATCAAGTCGGCCAAGGTCAGCTGCAGCTGCATGGCCTCGGCCCGGGCGCGTTCGTCGGCCGCGACCAGCCCGTGCCGCGCGGCCAACCATGCGCAGATGTTGGGCATCTGCGCCAGCCGAAGCTCGCCGTGCACGAGGATCGGTGGGGCGAGCGGACGCAAGCCGGGGCCCTCGCCGCGGAGCTGCTCGAGCAACGCAGGGACCCCGCCGCCCTGCTCCTTGGGCCGGCGGGCGATGTCGTCGTAGCTCGCCCCCGCTTGCTCGAGCACGAGACGAACGAACTCGCCGCGACCCGGAAGGCCAGGCCAATAATAGAGCGTGTATTCGGCTTGGCTCATCGTGATCACTTGCGCTTGTAGGTGAGCTTGTAGGTCATCGGCTCGTCGAGGCGATCGGCGGTGATCTTGTGATGGACGGTCAGCGTCTGCCGGTCGGCCGAGAGCACGAAGACCGTGGTCTTGACCCCGTCTTCACCCTCGATCACCTGGACGATCTTGGTGTCCTTCTTGCGGACCCGAACCTTGTACTTGTCGCCCTTCTTGCTGGTCCAATGGACCGTCCCGCCTTCGATCACACACTCGGCGTCGAAGCCCGATTCGAAGATGGTCTGGACCTTGTCGCCGGTGACGACGATGTCGAGGGTGTCGTCGATCGGGTTGGTGTTGGTCAGCCGCTTGCGACCGATGCCGCGGATCGGCATGGCCAGCTGCATGGCCGCATCTTCGATCGCCTGCGTGAGCGCGGCTCGCTGCGCGCTGCCGCCCGAGAAGCGGTACTTGCCGGCGTAGTCGGTGAAGGTGATCGCGGGCGCTGGCGCGGGCTTGGCCGCTTCGGCGGGTTTGGGTGCGGGCTCGATCGCAGCCGCCGCGGGCTCCGCTGCCTCGCTCGGCGTGGGCGCGACCTCGGGTTCGAGCTCGGCGCTGGCCGAGTTGCCAGGGCTCGACGACTTGGCAGTCGGCGTGCTGGCGCCCGCCAACTTGGCAACCTCGGTCGTGGACGTGGGCACCGAGCCAGGCGCGGGCTCGACCAGCGCTCCGGCTTCGAGCGGCGCAGGATCGACGACGGCAGGATCGACCACGGCGAGCTCGGCCGCAGCGACCACCATCGGCGGCTGCGAAGCGGGTGCCGCGACCAGGGCCTCCGGCTCACCCTCGTCGATCGAGTTGACCCAAGGATCCTCGAGCGGATCCGCGGCCGGGGCCGAGTCGAGCTCTTGCTGACAAGCTGTCGAAGACAAGCACAGACCGAGGCCCAGGATTCGCGCGGTGCGACGCATCGGCGCATCATAGAGCGCCTCGACCCCTTCGCGGTGCTATATCGGCGAGGCGTGTTCGAGGCCGCCATCGCCCTGATCATCGTGCTCGGGTTGCTCGCCACGGCCGCGCTGCCTGCGACTTGGCTACTTTGGGCTGGCGCCGGCCTAGGCACCCTGGGCGCGTCGTTCGGGGTCCCCGCGGGCTTCGTCTATCACGCCCAACTCTGGCGCGCGCTGAGGCGGAAGGGCAAGTCGACCGAGGGCTTCTGGTTGCGGCCCATGCGACTCCACGACCAGCTATCCGAGCCCGAGCTCGCGCCGATCATGCGCTGGTTCGTGGTCGGGGCGATCGGGTTCGTGGCGACGATCGTCGGCGCGATCGGGGTGGTCCTCGCTGTCGTTCGCCTGCTCGGATAGATCATCCGAGGAAAGCGACCTCGAGTTCGAACCCGACGGTCTCGATCCCCTGCGCCTCGCCTTCGCGGACGAACGGCCCCGGCGTAATCACGAAGTGCTTGGCGCCGGCGATCTCGAGCACGCGCTCGAGGTAGGCGGTCGCGACCGCGACCAGCCAGGGCGCGAAGGCCCGCGGCAAGCCGCCGTGCCGCGTGATCACCCGCTCGTCATCGAGCGTGCGGGTCGTGACGGTCGAGAAGTCGAAGTATTGGGTGATCAGCCGCGGCAATCGAGTGGCGATCATTCGCGCCGAGACCAGCTTGATCAAATAGGCGTAGACGCCCGAGATGTCTTGGTCGACTTGGATCTGCGCGCGGTGATGCAGGTAACCCTCGGTCGAGAGCCCGCACGCGGCCGCGCAGACGGGCGCGACGGCGACCAGCGGCGCGAGGTCGTACCAACACGAGGCCAAGAAGGGCTGGGCATAGAATTTTTGCAACGTGGGATCGAGCTGATCGAGAATCCCCGCGTAGGCACCCGGCACGTGCTCGTCGATGAATTTCTGATGGCCGCGATAGGACACGCCCTTGACGTGAAAGGGGCCTTCGCCGACCGCGAAGGGCCAGTCGATCAAGCCCGGGATCTTCGACGCCATGTGTCCACGGTGCCATGTGCTCGCAGCGCGACCAACTCCCTTCGTGCGCCCGGGCGACGTGCGTTCGGACCGCGGCGGCGACCTGCTCCACTCTCGATCAGCGGCGCACCAAAGCGGATCGCCGCCTCCGATCGGTCGGCCCCATTCCTTTGAATTCACTTGGGAATTCGCTGCGAACGCAGCTTGCAATCCGCCCAGGCATGCGAGTCGTCTTCCACGGAGTCCGAGGTTCAATCGCCACTGCTGGAGAAGCCACCCGTCGCTACGGCGGCAACACGCCCTGCGTCGGGGTCGAGGTCGACGGTGCACCGCTGATCTTCGACGCGGGCACGGGCATCCGCAAGCTCGGCAGCGACCTCGCCCGGGCCTCGGGGATCAGCCCGATCGCCGTCAACCTGTTCTTCTCGCACCTTCATTGGGACCACATTCAAGGCTTCCCCTTCTTCGGGCCGGCCTACGTGCCGGGCAATCGAGTCGACATCTGGCACGCGCGCTCGGGCGCCGACGCGCCGCTGATCCGCGACGTCTTGGCCGAGCAGATGCGCCCGCCGACCTTCCCCGTCTCGCTCGAGACCATGCGCGCCGAGCTGGCCTTTCACGAGGTCGACGCGGGCCAGGTCATTCGGGTCGGCGACGCTCGGATCCGCCACACCTCGGTCGATCACCCCAACGGCTGCGTGGCCTGGCGGGTCGAGCATCGCGGGCGCACGGTCGTCTACGCGACCGACCTCGAGCACGACGCCGAGCATCCGCCCGCCGAGCTGGTCGAGCTGTGCCGCGACGCCGACTTGCTGATCTACGACGCGATGTACACCCCCGAGGAGTACGCGGGGATCGGCGGGCCCAGCCGGCGTGGCTGGGGCCACGGCACCTTCGAGTCCGGCGCCGCGGTGGCCGAGGCCGCCGGGGTCCGCACGCTCTGCCTCTTCCACCACGACCCCAGCCACGACGATGGGTTCATGGACGCGCTGGCAGCCCGAGCTCGGCGGCGCTTCGCCTCGACGATCGTCGCGGCCGAGGGGATGGTGCTCGAGCTCGACGAGGTCGCGCGGACCCGCGGCCTCCACTGGCAGCCCGACACCCGCGGCCAGGCGCTCGCGGCCCATGGCTAGTTCCTGGCAGGCGGGCGAGCGGCCCTCCGAGCCCGAACGCGCGCCGAGCTTCCCTCGTGCGCGAGCGTGCGCGACCCTCGATCCCGTGAGCGAGCGAGCACGGGGTCGGCGGCCGACATCGCCGCCCGGCGACAACCTGCGTGGAGCCGAGAGCGTGGCGATGGCGGCCGCGCCCTTCTTGACCCGCGGCGTCGAGCTCGACGCGCTCTTGATCGCGGTCGTCGACAACATCGTCGAGCGCCTGGCCGCCGAGCGCGGGACCTTGTACCTGGTCGACGGCCGCACGCGCACGCTCAGCTCGGTCGTCGCCCACCTGCCCGAGCTCGAGCGGATCCGGCTCGACTTCGGACAAGGCATCGCCGGCACGGTCGCTAGCGAGGGCAAGCTGCTCGCGGTCGCCGATCCGGCCGGCGATCCTCGCTTCGATCCGACCTTCGATCGGCAGACGGGCTTCTCGACCCGCTCGATGCTGGTCGTGCCGATCCGCGACAGCGCGGGGGCGGTCATCGGGGTCTTGCAGCTGCTCAACGCCGCGCGCGGCCACTTCGACGCGGGCGACGAAGCGCGAGCGGTCGAGCTCGCGGCCTCGGCCGGGCAGGTGCTCGAGGCGACCTCGCTCTACGCCGAGCTGCGCGCGCGCGGGCCGGTCGAAGGCCACAGCCCCCGACCGGGGCCGAACTACACCTTCAACCAGATCGTCGGCGAGTCGCCGGCCATGCAGGCCGTCTACGCGATCGTTCGCAAGGCCGCGGGCACCGACGCGAGCGTGATGATCACGGGCGAGAGCGGGACCGGCAAAGAGCTGATCGCTCGGGCCGTGCACGTCAACTCGCCCCGCCGTGCGGGCCCCTTCGTCAAGGTCGACTGCACGACCCTGCCCGAGGCGCTGATCGAGAACGAGCTCTTCGGCCACGAGCGCGGGGCCTTCACCGGCGCCGACCGAACCACGCCCGGCAAGTTCGAAGTCGCCGACGGCGGCAGCTTGTTCATCGACGAGATCGGCGAGCTGCCCAGCCACCTCCAGGGCAAGCTGCTCCGGGTCCTGCAAGATCGCGAGTTCGAGCGGGTCGGCGGGACCGCGACGATCAAGACCGACATCCGGGTCATCTGCGCGACGCATCGCGACCTGGCCGCGATGGTCGACGCCGGCCGCTTCCGCGAGGACCTCTACTACCGAATCCGCGTGGTCCCGATCGAGCTGCCGCCGCTGCGCTCGCGCGGGCGCGACGACCTGCTCCGGCTGGTCGAGCACTTCGTCGACAAGTACGGTCGCCGCCACGATCGCGCGATCCAGCGGGTCACGCCGGCCGCGATCGAGCGCCTGCTCGCCCACGACTGGCCGGGCAACATCCGCGAGCTCGAGAACTGCATCGAGTCGGCGGTCGTGCTCGGCGACCAAGGCATCGTCGACGCCGACGACCTTCCGCTCGGTCGCCGCCGCGGCAGCCTCGCGAGCAAGCCCGAGCTCGGTGATCCCGAGCTGAGCCTGGCGACGGTCGAGCGCCTCCATGTCGAGCGCGTGCTCTCGGCCTGCGGCGGCAACCAGAGCGAGGCCGCGAGGCGACTCGGGATTGGCCGCAACACCCTTGCCCGCAAGCTCGAGGGCGAATGATCGAAACCGCGCTCCACTTTCGACCCGGCAGACGTGCGGGGTCGGGTCCGAAGATGTTCACGCTGGGGTTCGGGCCGCAGCGGCAATGTGTGGTCGACGGCCTGAATCGAAGCACCGCCCGACACGACCCGGCACACCTGCGAGGCTCGACCTCGCAGGTCTGCCGGGTCCCACTTGGATGCACACTGCGGTCGCGATCGCCGACTCTCGTCGACACTTGTCCACGCTCAACAGTTACCCTGCGATGCGACCGCGCCTTCCCAGCTCGGTGGTAGCGTGCGGCCGTGCACGATGAACAATTGTTCGCGGCCTGGCGCCGCGGAGATCAGGTCGCGGGCAACCAGCTCGCTCGTCGCTACTACTCGGCGCTGCGCTCGTTCTTCCGCACCCGCGTGGCCTCGCAAGAGGTCGAGGAGCTGACCCAGCGGGTGCTGCTCTACACCATCGCCCAGCCCCAGCGCTTCCGCGGCGCGTCGAGCCTGCACCACTACATCTTCAGCGTCGCTCGCAAGGCGCTGGCCGAGCGTCACCGCAAGTCGTGGCGCAACCTCGAGGACCCGCGCTCGGTCGACGAGCACGGCGCGCTGGTCACCCCACCCAGCCAGATCCTCGTTCGTCGCGAGTCGGCGGCGCGCCTGCGCCGAGCGATCGAGGCGCTCTCGATCCCGCACGCCGAGGTGCTCGACCTCCACCTGCACGGGCTCGACAACCATGAGATCGCCGCGCAGCTGGGCATCAACTACAACACCGTCCGCAGCCGACTCTCGCGGGCGATCGACTCCGTCCGCGAGCAGCTCGAACGCGACGAACCTTGCGCGCGCGAGCACGAAACCCACTACTGCGCCGCTGCTCGGGCTTGCGGATCCGCGGCTACTCAGGCTTGCGGAACTTGAGCACGAACTTGTCGCTGAACTCGCCCGCGTCGGCCTTGTCGCTCGAGCGCCAAGGCAGCGCGTTCCAGTCGCGGGTGTCGGCCGGGTTGCGCAGAAACTCGGCTTGCTCGACCAACTCGAACCCGCCCGCTTCGAGCTCGCGCTCGACCAGCGCTTGCTCGATCCGATGCAGCGTCTCCGAGTCCTGCGCGCCATGACCCGCGAGCGCGCTCGCATCGACGATCACGTAGAGCCCACCTGGCCGCAGCGCCGCGAACACGTCGGCGACATGCTTGGCGCGGTCGACCTTCATCCATTCGAAGTCGTGATAGAAGAGCACGTTGATCACCCGGTCGAGCGGCTCGATGTCGTCGGGAAAGGGATCGTCGAACTCGCGCTCGAGCGAGACCACGTTGGCGTTGACGGGCTTGGCGATCCTGGCGCTCCAGCCCGCCCGAGCGAAGCGCTCGAGCACGAAGGGCGTGTTTTGGCCGAAGACCTTGCCCTTCGCTCCAACCGCCCGCGCGAGCAGCTCGGTCGTGTAGCCCGAGCCCGCGCCGATGTCGGCGACCTTCATGCCCGCGCGCAGATCGAGGAACTCGAGCAGCTCGACCGGCTTGCGGCGCAGGTCGGCCTCCACGTCGCTGGGATCGCGGTCGTCGGCGCCGACGATCGCCGCGGCGTCGATCGGCTCGTCGCTCGCGAGGCTTGCGTCGGGTGTCTCGTCGGCGACTTCGTTCGGCTCGTGGGTGGGTGGGGTCGTTCCTCGCTCGCAGGCGAGGCAGGCGAGCGAGAGCAAAGCAGTCAGGATCCGAGCGGGCGCGGGCATGCGCTTGTCAGTTTGTCAGCATCGAGCCCTCGACCCTGCATCCATGCCGCGCGTGCCGAAGTGCGCAGCCAAAATTGCCAAGCAGAGCTATGCGGACAACCTGGCACGCCCATTGCACATACGTCTCGCATGCGTTTCGGGCCCCGCCACACCGAGCTGATCAAGTTCCTCGCCGTGGGTACTGTCGTGTTCTTCGCGGGAAGCGCTCTGACCACCCACTTCGTCAGCAAGCTGCTCATCGACCTCGACACGATCGGCACCCGCGACGCGGCCGAGCCCGACGAGGAGACGCTCGCGGACGCCGAAGCCCCCGAGTCCGCGGCCAACCCGGCCAAGCCCAAGCCCAATCAGCCGAAGATGGCTGGCAAGGGCACCTACAAACAGGCGAGCGCCGACGCGGTCGTCGCCAGCAACCCCTTCTGCCCGAGCTGCACGCCGATCGTCGAATCGGCCGAAGCGCTGCTCGCCGACGCGTCGGGCCTGCCGATGGCGACCGGCGATGTCCGCAGCAGCTTGCCCTTGCAGCTGCTCGCGACGATGGAGTCCGACGATCCGCTGTGGTCGATGGCGACCATCCGCGACATGGACAACAACTCGCTCGCGCCCTACACCGCCAACGAGCAGATCCGCCCCGGCGTGACCGTGTTGGCCGTCGAGCGCGGGCGCGTGGTCCTGCTCAACCAAGGCCGCCGCGAGTTCGTCGACGTCGGGGTCGAGCCGGCCAAGGCCGCGCCCGTCAAGCCGACCGCCAAGCCCGACGAGCCCGCGGCCGCCAACAAGATCGCGATCGAGGGCGCCGATCAGGCGATCGACTGCACCGACGAGAACAACTGCACGGTCGACCGCGCCTTCGTCGAGCAGCTGCTCGCCAAGCCGCAGCAGTTGATGACCCAGGCCCGCATGGCCCCGGTCTCCAAGGATGGCGAGACCGCCGGCTTCCGCGTGTCGGGCATCAAGACTGGCAGCCTGGCCAAGCTGATCGGGCTCGAGAACGGCGACGTGGTCAGCGAGATCAACGGCCAGCGGCTGGGCAACATCGACGACGCGATGGCGATGTATACGAAGCTCCGCCGCGCCAACCATCTCTCGGTCACCGTCGAGCGCGGCGGCGCGCTCATCCGCAAGGAAATCGCGATCAAGTGATAGGGCTTCAACCCCGCAGCGAGCGGAGCCGAGCGATCGCTTGGCTCCGGTCGTCGGCGAGGTTGGACGGGAAGCCGTAGCGCTTGCCCGCGACGCCGATCAACGTGGTCGTGATCGGCAGCGGCGAACGACCGAAGCGCACGACCTGCTTGACCCGGCGAGCCAGGAACTCGCGCTCGCGTGGACCCCAGAACCCGATCGCGTTGGGCTCGAGCACGAAGTCGCTCAAGTCGACGAGCAGCTCGACGGGCGCGTAGACGGCCGCGAAGGCCTGCTCGCAGACGGCCTGCCAAGCCTCGCTGCTGGCCTCGTCGACGAGCCGAACCTCGCCCGGCACGAGCAGCAGCGCGCCAGGTTCTTCTTCGAGCTCGTGGAGGTTGGCGAACACGTCGATGCTCCCTGTCGCCAGGGTAGAGCCGGCGCCGCTCGACTCGCAAGCCCCGAGTCGAGCAGCCCTGATACACTCGCGCCAACCCGATGTCGCAGCCGCTCACGCTCGAAGTCCTGCTGGTCGTCGAAGAGCTCGCCAACGGCGATTGGTTGGCCTGGCCCTTCGCCGACCGCGAAAAGGTCGCCTACGCGCGCGAGCGCGACGACGTCCTCGAAGAGCAGGAATTGTTCTTGCGCGATCACCTGGCGATGCTGCCCGCTGGCGAGCTCGCGCGCTTCGACCCGACCGGCGAGGCGAGGCTGCACCGGGTCGAGGTCCCGCTTCAGCTCGCGGGCCTGCCCGAGCGCATGTCCATTCCCGAGCCGCTCAGCTTCCCCTGCTTGGTCGTCCCCGACGCCAAGCATGCGTGGGTGGTCGTGCTCCCGCTCGATCACGCGCTCTGGGTCGAGGATCCCGAGCAGCTCGACGCCGAGGTTCGACGCGAGGTCGAGCGGGTCGTGGCCGCGCGTGAGCCGAGCGGGACCGAGTTCCTCGAGCTGCTGCGTGGCGGCGACCCCTACACGATCGAGCGGCTCTCGATCAGCGTCGATCGCGAGGAGCGTCGGGCGCCTTCGGCTCGCGCGGCGGCCCGCCGCCAGCGGGCCCGCGAACGCAGCCAGACCGAAGCCCGCGAGCTGCTCGGCAAGATCGGCAGCTCGCTGGTCGAAGAGATCCGAGCCCGAGTGGTGCCGCCCGTGCTGCATCGAGAGCGCGAGATCGCGGCCCTCGACGCGCTGCTGACCGGGCGCGAGCGCCTGGCCTTGATGCTGGTCGGGCCCGAGCTGGCCGGCAAGACGGCGGTGCTCCACGGGCTCGTCCAGCGCTGGATCGCGCAAGATCGCAAGGACCTGCCCGAGCTGGTCTCGACCTCGGGTGCGCAGCTCGTTGCTGGCCAGTCGGGTTTCGGCCAGCTCGAGCAGCGTGTCCACGATGTCATGGCCGCGGCCGAAGCCCTCGACGCGATCTTGTACTTCGACAACCTCGGTGACTTGTTCGCTCGGACCAGCGGCGAGCTCGGGGACGTCGCGGCCAGCGTGCGACCCTGGATCGAGCGGGGGCGAGTCCGGCTGATCGGCGAGATCACGCCCGAGCTGCTCGAGCACCACGAGAAGCGCCACGTCGGCTTCTTTGCCCCGCTCGCTCGGGTCGCGGTCGCCGAGCTCGACGCCAAACAGACCCACGCGATCGTCGTCGCCCGCGTCGAGCACGAGCGCCGCCACGACGCGGAGCGCCCGACCCTCTCGCTCCCGCCCGGTCGCGACGCCGTGACCCCGCTGATCGATCTGGCCGAGCGCTACTTCTCCTACCAGGCCTTCCCGGGCAAGGCGCTGCGCTTTCATGCCTCGCTGCGGGCCACCCACGAGGGCGAGGTCGACGACCAGGGTCGGCCCAAGCCGATCGGCCCCGACGAAGTCTATCGCGGGTTCTCGATCCACTCGGGCATCCCGATGTTCCTGCTGCGAGAGGAGCGTGCGCTCGAGTTCCAGCGGATCGTCGAGTTCTTCCAAGCCCGCGTGATCGGCCAAGCCGAGGCGCTGCGCCGCGTCGCCGGGACCCTGTGCACGGTCAAGGCCGGCCTCCAGCCGCAGCAAAAGCCGCTCGCGACCTTCTTGTTCGTCGGCCCGACCGGCGTCGGCAAGACCGAGGTCGCCAAGACCCTCGCCCGCTTCTTGTTCGGCTCGCCCGAGCGGATGACTCGCTTCGACATGAGCGAGTACATGGATCCGATGGCCGCCGAGCGGCTGATCCGCGGCAGCGATCGCGAAGACGGGATCCTGACCCGCAAGGTCCGGCAACAGCCCTTTTGCGTGGTCTTGCTCGACGAGATCGAGAAGGCCCACCCGGCGGTCTTCGATCTGCTCTTGCAGGTCTGTGGCGAGGGTCGCTTGTCCGATGCCCGCGGTCGAACCACCTGGTTCCACAACGCGATCATCATCATGACCTCCAACCTCGGCGCGGCCCAACGTCGACCGAGCTCGGGCTTCGCCAGCCCGCGCGCGCTGGCGGACGCCGACCGGCAAGCCGAGCTCGAGGCCAACGCGGCCGAGCGCTTCTACCTCGATCAGGTCGACACCCACTTCCGGCCCGAGTTCGTCAATCGGATCGATCGCGTGATCCCCTTCCACGCGCTCGACCGGGCCCAGATCGAGCAGGTCGCCGCGGTCACGCTGGCGCGCGTGCGCGAGCGCGATGGCGTGGCCGAGCGTGGGATCAGCCTCGAGCTCGATCAAGCCAGCGTGGCTCGGCTCGCCCGCGAAGGCTATTCGGATCTCTACGGGGCCCGAGCGCTGCGCCGCGAATTCGAAGATCGCCTGGTCGCGCCGCTGGCTCGGACCTTGGCCAACCTCGCCGACCGCAGCGAGGGCGCGATCGTGCGGATCCACGAGGTCCAGACCCAGGGCGACGCCGACGCCAGCGAGCCGGTCCGCAAGCCCGTGCGCAAGGCCGAGCGCGTGCTCGCCCGCGAGCGCCACGAGGGCCTCGACATCGAGGTCTCGCTGCCGAGCGGCAAGGTCGGTCGGCGGACCCTCGACGCCCTCGAGCGGGTCTCGAGCCAGCGCCGCAGCGCCGCGGCGGCGCTCGAGCTCGGCCCGATCCGCGACCTTCGTGACCGCCATCGCATGCTGATCGCCGAGCTCGGCTACGGCGTGCACAAGCGGCAAAAGGGCCGCAGCGCGTGGGAGCACGCGGCCGAGCTCGGCCGCCTCCAAGCGGAGCTCGGCCGGCTCGGCGGCACCATCGAGCGCCTCGATCAACTCCACGAGTCGATCGCCAGCGCCGAGGAGCTGACCATCGCCGCGCTCTACGAGAACGAACCCGCCGAGCTCTTCCTCGACGCGGCCGCCGAGGCCTACCGCGAGCTTCGCCACGCCTTGGTCGACGCCTTGCTCCTCGCCGACGAGCGGCACGCGATCACCCTGCACCTGCAAGAGCAAGATCAGCGCGGCGCGATGCTGTGTTGGCTGTTGCCCTTGTTCGACGCGCTCGACCTGCGCGGCTGGAAGGCCAGCGTGCACATGCAGGGCGATCAAGACCCGCCCGAGCGCGGAGCTTGGCCGCCGCGAGCGTTTGGTCCGCCGCGGAGCGTCGCTTGGGTGCGTCAGCGAATCATGGCCGAGGTCCAGCCCGATGGCCGCGGGCAATTCACGCCCCGCAAGTGGCGTGACCTGCTCTTGTCGATCGAGGGCCGCCATGTCGGCGCCTTCTTGACCGCGCAATTGGGCCTGCATCGCTACGACGCGCCCTGGCAGCACGAACGCAAGCGCGAGGAGAGCAAGCGGCCAGCGTATCTGCGGGTCCGGATGATCTCCGCCCGCGCCAGCCTCGAGGTCGCCGAGTGGGCCGAGCCCCACCTCGAGATTCCCCGGGTCTATCGCCGCGACGAGATCGAGGCCACGCCGCTGCGCATGCACTTCGACGACGAGGGCCGCCTGCGCGGAACCATCTTGGGTTCGGGCGAGGCCTTGAAGATCGAGCCTGCGAAGCTCTGGGATCAGCTCGAAGAGCTGATGTTCGTGCCGCTGGTCGAGCGGGCCTTCCTCGGTGCGGACGAAGACGCGGCTTGAAGCGGCTGGCGGAGCGCTACGGCGTCTCGGCGAAGAGCGCCTCGGCCGAATCGACATTCAGCAGCCGAGCGAGCCAGCGATCGAGCTGGGCCACGCTCGCGCAGGTTTGGATGCGCGAGCGCTGCTCCTCGGTGAGCGCGAACTTGCTGGCGAGGACGAGCAAGATCGCGTCGCGCTTGCCTTCGAGCTGGCCGGCTTCGCGGCCTTGCTCGCGGCCTTGCTCGCGGCCCTCTTCCCGGCCTTCTCGGAGGCCGTTCTGGAACCAGGCGCCCTCGCGCTCGTACTCGCTCAGCTCCACCTTCAACGCTTCGGGCATGCTGGGTTTGATCGCGTTCATGACGTCCTGCTCCAGTCCCGCGCAGACGAGTCGAAGGTAGCACCGGCGCGCATCGGCGGGAAGCGTTGCGCAGGCTTGGAAGAGCGTCTCGGCGCTCGCCTCGGCATGCGGACCGCGAGCGTGGAGGGCGGCGGTCAAGGCAGCCCAGGCTGGATTGGCGAGCGCACGATCGAGCTCGAGCACGGGCTGGACATGGTCGCGTCCGACCACGTGGATGATCTGCGGCTCGCCGAGGAAGAGTCGATCACTCGCCCAGCGTACGACCGCATCGGCCGGGCTCACGACGATCGTCCAGACCTTGCACTCGTGCCGAGTTCGCAGGCTCACCCAATAGATCGGCCACGACGTGCCCTTGCCGGGATCGATGCCCAGCTGAGGTTCCAGGATCAGGCCCGCGAGCGCCTGTCCGCCTCGCTCGCGCGCAGCCGAGGCGACCAGTGCGAGGTCGGCATGAAAGAGCCTGCCCTTGCCGGCAGGATCCGGGAACTCGGCGTCGACCTCGTACCAGCGAGCCGCAGCGGCCAAGGGGACGCCGACATGGCGCGCGAGCTCGAACACGCACTCGGGTTGGCGCAGGACCGCGACGAAGGCTTCATGGAGGAGTCCGGGCATCGATGCCGATTCACCATGAGCGAGGCGACCAGCGGCCACAAGCCCAGCGGAGTCGGGGCTGGCCCGTCGGCGAGCCACTCTCGATCGCCAGGGCCAGTGGTTTCGTGCTTGTCATCCCCCGCCCGCGTGGGCCAACCTCGTGCGGCCCCCGACGCACGCATGCCACAGATGGATTTCTCGGTCGCGGTGTTCCAGCGCCGTCAGGGCCCCAACAGCGAGTGGTGGGCGTTGGGCTTCGGAGCTCCGCCGCCCTTCGTCGTCGGTCGGACCTCGAGCAAGCTGCGTGACCGCTTCGTCGTGGCCTGCCGCGATGTCGTCACCCGCACGCCGCCGGTCGGGCTGGCGGCGATGCAGTTGGTTCGTGGGCGACGACTCGAGAAGCCGATGCTCGAGCTCAGCGTGCGCAACGACGAAGGCCGCGAGCGCTTCGCCGGCCGGGTGCCGCTGATCGTCGAGCCGCGCATGCTCGGACCCGATCGCACGCTGCGGATCGCCTATCACCCGCTGCGCCAAGCCGAGTGGTTCCCGATCGACGAGGACCGGAGCTTGGCCGAGCAGGCCAGCAGCTACTTTCAAGCGGCCTGGTCGGCGGCCAAGCTCGACGCCGAGGTCCTCGCCTTGCTGCGCGCGCAGGGGGTCGAGTCGCTCAAGGTCATCGCGTTCCGGGCCGAGCCCCAGACGGTGTTCAACATGCTGCCGACGGGCGAGCGTGGGCCCGAGATGGCGCGGATCGGCTCGCGCCGACGCCGACCAGGGACCAGCTTGCTGACCGAGCTCGGCTTCGATCTGACCCGCAAGGCGGTCGCCGAGGAGCTCGGGCTCGGGATGCCGCGCGAGCCCTATCGCGAGCAGCTGCGCCAGTTCTTGTGCGGGGCTCGCAAGGCGCCGGTGCTGTTGATCGGCCCGCCGGGGGTCGGCAAGACCATCTTGCTGCATCGGGCGATCGCCGACATGGTCGAGGCCGACGGCTGGCAAGCTCATCAAAACCTCGATCGCGTCAACCACGTCTGGCAGATCAGCGGGCGGCGGATCATCGCGGGCATGAGCTACCTCGGCCAGTGGGAGCAGCGCTGCGTCGAGCTGCTCGAGGAGACCTACGCCAAGCCGATCGTGCTCTGGGCCGACGACCTGCACGCGTGGGGCCGGATCGGCGAGTCGCGCCAGAGCGACCGCTCGCTGGCCAGCTTCTTTCGCGGGCCGGTCGCGCGCGGCGAGCTGACGATGATCGGCGAGTGCACGGCCGAGCAATACCAGCAGCTGCAAGCCGACGCCTCGGCCTTCGCCAACTTGTTCACGACCTTGCACATCGAGCCGACCGACGCTGCGGCGACGATGCGAATGCTGGTCCACGAGGCGCGTGGCCTCGAGCTTCGCCACGGCTGCGCCTTCGATCCGCGCGTGTTTCGATCGATCTACGAGCTCTCGGGCTCGCTCTACTCGGGCTCGGCCTATCCGGGCAAGGCGCTCGAGCTGGTTCGGGCCTTGGCCGCTCGGCATCGCATGCCCAGCGATGGGGTCGAGCAGGTTCGGCTGCGCGAGATCCTGATGCGCGAGGCCGGCGAGGACGAGCCCAAGCGGCCGCGAATCAGCACGCCCGCGCTGATCCAGCTCTTGTCCGAGCGCACCGGCATGCCCGAGCTGCTACTCGCCCAAGACCGCCCGCTGGTCGCGAGCGAGGTCGAGCAGACCTTCGCCGCTCAGGTGATGGGTCAACCCGAGGCGGTCGCGGTCGTCCGTGATCTGATCGTGCGGATCAAGGCCGGGCTCTGCGATCCGGGTCGACCCTACGGCGTGTTCTTGTTCACCGGGCCGACCGGGACGGGCAAGACCGAGATGGCCAAGGCCCTGGCCGAGTACCTCTTCGGCGACGAGTCGCGGCTCGTTCGCTTCGACATGAGCGAGTACAACGTGCCCGGCGCGGCCTCGCGCTTGATCGGCGATCGCTACCAGCCCCAGGGCGTGCTGACCGGCCGCGTCCGCGCGCAGCCCTTTTGCATCGTGCTGCTCGACGAGGTCGAGAAGGCCGATCCTTCGGTGCTGAACTTGATGCTCCAGCTCTTCGACGACGGCCGGCTGACCGACGCCGCGGGCGAGGTCGCGGACTTTCGCCACTGCGTGGTCATCATGACCTCCAACCTGGGCGCGAGCTCGACCAGCTCGGTCGGGTTCGGCGGCAGCACGCGCCAAGCGATCATGCGCGACATCGCCAAGGCGGTCCGCGAGTTCTTCCCGCCCGAGCTCTTCAACCGGATCGATCGCGTGGTCGAATTCCACCCGCTCGAGCCGGCGGCCGCCGACGCGATCGCCCGCAAGGAGCTGGGCAAGCTCTTGGCCCGACGCGGGCTCGGCGAGCGCAACACCTTCGTCCGCCACACCGACTCGGTCCTGGCCAAGATCGTCCGCGAGGGCTTCAACGCGCGCGACGGGGCCCGCTCGCTCAAGCGCTGGCTCGAGGACAACGTCGGCTCGCTGCTGGCCGACACGCTGACCCGCTCGCACGCGGCGAGCATGCGGATCTTGTGGCTCTACTCGAGTTCGAGTTCGAGTTCGAGCGGTCCGGCTGGGCTCGCGCTGCACGAAGAGGCCCTGCGCGAGGCCGAGCCGATCCCCGAAGAGAGCCGGCTGGGCGAGCTGGTCGATCAGCCCAACGCGCTCTTGCTCCGCCAGATCCCGGCCGCGCTCGAGTTCTTGCGTGGGCTCGACCATAGCCCGCGCCTCGACGCGCTCTCGCGCTCGCTCGCTCGGCTCTTGCAGTCGTTCAATGACGAGCATGACGAGCATGACGAGCATGACCAGCAAGCCGGCGCCGAGCAGGCCGACGCGCTCTACAACCTCGAGGTCCTGCGCGAGGAGATTCGCAAGCTCCGCGAGGGGCTCGAGCTGCACGCCTCCTACGACGCCCGCTTGGCTGGCCATGTCGAGTCGAGCGAGGGCCGGCACGAGGGCGTCGGCGAGGACATCGAGCTGCAGCAGTTCACCCGCGAAGAGCTGGTCTTGCGCGAGGACGAGGTCGCGATCTCGGTCCGCCGCTACGATCGCCGCCAGTTCAACCCGAGCCTGCCGCTGCGCCAGCGCGAGACCATGCTGCGAGCGATCGCCGACGTATGGTTCCTCGAGCGCGCGCTCGCCCACGCCGAGGAGCTCGACCAGCACGCGGTCTTCCTCGAGCTGTCGCGGATCGGCGACCCGCGCTCGCGCGGCCGCTTCGATCGCAGCCGCGGCCGGCTCTTCGCCGAGCTCGCCAACGCCTATGTCGAGCGCGGTCGCGGTGAGCTCGAGGCTTGGGCGGCGCTCCCACGCCGGCCCAGTGGCGATGGCGACCAAGCACGCCGGCCGATCCTCGGCCAGGTTCGCGGCGACGCCGACCTGCGCAGCTTCGCCGCGCTGCTGAGCGAAGACCTCGACCTGCTGGTCCTGCAGCTGGTCGGTCCGAGCGTGCGCGAGTTCTTCGCGGCGGAGTCGGGCTGCCAGGTGCTCGAGACGCTCGGCGGTGGGCACGAGATCGTCCGTGTCCGCGTGCTGCCCAGCGATCCGACGATCGACTCGCCGGCTCGAGCGCTGGCGCTGATCGACGCGCAGCGGCAAGCCTTTGTCCGTGCGCTCGAGGCCGGCGCTGCGTTGCCCAGCAACCCGGACGCGATGCTGCCGATCATCCGCCAGTTCAAGATCGACGAGGCCCGCGCGGGTCGGCCGGAGACCCTCGAGGTCGAGGACTACCGGCTCAGCCATGTCTCGAGCCACGCCAACGTACCGCTCGCGCGCGTGCTCGAGCTGATGTGGCTGATGCAGGTCGGCGTCGCGATCGAGCAAGCCAGCGAGGAGCAAAGGCCATGAGCCGAGCCTCGCTGCGCGTCTATCTGGTCACGCATCACGACGGCAAGCAGACCGGCCGGCTGCTCGCGCGCGGGTGGGCGCGAGACATCCCGGTCGCCTATGGAGCGACCCGCGACGAGGTCCTCGCGGGGCTCGAGCAGGTCGCCAGCGATCTCGTCGCGAGCGACCCTGCCGCGCTCGAGCCCTTCTTGTGGGACGAGCAGCTCAACGTCCGCAGCGTCGCGCTCGATGTCCACCCGCAGACGGTGGTCGAGAAGCGCTGGGTGATCGGCAAGGAGCCGATCCCGCTGCGTCTGACCTTCGCCTGGTCGAAGCTCGAGCAAGGCGGGTTTCGGGTCGTGCTGCCACGCTTCGACTGGTGGTTCGTGCTCGAGGACCTCGCGATCGCGCCCCAGGTGCTGCGTCAGGCGGTCAGCAACGCGCTGCTCGGGGCCAAGGGTCGCTCGCTCTTCGACTTTCGCAGCGAGGGCCCCGAGACGATCGAGTCGTGGGCGCCACCGCTGCTCGCTCGCTCCCGCTCGAGCTCGCGGGCGCCCAGCTTGGAGGGCTTCCCGACCTTGCACGCGGTCGCCGAGGAGCTGGTCACGCTGGCCAGCGGCCGTCGTCGTCGCCACCTGATCGAGCCGCCCGACCTGCGCCCGCACGCGCACCTGTGGGAGCGCGAGACTCCGGCCTCGATCCTGCTGGTCGGGGGTCCCGGCGTCGGCAAGACCACCTGGGTCGACGCGCTCGCCCGCCAGTTCACCCGCATGCGCCGGGGCAAGGGCAACGCGCCGCGGATCTGGTCGACCTCGGCCGATCGGATCATCGCCGGCATGCAGTACCTCGGGCAGTGGGAGCAGCGCTGCCTCGACATGATCCACGAGCTCTCCAACGAGGGTGACTATCTCTACGTTGGCCAGCTCCCGCCCCTGCTCGACGTTCGGAGCGCGCGCAACTCGATCGCCGACTTCTTCTTGCCCGCGATCGAGGCCGAGGAGGTCAGCCTGATCGCCGAGTGCCACCCGCACGAGTACGAGCAGCTCAAGACCAAGGCTCCGCGCCTGCTCTCGTGCTTCCACACCATCAACCTGGCCGAGACCTCGGCGGTCGCGATGCCGGGCCTGCTGCGGGCCTACCAAGCGCGGATCAACCCCGCGCTCGGTCTGCGGCCCGAGGCCCTGCGCCGGGTGGTCCAGCACCTCGAGCTCTTTCGCCGCGACACCTGCTTTCCGGGCAAGGGCTTTCGCTTCATCGATTGGCTCAACCAAGAGAGCGGGCACGACGAGACCCTGGCGCTGGCGCGCAAGCAGGCCCGCAGCAAGATCGCCGACGAGGCGGCCAGCGAAGACCACGACGAACCCGACGAGCCCGAGTTTCCAACCACGCTCGAGATCGGTCCTCAGACGACGCGAGAGCTCGGCGCTGCCCAGGCCTCGGCCGCGTTCTCGCGCTACACCGGGCTCCCGCTCGAGCTGATCAGCGAAGACGCGATCGCGGGCCCCGAGCTGATCGCCGAGCGCCTGCGCGCCGGGGTGGTCGGCCAAGACCGGGCCTGTTCGACCGCCGCTCGGGTGCTCGCCCGCTTCAAGGCCGGCCTCGACGATCCCGAGCGCCCGGTCGGCAGCCTCTTCTTCGTCGGACCGACCGGCGTCGGCAAGACCGAGCTGGCCAAGCAGCTCGCCCGCTACATGTTCGGCGCGGCCGAGCGAATGATCCGGCTCGACATGTCCGAGTACATGCTGCCCGGCGCCGCCCAGCGGCTGCTCGCGGTCGGCCCCGGCGTGCAGAGCCTGGCCGAGAAGGTCCGGCAAGAGCCGCTCTCGTTGATCTTGCTCGACGAGATCGAGAAGGCCCACGCCGAGGTCTTCGATCTCCTGCTCGCGGTCCTCGGCGAGGGCCGAATGACCGACGACGCCGGCTCGCTGATCGACTTTCGCATGACGGTGATCGTGATGACCTCCAACCTCGGCGTCAGCGAGCGCGGCCAAGCCGGCTTCGGCGGCCAGGCCGAAGACGCCGCCGCGCGCAGCTTCGACGCCGCCGTCCGCCGCCACTTTCGACCCGAGTTCTTCAACCGGATCGACTTCGTGATCCCCTTTCGCAACCTCGGGCCGACCGACATCCGACAGATCGTCGATCTCGAGCTCGCGCAGATGCAAAAGCGGACCGGGCTGAGTCGACGCGGGCTGAAGCTCGAGGTCAGCCCCGCCGCGCGAGCCACCTTGGCCGACTGGGGCTGGCACCCGACCCGCGGCGCCCGACCGCTCAAGCGCGTGCTCGAAGAGCAGGTCATGGCCCCGCTCGCGGTCTTGCTCGCCCGCCAGCCCTCGCTGCGCGAGCAGACCCTGCGGATCGTCGACAGCAGCGAGGCTGGCGACGAAGGGCCGCTGACGCTGGTCCTGGCCAGCGCAGGACCCAGCGCTGCCCGTTGACCCACCCGCTCGCGCTTGTGTCGTGTGCGTCGAACACGTAGGAATTCGTCCGTGCCCTACCGCAATGACGAAGTGAAGGACATCGCCGTGGCGACCAAGTGGGAGCTCGCGCCGACCCACGAGCAACCCTACAAGGGCGTCGAGATGCCGGGCGTGCTTATGGTCCTGATCTCGCTGGCCTTGATGCCGGTGTTCGGGATCGGCTTTTTGCTCATGAAGGGCTTGGTGTTCATCGAGCCCAACGAGAGCAAGGCCGTGATCTTGTTCGGGCGCTACGTCGGCACCCTGCGCAAGGCCGGCTTCCACTGGATCAACCCCTTCGCCTCGTGTCGGCATGTCTCGCTGCGGGCCCGCAACTTCGACAGCACCAAGCTCAAGGTCAACGACCAGCGCGGCAACCCGATCGAGATCGGCGCGGTCGTGGTCTGGCGGGTCAAGGACACCGCGCAGGCGCTCTTCGACGTCGACCAATACGAGACCTACGTGACGGTCCAGACCGAGTCGGCGATCCGCACGACCGCGGCCAAGCACCCCTACGACTCGGCCGGCGAGGGCGAGGTCTCGC
Source organism: Nannocystaceae bacterium (assembly GCA_035904925.1). GTDB lineage: Bacteria > Myxococcota_A > Polyangia > Nannocystales > Nannocystaceae > Plesiocystis. The sequence goes on from JAMHUH010000363.1 coordinate 20,914, forward strand.
TGCGTGGCGACTCGGCCGAGGTCAACACCGAGCTGATGGCCCAGCTCGCCGCGCGCCTCTCCCACGCTGGCGTCGAGGTGCTCGAGGTCCGCTTGAGCCACCTCGCCTACGCGCCCGAGATCGCCGGCGTGATGCTTCGCCGCCAGCAGGCCGAGGCGATCATCGACGCCCGCGCGCGGATCGTCGAAGGCGCGGTCGGCATGGTCAAGCTCGCGCTCGACAAGCTCGGCGAGCAGAAGGTCGTGCAGCTCGACGAGCACCAAAAGGCCGCGCTGGTCAGCAACCTGCTGGTCGTGCTCTGCTCCGAGAACGACACCCAGCCGATCGTCTCCACGGGCGTGTGAAGCTCGAAGGGCGCGAAGCGCCAAACCACGCTCGAGCGGCGGGCGCGGGCTCCATCGGGCGCGGATTCCCTGGCATACTCCCAGCGCCGTGCGCCGCCTCGCCTCTCCCCTCGTCTGCCTAGCGCTGCTCTGTCTGCCCTTGCTGGCTTGCCCCAAGCCGGCACCCAGCAACGACGACGAAGCCGAGACCGAGACCGGCGAGCCGCCAAGCTGCCTCGACAGCGAGGCGCCCGGGCCCGACATCATCATCAATTCCAACGACGACATCGCGACGCTCATGCTCGGCGAGTGCGTGCCCGGCAAGATCCTGGTCTCCGGCGGTGCGCTGACCGACATCTCGGGCCTGGCCAACCTGCGCGAGGTCGGCAGCCTCGAGATCCGCTACAACCCGATGCTGCCCTCGCTGACCGGGATCGAGGGGCTCGAGCGGGTCGACGAGCTGATCGTCGTCGGCAACGCCCTGATCACGACGCTGCCCGAATTCCCCGCGTTGACCGAGCTCGGTCGGGTCAACGTCTCGACCAACGCGATGCTGAGCTCGCTCGGCAACTTCCCGCAGGTCACCGTCTCGGGCGGCCTCACGCTCGGCGCCAACCCCTCGTTGACCAGCATCGACGGGCTGGCTGGGGTCAGCGAGTTCACGGGTAGCCTGGTGCTCTCGGGCAACCCGGCGATCACCGACTTTTCGGGCCTCGCCGAGCTGGCCGTGGTCGGCGGCGACCTGCTGATCGAAGACAACCCCGTGCTGGCCGACTTCGGCACGCCCTTGTTGACCACGGTCGGCGGCGACTTGCACGTGATCAGCAACTCGTCGCTCTCGGAGTGCTTGGTCGCCGACTTCGTCGACCAGCTCGACGTCGGCGGCGCGACGCTGACCTCCGGCAACCTCATGGAGGCCTGCTGATGGTCTACATCTCCAAGGTCTACACCAAGTTCGGTGACGCCGGCCAGACCATGCTGGCGAGCGGCGACACGGTCGGCAAGGACTCGCCGCGCGTGCGTGCCTATGGCGAGGTCGACGAGCTCAACGCGACCTTCGGGCTCGTCCGACTCGAGCTCGGCCGCGAGCCTCGGGCCCACGAGCACGCCGAATTCGTGGCCACGCTCGACGCCGAGCTGGTTCGGATCCAGCAAGAGCTCTTCAACCTCGGCGCCGAGCTGGCCACGCCGAGCGCGGCCGAGGGCGGCGCGCGCTTGAAGGTCGAGCAGCGCCACATCGACGCGCTCGAGCAATCGATCGATCGCTACAACGAGTCGCTCGAGCCGCTGCGCAGCTTCATCTTGCCCGGCGGCGGACCGACCGGCAGCGCCGCCCACCTCGCGCGGACCGTGTGTCGCCGAGCCGAGCGCGAGCTGGTCGGGCTGACCAACACCGAGGCCGTCCGCAGCGAGGCCCGGATCTACCTGAATCGACTCAGCGACTGGCTCTTCGTGATCGCTCGAGCCGCGGCCAAGCAGCTCGGCCACGCCGAGGTGCTCTGGGATCCGAGCCGGACCTGAGATGACCGAGCTTCGCAAATTCCGCTACGAGTTCCCGCCGCTCGAACCCCACTGGATCGAGGCGCCCAACCCTCGCTCGGTGATCGAGTTCATCAAGCGGACCTACCCGCACAACTGGGACGAGGTCTTGCCCTCGGTCGTCGAGGTCGGCGAGTGGCCACGCTTTTGGAAGACGATCGATCACGAGGGCCGCGTGCTGCCCCCGAATCGCCGCTGAGGCTCCGCTCAGCTCGTCGGCTTGGGCTTGCGCAGGATCTTGCGCAGCAAGCGAGGCTTGAACAGCGAGGTCGGCCGCTTGTCGAGGTGCACGACGTCGAGGAAGGCGCTGTAGACCTCGTTGTCGACCGCCGCCGCGCCGTGCATTCGCGCGGTGAACTTGTGCAGGATCCCGACGCCGGGCGGCTTCCAGCCGTGGGTCTCGCTCCACAGGTGGGCCTCGGCCGCGGCGAGCTGCCAGGGATCGTCGATCAGGCGGCCGAACGCGGCCTGGATCGACTTGGGTCGAACGCCTTTGCTGGCGATCATCTGGCGCATGATCACGGCCTCGGCCGAGGCGACCGACATGCCCTGGCCGAACACCGGATCGAAGCTGCAGACCGCGTCGCCATGGACGATGTAGTTGCTCGGGAGGCGACCGAGCTTCTCATAGAGGTGGCGGACCTGCTTGGGGTAGGCGAACTTGCGCAGCTCGCCGATCAAGGTGGCCGACTCGAGCAGCTGGTGGAGGTCGGGCTTGGCCAGCGAGCCGGCCCAGGTTCGAAACGCGGACAGGTCGGTGGGCGCGTGCTCGCCGTGGTAGCCGAACTGCGTGACCATCCAGCGATCGCCCTCGACGTGGAAGGCGACCCCGCCCCGCATGTTGGCGGCGTGGGTCGGCGCGCGCGGGCTGATCGGCGGCAAGGGATAGATCATCACCGCCTCGATCGGGCTCGCCTCGCGCGGGATCTCGAAGAGCCCGCTGACATAGGCCAGGCCGAGCTCGACGACCTGCTGCTTGGGCCGACCGAAGCCCCACTGCTCGAGCCACTTGGGGCTCTTCGAGCCGCGCCCGGTCGCGTCGACGACGAGATCGGCGTCGAGCTGCTCGCCGCTGGCCAAGCGCACGCCCGCGATCCTGCCCGCGCCGGCCCGACCACCCGACACGAAGATCGGCTCGTCGATCGCCGCGCCAAAGCGCAGCTCGACCCCGGGCCGCGCCTGAAGGTTCTCGCGCAAGCAGGCCTCGAGCATCGGTCGCGTCTGCATGCTGATCTCGAGCCCCTTGATGAAGCTCGGTCGCCACTGACCATGGATGAACCAGCGACAGATGTCGGCGGCGTCGCCATGGACCGCCCCGCGCTCGCGCAGCTGCTCGAGCACGCCGGGAAAGAGCGAGGCGAGCGAGCGCGCGCCGAGGTTGAGCAGCACGTGGGCGTGGTGGCCTTGCGGCGTCCCCTTGCGAGCCAAGGCGCCGCG
>JAMHUH010000364.1:0-3123 GCA_035904925.1 Nannocystaceae bacterium
CAGCTCGGACACGGCCCGGCGCACGGCGTCGAAGCGATCGTGCAGGGCGGTCTGGTAGGCGCGGTCGCGGGCCTCGGCGACGAAGCGACGCAGCGCTCGCTCGCTCAGACCCGGCCTTCGCTCGACCCGAATGAAGGCCTCCTTGCCGCGCACGCGCTCGTCGATCCGCACGCCGAGGCAGCCGTCGAGGTCGAGCTCGACATGGACCTCGACCTCGGCTCGCTCGCCGCCGAGCCGAAACCCGAGCGCGGCCTGAAACTGCTCGGCGCGGGCCCACGCGGACTCGTCGAACTCGCTGCTCTCGTCGGACTGCCACAGCTCGTGCGCGTCGTTCCAGCCCAGCCCGACGCTGGTGTCGACCGCCAGCTTGACGCTCGCCGTGGCCGGCAACACCGTCCCGCGCTCGATCAGCAGCTTGGCGGCGCCCCGGGGCGAGCGTAGCCACACGCCCTGCGTGGCCAGCTCGACCACGCGGGTGTCGGGCCGCCGACGCCCACGTCGACGAGCCTCGAGCGCGGCCCCGCGCAGGCTGAAGTCCTCGTCGAGCTGGCGGTTGCCGAGCTCGGTCTCCGGCACCCGACCGATCAGCGCCTCGATGCGATCTTGAACGACCGGGACCCGGCTGCTGCCGCCGAGCATGACCACCGCGTCGAGCTCGTCCGGCCCGAGCCCGGCGTCGGCCATCAGCTCGCGCGCGAGCGCGGCCGGGACCTCGACCAGGTCGTGGATCATGCGCTCGAAGCGAGCCCGCTCGAGCGTGCAGAACAGGTGCTTGGGCCCGCTGGCGTCGGCCCACAAGAAGGGCAGCCGGACCTCGAAGCGCTCCGCGTCGGTCAGGGCGATCTTGGCCTTCTCGGCCACGTCGCGGATGCGCGCGCGGACCAGCGCGTCGCCGCTCAGGTCGATCTCGTTGGCGGCCTCGAATTGCTCGAAGAGCCAGTCGACGATCCGCTCGTCGAGGTCGATCCCGCCGACGTCGATCCGGCTGCGCGCGCCGATGACCTCGACGCTGCTGCCGTCGAGGCGGAGCAGCGCGGCGTCGAAGCTGCCGGCGCCGAGATCGAAGAGCAAGATCGTCCGCTCGCTGGCCGGCTCGGGCTCCTCTTCAGCTTCAGCCTCCGCCTCCTCCTCCTCCTCCTCGCCCTCTTCGCTCGCCTGCGTGGCGCTCGGCTCGTCGTCGTCCTCGTCGTCGCTGGCCTCCTCGGGGTCGGGCTCGCTCGGCTTCACGAGATCGAGCTCGCGCGAGAGCATCGCCTCGAGCCCGAGGATCCCGAGCGCCGCTTGGCCCTCGCGCTCGAGCGTCCACCAAGCCAGGCCCGCGGCGGTGGTCGAGTGGACCAGCGCCGGCTCGGGCAGCCCGGCGATCCGCAGCGCGTGCAGCAGCGCGCGGCGACGCGGATCATCGGCCCCGGGCGCGACCATCACCAGCGTGCGCTCGATCGTCAGCGCGAAGCGACGCTCGATCCGATGGGCCAGGTTCTGCAGCAGCACGGCGATCAAGCGCGGCGCGGGCCAGCGATCGTCGTCGAGCTCGAGCTGCACGTCGCCGCCGCGACCCCGCCCGACCGGAATGCTCCGCCAGATCCCGCCCTCGGCCAGACCGGCGAGCTCGGCTCGCACGCCGAGCAGGCGTGGGCTGGCCTCGATCATCGAGCTCGGCTCGGTCAGCATCAAGCGGCGGGCTTCGTCGCCCAACACGATCCGCGGCGGCTCGGGGTCGAGGCCGATCACGACCGGCACGCCATGCACGTCCTTGCCGAGCTCGGGCCAGTCGATCACGCGTGGCCGACCCTCGATCAAGAGGGCCGCGCGAAGGCGCGAGGTGCCGAGATCCAGGACCAACGTGGATTCGGGCAGCGACTCATGCCGCGACTTGCCCGGGTTCGTGGGGACGGTGCGCGCGTTCATATTTCGAAGCAGACGGGTGGCCGCAGCCTACGGGCGCGGGCCGGCCTGTCAATCGGCGATCTCGCCGAATTCGGGTGAATTGCGGGAATCTGCCGGCGTTCAGCCCAACCCGAGAGAGATCACTCGACGCTGTGCATCTCGCCGTCGGTGCCCAGCCACTCCTGACTCCACGCGTGACTCGGCAGGTGCTCGAAGGGCTGAACGAAGGCGTCGCGGCGAAAGTCGATCGCGCCGAAGCTCACCGCCGAGAGCCGATGACGAAGCGAGCTCGACAGCGACTCGACCCGCAGCGCCACGCGTGGGAGCTCGCCGCGGACATAGGGGCCGGCGCTGTAGTCGGTGCAGCTGAAGCGAAAGAGGCCGAGCCGATTCGGCTCGACGTCGTAGCAGGGGGTGCGTACGCGCAGGACCCCGAGCTCCCACCACAGGTGCGCGAGCCGTTCGGTGACGAAATTCGAGGTGAGCACGACCCGCTCGCAGGGCAAGCGATGCGTGCGATCGTAGTCGGACGCGCCGATGACGAGGCGCGGATCGGCGGCCGCGCGAGCGTCGGCGAGTTCGAAGATCGCAGAGCCGTTGGTGTCGCGCAGCTGCTCGGGCGAAGTGAAGACCTCGTAGCGATCCCAGGGGTCGCCTTCACGGGGATCGGGCTCGAAGAGCCCAAGGTCGTCGAAGCGCACGCCCGAGCGCGCAGGCTCGCGCAGCAAGAGCTCGAGCAACTCGTCTTGCGAGGACTGCGAGTGCCACTGCTCGAAGTGCGCGCCCGGGACCGCGCCACCCTCCCCCGACTCGAACACCCCGACATGGCCGAGCGCATCGACGGCGAACCAGTCCGTGTCCATGCTGTGCGCGGCGGGCCCGAGCATCGGCTCGGCCATGTCGCTCGGCTCGGCCAACTCGCTCGGCTCGGCGAAATCGCTCGCGTTGCTCGAGTCGCTCCGGTCGCCTTGGCTCACCCGCGCATCGTACCATCCAGCGATGGCCGCGAGCGCCTTCGAAGCCCCCCTCGAGACCGCCGCCGACTGGGCCGTGCTCGCCGACTGGTTGGCCGAGCGCGGTGACCCACGGGGCGCGTGGCTGCAGCTCGAGCAACACACCGCCACGCTCGACGAGGGTCCGGCCCGGGCGCGGCTCGAGGCCCGCTTGGTCGGCGAGTTCGCGCCGATCGGCGCCGCCCGGATCGACGCGCTGACTCGTGAGCTCGGCAAGGGCACC
>JAMHUH010000365.1:0-20170 GCA_035904925.1 Nannocystaceae bacterium
TTCGCCGAGTATGTCGAGCTCGAGCGACGCAGCAGCGAGGTCAAGCACGAGTACGTCGCCGGCGAGATCTGTGCGATGGCCGGCGGCTCGGTCGAGCACTCGGCGCTCGCCTCGGCGCTGCTCGGTCTGGTGTTCGGACAGCTGCGCCGGACCCCGGTCGAGCGCGACGCGGAGTCGCCCAACCACGTGACCAACCCAAGGGTCGTCGTCGAGGTGCTGAGCCCCTCGAGCGAGCGCTACGATCGTGAGCAGAAGCGCCTCTACTATCAACAGCTCGACTCGCTGCGCGAGTATGTGCTGGTCGCCCAGGACCGCCGGCACGTCGAGGTCTGGCGGCGCGAGGGCGAGGGCTGGATCTTCGCCGCCCACGAGTCGGGTGGTCGGGTCGCGCTGCCCTCGATCGCCGTCGCGTTCGAGGTCGACGAGCTCTACGACGCGGCCGGACTCGGGCTTCGTTGACGCGCCTGAGCCTCGAGGCGCCGAGCCCCTCAAGGCGCCGAGACCCGCTCGGCCAGCGCCAGCAGCAGGTTGCGAACCAGGCGAATCTCGGCGTGCAAGCCCGAGCGTGGCGGATCCTCGCCCGTGACCCCCGCGTCGGGAGCGGCCCCGATCGTCATCACCGGGATCGGGGCGCGCAGGTAGGGCGCGAGCGAGGGCAGGCTCAGCTCGTTGCCGAGCAGCAAGTCGCGACCGTCACGCCGGGCCCCGCGGGTGGCCAGCTCGGTGACGCGGGCGTCGAAGTGGCCCGAGAGCAGCACGGCCGAGTGCAGGGTGTCGGGATCGATCCGATCGAAGGCGATGATCGCCGTGGGCTGAACGCCGCTGGTCGTGGTCCAGCGGGCGTGGGCGAGCTGGCCGGCGCCGAGGCCCGCGTCGATCGCGAAGAGGGCGAGGATCGAGCGGCGGGGCTTGGTCCCGCGTCGCTGCCATTCGGACAATTCGGCGATCGTCGCGAGGCTGGCGAGCAAGCGCAGGGTCTCGAGCCGACCGTCGCCGCCCGGCGGGGTGTCCCAGGCGCAGACGAGCACCGGCGCTTCACCCGGAAGGTCGCGGCCCGCGAGTCGACCCGCGACGTTGTGGCTGGTGATGCTGCGCTCGCGCAGGCCGAGGTCGGCGTCGAGCACCCAGGTCTGGTCGTTGACGACGGCGTCGCTCAGCAGCTGGCTGCCGGTCGCCGAGAGCACGCCCTCGATCACCAGCTCGTCGGCCTCGCTGCTCTCGGCCAGCTGAAACTGTCGGGCCCACCGCTCGCGCAGCAGCACGAGCTGCTCGTCGCCGCCCTTGGCCAGCAGCAAGATGCACCCGGCCGCGCCGCTCTGGCGAGCGAGGGCCCCGAGCCCGTCGATCTGATCGAGGAGCGTCGACATGTCGAAGTCCTTGGGCGCGCGGAGCAAGACCACTCGACCGGCGACCAGCTCGCGGGGCAGCGGCTCGCCGAGCTGGCGGATGTTGGCGAGCAAGAGCGCGTCGACTCGGCCCGCGCGGCGCTGGCGAAACGCGCCGTGCTCGATCAGCTCGACCACGTTGGTGGTCTCGGCGTTGGTCTCGGACTCTTCTTGGCGGACGCGGACGAGCGGCGTCGCCTCGGCGGGGGCCTCGACCAGGCGCAGCTCGACCGGCTGCAACCAGCCGCCGCGCATGCCCGCGGGCTCGAGCCCGAACACCTGCATCAGCGCGATCAGGTGCTCGGTCGTGCGCGGGTTCTCGGGCGAGCGCTGGCGCAGCTCGCCGGCCAGGTAGGGGCTCTCGCGATCGAGGAAGGCGTCGACCGTGGCCTCGAGCACCTCCTCGGCGTCCTCGAGCTCGTCGGGGATCCGCGGCGGCAGATCCGGGAAGTTGATCAGCTCGGGCTCGGGCGGGGGCGGCAGATCGAGGATCGGCTCGATCTTGCAGGCGCTCGCGAAGAGCGGGCTCAAGCCCATCCAGCGAAGGAAGCGACGTCGCGGCGCGCTCATGCGTTGTCCTCTTCGTCGGCGAGCTCGGTCGCGCCGAGCTCGGCGAGCTCGCTCGGGCCGCGTGGCTCGGGCGCGGCGCTGTTGCGATGCAGCAGCTCGCGAAGGTGTCGCTCGAGCTCGGCCGAGCTTCGGGCCGCCCAGGTGTCGATCGCGACGTGGAGCCGACCGCTGACCGGATCGCTGACGACCCGGACCTCGGTGCCGGCCCGACGAAAGGGCGAGAACCACAGCGCGCGACGGAGTCGCTCGAGCATCGCGTCGTCGAGCGGGGCGTTGGGTTGGAAGTCGACCTCGACCGGGACCGCGGCCCCGTGGCTGCCGATCGTCACCGGCAGCCGCTCGAAGTCGGCGGTCGGGACCAGGGTCACGCCGCCCTCGCGGGTGCGCAGGCTGACCCGCATCAGCCCGACGTAGTCGACCGTGCCCTCGAGCGCGCCGATCTGGATCAGGTCGCCCGGTCGGGGGTGGGCGCGCAAGGCCAAGCCGAGCCCGGCCGCGAGGTTGCGGGCCGAGCTCGGGCTCGCCGCGATCATCAGGGTGACCAGGGTGACCAGGCCGATCAGCGAGATCATCGGCGCGCGGATGAAGAAGGGCTCGAGCAGACCGAGCAGCGCGACGAAGGGGGCCATGAAGCGCGAGAGGCTGCTCGCGAGGACCAAGCGGCGGCGTGGGTCGAGCCCGAGCTGCCAGGCGATCCGGATGCCCAGCGGGAGCCCGACGGCGAGCGACCAGACCAGCCCGATCGAGAACGAGAACCACAGCAGCAGCCGCAGCGGCGGCAGATCGACCAAGGCGTCGAGCTCCTCGGCGAGGCTGGCGATCATGCTGATCATGCTGATCATGCTGATCATGCCTGCCCTCCGTGGAAGACCTGCAGCTCGGCGAGCTCGGGCGCGAGGCGATCGCGGATCCGAGCCGGGCATTGGTAGCTGTCGTGCTCGTCATGCGCGATCAGCCCGGCCATCAACAAGAAGTGCAGCCAGCGGGTCAGGTCCTCGACCGGGATGACCAGCGCCTCGGCCAGCTCGGCGCTGTGACACGGACCGAAGCGCAGCAAGGTGACCAGCACGGTCAGCGCGGGCTGGGGCAGCTGGCGAACGAAGGGCAGGCCGCGGCTGCGCCCGGGTTGGGCCAAGGTCAGGTCGTCGCCTTGGACGGCGGCTCGCCGACACCACTCGGCCAGCGCGGCGCGGAGGTTGCCCTTGCCGACCTCGGCCAAACGGATGAAGAACTGCCGCTCGCGCGAGCGCGTGCGAACTCCCGGGATCCGGGTCAGCAGACCGCGCAGACGGGGCTCCTGGGGATAGATCAAGGGCTTGCCGCTGATCCGATGGCGCGCGATCACGGCGGTCTCGAGCTCGTCGGCGTCGCGGCCCTCGAGCTCGACCACGGTCGCGAAGGCGACCCGCAGCGCGATCAAGGGCTCGACCAAGCGCTGCAGCTCGCGCTCGATCGAGACCAACCAAAAGCAGCTGGCCGAGGTCGCGGCGATCAGCCCGAGCAACCACTCGAGCTCGCTCGCGGCCCGAGGACCCGGCGCGAGCAGCCGCTGGATGTCGTCGATGATGACCACGCGCTTGCGATCTTGGAGCCGACGCAGGACCAGCTGCTCGCGGGCCGGACAGCGAAGCTCGCCCGCGAGCGCGTCGAGCAGGCCGCGTTGGTGGACCGGCAACCAGACGACCTCGCGGGTCGCGAGCTTGAGCTGCGAGACCGCCAAGAGCGAGGTCTTGCCGGTGCCCGGACCGCCGATCACGAGCATGCCGTTGCCGCTCGAGCCCTCGGTCCAGCCGCGCTCGGCCTTGCTCGCGCTGCGCAGCGCCTCGCGGTTGGCGACGAAGAAGCGAGGGTCGCGGATCGGCGACTCGGCGAAGAGCGCAGCGTAGTCGCGGGGCAGGTGATCGGGCGGGCTCGGCAGCATCGCTGCGATCTCGGTCGCCGAGACCAGGGCTTGGCCCGAACGCAGCCGGTAGTCCTCGCTCAAGCTCGACACCGCGGCCGAGAAGCGACGGACGAGGTCGGTCCAGGTCACGCGCGCGCGGTCGCGGAGATCGGCGAGCGAGCGGCCGAACTCGAGCCGCGCACGGTCGGCGCGACGCGAGACCCAGTGGGCCGCCTCGTTGCCCTCGGTCGCTTCGTCGAGCGAGCCCTCGAGTCGCTTGGCCAGCGCGTCGAAGTCGTCGACGATCGTCTGGCACAAGGTCTGGAGCTCGGCCAGCGAGCGCTCGTGCAGCTCGGTCGCGCGGATCAAGATCCGATCGAGGCTGGTCCGCAGGGTGTCGAAGCCGGTCTCGCCCGACTCGCGCGCGCGGTAGACCTCGAGCAGCAGCTCGATGTCGCCGACGATCGTCAGGGCCGCTTGCACGCTCTCGTCGATGTGGACCGCGGCGGTCTCGATCCGCTGCTGGGTGCGCGGGAGCAAGCGGCCCGAGACCTCGCCGTCGATCAGCTCGCGCACGTCGATCTCGCGGATCTTCACGCGGGCCGGGATCGGCGAGCGAGCGGCCAGCTCGCTCGAGGCGAGCGGGCGCGGGCCGGTCTCGCGGGCGAAGAGCTCGCGCACGCCTTGTCGAACCCCGCGCAGCTCGGCCAAGCGACGCAGGCGTGGATCGAGCTGACGCAGCCGCTTGCTCGCGGGCTTGGGCAGGAGGCCGCGGCAGCGCATCGACAAGTTGGCGAGCAGGGCGTCGCGCTCGGCCTCGCTGGCCTCGCCCGCGACCGCCTCGCGCAGCTCGCCGAGCCGCCGCTCGAACGCGCCGAGCTCTTCGTCGAGCAGCTCGCCGGAGCGCTGGAGCTCGACCACGGTCGAGCGGCCACCCGCGAGCTGCTCATGCAACACGTGGACCCGAGCCGCGACCGCGACCGACTGCCAGCAGGCGTCGATGACCGTGGGCCAAGCCTCGGCCTCTTGCTGCAGGGCCAGCAGCTCGCGCTCGATCACCCCGGCGACCTCGCTGAAATCGAGCGCGCCGATCGACATCACGGGCGAGTCGATGCGATCGGCGATCTGTCGCATCGCGAGGTCGCCGCTGGCCAGGGCCGCGCGTGGGATCTCGCGGGCCGCGGTTTCGAAGTCGTCGAGCACCGCCGCGACGGCGCTGGCGAGCTCGTCGTCGAGCACCGAGTCGTCGAGCCGGCGGCGGAGCAGATCGGCCACGCGCGCGTCGCAGCGACAGGCGGCCCGGAACAGCTCGAGCATCGCGCTGGCGAGGCGCGGCTCGTAGGCCGTGCGCGCAGCCAGGCGCAGCGGGATCCTTCGCCGACCCGCTCGCCTTCGCCCGAGCCGCGCGGCCACCCGACGCAGGATCCGGCGCGCGCTCTGGACCGGGGCCTCGCGCGGCTGGGCCGTCCACCAGCGCGGCTCCATCACGACCTCGGTGATGGTGTCGAGCTGCTCGAGCTCGTTCGCGCCCCGCTCGAACAGCTTGGCCAGCGTGCGCGCGAGCCCGATCGCGTTGGGCGGCGGATGGGCCTCGGCGAGCTCGTCGATCGTGCCGGGCCCGACCTCGCTGGGCAGCGCGGTCAGACGTTGGCGACGAAGGTTGAGCCAGGGACCGACGAAGGCGGCGATGCCCTGCTCGAACTGGGTGTCGAGCTGCTGATGAAGCTGGCGGACGCGGGCCTCGAGCCGCGGGTCGGCCAGCTCGATCTGCGTGGGCGTGGGGGTCGCTTCGGGCTTCGCCTCGCCCTCGCCTGGCTCGCCCGGCTCGCTGGCCTCGCTCGGAGCCGTCGCGCCCTCGGGCGGGATCTCGCCCGCGCGGCGCAGGGCCGAGCGCAGCGTCAGCGGGCCGACGAACAAGTTGATCGCCACGACCGCCATGCCGAGCGGCGAGGTCCAGGCGGCCAGCTCGGGCAGCCGGCCCACGGTGATCCCGACCAGCCCGAGCGTGACCCCGGCCTGCGGCAGGTAGGTCAGCCAGGCGTTGGCTCGGACCGCGTCGGACTCCTTGCCGACCTGGTTGCCGAGTCGCGCCGCGATCCAATAGCTGGCGGCGCGGACCGTGCAGAGCCCGAGCGCCAGCGGCAGCACGTCGATCGTCGCGCCGAGGTCGACGCTGGCCCCGGCGATCGTGAAGAAGACCACGAACACTGGCAGCGAGACCAGCTGCAGGGGCGGGAGCAGATCGTGCTCGTGCTCGGAGAAGTTGCGGACCACGAAGCCGGCGACGATGCAGACCAAGAGCAGCTCGAGGTGCAGGGCCTTGGCCAGCTCGGCCACGACCAGGACCAGCGCGGCCACGAAGAGCAGCATCTCGGCCTTGATGAAGCGGACGTAGACGATCAGGAGGCCGCCGACCGCCGCGCCCGCGATGATCGAGAGCCCGAGCTCCTCGCCGACGTGGAGCAGGACCTCGGGCCCGAGCGCGCCACCCGAGACCATCGATTGCGCGACCGCGATCGCCAGCGCGAGGGCCACGACCACGACCAGGTCCTTGAGCACGGCCGAGCCCAGGACCAGCTCGGAGAGCCGGCCACGCGCTCGCGTCTCGCTGATGATCGCGAGCGAGATCGCTGGCGAGGTGCCGATCGCCAGCGCGCCGAAGACCAGCCCGAGCGCGATCACGGTCGTGGTGCTCTCGACGCCGAGCGGATGAAACACCAGCTCGACGCCGATCAGCGTGCCACCGACCAAGGGCACGGTGATCGCCAGCTTGGCCAGCGTAGTCGCGCCGAGCGTGCGCGCGAGCTTGCGCAGGGCGTGGACCTCGAGCTCGAGCCCAGCGGTCAAGGCGATCAGGCCGACCGCCAAGGTGTTGAACATCCGCATCTCGGCCACGACGTCGAGCGAGAGCACGTTGGCGACGTGCGGCCCGAGCACCACGCCCGAGAGGATGTAGCCGGTGACCTTGGGCAGCCCCGCGCGCGCGAGCAGCTCGGCGATCGCGAAGGCGGCGAGGATCACGAAGCCGATCGCCGCGAGGGTCAGGGCCGCGGCGCCCTGGCCGTCCTCGGTGCCGAGCGCACGAAGGCCGAGCATCAAGACCAAGAGGCCGGCGACGACGAAGAGCCGCTTCATCGTCGCCACAGCTCCCGAGTGAACACGCTGAGCAAGACGAAGACCTCGAGCCGGCCGGCGATCATGCAGACCGAGAGGACCAGCTGGCCGATCCAGGGCACGTCGGCGAAGTTGTGGGTCGGGCCGACGCTGCCGAGCCCGGGGCCGACGCTCGACAGACAGGCGACCGTTCCGGTCATCGCCGAGAGCAGATCGAGCCCGAGCGCGACCAGGATCGTCGAGGTCAACGTGAAGATCGCCAGATAGACGGCGAAGAAGACCAGCACCGCCGACATGATCTGGGCCGGGATCGCGGCCCGGCCGAGCTTGACGGTCTCGACCGCGTTGGGGCTGGTCGCCGCGCGGATCTCCCGGTTGACCGCCTTGATCAGCAAGAGCACGCGGACGGCCTTGAGCCCGCCCGCGGTCGAGCCCGCGCAGCCGCCCATGAACATGCACACGAAGAGCACGAAGCGACAGATGTCCGGGTAGGTGTCGAAGTCCTCGGTCATGTAGCCGGTCGTGCTGGTCACCGCGAGCGTCTGGAAGCTGGCGAAGCGGAGCGACTCGCCGATGCTCGGGTGCTGGTCCCAGATCGACCAGGCGACCAAGAGCGAGACCGCGACGTTGATGGCCAGGTAGAAGCGCAGCTCGGGGTTGTCGGTCAGGTCGCGCCAGCGGCCGCGCAAGGCCATGTAGTAGAGGCCGAAGTTGCAGCCGGCGATGAACATGAACACGATCGTGACCCAGTCGATGAACGCCGACTGGTAGTGACCGATGCTCGCCGCGCGGGTCGAGAAGCCGCCGGTCCCGAGCGTCGACATCGCGTGGCAGATCGCGTCGTAGACCGACATCCCGCCGACCACGTAGAGCAGCGTGCAGATCAGCATCAGCACGCCGTAGATCCACCACAGCGCCAGCGCGGTCTGCTTGATCTTCGGGCGCAGGCCCTCGGACTGCGGGCCTGGAACCTCGACCTTGAACAACTGCTTGGCCCCGACGCCGAGCTGCGGAAACACGGCGACGAAGAGCACGACGATGCCCATGCCGCCGATCAGGTGCATCTCGCAGCGCCACAGGTTGCTCGCCCGGGTCAGCAAGCCGACGTCTGGGATCACGCTGCCGCCCGAGGTCGTGAAGCCCGAGGCGGCTTCGAAGATCGCCCCCGACATGGTCGGGATCGAGCCGTCGAGCACGAAGGGCAGGGCGCCGAAGATGCTCATCGCCAGCCAGACCAGCACGACCACGCCGATCGCGTCCTTGCGATGGATCGAGTCGTCGGCGCTTCGCCCGAGCCGACGCAGGAGCGCAGCCAGCAGCGCACAGCCGCCGGTCGAGATCGCGTAGGCGAAGGCGCTGAGCGTGTCGCCGTCGTAGATCGCGAGGCCGATCGGCGCGAGCATGGTCACGACGACCAAGGCCAGCAGCGGCGCGGCCAGCCGAGCGACGGCCCGCGGGGTCAAGCGCCGCCTCCTTTGCCGCGATCGGACTTGCGATCGGCCCGGGCCAGCGATTTTTCGAGCATTGCGACCCGAGCCGCGGGCACGACCGCGATCGCGTGCTCGCCCGCGCTCAGGCTCGAGCGGGCGCGAGCCGAGCGGACGCCCTCGCCGGCGATCGCGAGCACGACCGAGCCTGGCGGCAGCGGCAAGTCGGCGACACGCTCGGCCAGGTTGGCCACGCGCAGCTCGACGATCTCGACCCCGAGCTCGGTCAGCGCGGTGCTGCCGACCAAGGCCCCGCGGGGCAGCAACCAGTGGATCACTTGGGCGACGGTCTCGTGCGGGCTGACCGTGCCCGACACGCCCAAGTGCGAGTAGACGCCGGCGTAGCCCGGCCGGTGGACCAGCGCGAACACGTGATCGACCCCGACCTCGCGAGCGAGCAGCGAGGTCATCAGGTTGGCCTCGTCGGAGCCGGTCACGGCCAGCAGCGCGTCGGCCCTTCCGACCTGCTCTTCGCGCAAGAACGCGAGGTTGGTCCCGTCGCCATGCAGGACCTGGACGCGATCGAGCTGCTCGGCCAGCTCCTGGCAGCGCGGGCGGTCGCGCTCGATCACGCGATCGAGGAGGCCGCGGGGACCCAGGAGGCGCGCGAGCTGGGCTCCGACGTCGCCACCACCGACGATGGTGGTTCGGACCGAGCCCGAGGCCGGGGTCAGATCGTGAAGCACCCCGAGCACCGTCATCGGCGTGCCGCAGATCAGCACGACGTCGCCGAGCTCGGCGTGCTCGACCTCGCCGACCGGGCGCAGGTGGCCGCCGCGGATCACCGCCGCGATCGCGTCGGGCCAGTGGGTCGAGCGCCCGCGGCTGCGCAGCAAGGGCGAGTCCTCGCCGAGCTGGTGGGTCGCGACATGGACCAAGCCCGCCGCGGCCGGGATCACGTGCAGCGCTCGCACGCCCGCCAGCATTCGCAAGAGCTCGACGCTGACCAGCCGGCTCGCGCAGAGCACCGCGTCGACGCCCAGGACCCCGCGCTCGAACCCGAGATCGGTCGCGAAGAAGTCGGGATCGTCGACGCGCGCGACCGCCTGGCGGGTGCCCATGGTCCGAGCCAGCGCGGCGCAGACCAAGTTGACGGTGTCGCTCGGCGTGACCGCGACCAGCAGATCGGCGCGGCCGACCTCGGCCCGGGCCAGCACGCTGCGGTGGGTCGCGTCGCCGACCAGCGAGAGCGCGTCGATGTTCTCTTCGGCGGCCCCGAGCGCGACCGCGTCGGAGTCGACCAAGATGAGCTCCGCTTCGTGTTGGAGCGAGCGCGCCAAATGCCGCCCGACCTCGCCCGCTCCGACGATCACCACCCTCATGCGTGTTTCCCTTGGTCCTCGGTGACGGGTTCGGTGATGGGCTCGACTCGGGCTTCGGCGACCACGGGCGGCCGCGGCCGGATCGCGCCGGCGTTGGCGAGCACGCGTCGGAGCGCGCGAGACGAGAAGAGATCGGTGACCAACATCGGGACCAGCACCGCGCTGGTGACCAGGGGGCCGAGCTCGGGGTGCTGGAGCGTGTAGCTCAGCGCGATCGCGGCCGGCAAGGTGCCCTGGCTGAGCAGCCCGCCGCCGAGCCGGCGAAACTCGGTCCCGTGGACGAAGGTCGTGACCGCCCAGTGGGTCGCCGCCATCCGCGTGGCCAGGCGCAGCAGCAAGTAGGTCGCCGGCACCAGCCACATCCAACCCGAGACCGGGATCCAGGCGATCCCGGCGAACACCAAGATCAAGATCGCGACCGGCCTGCGCAGCTGGTCGAGGTTGGTCCACAGCCGCTCGGCGTGGCCCGAGGTCGCAGCGACCGTCAGGCCCGCGACCAGGTTGACGAAGAGCGGCGAGACCCCGAGCGCCGAGCCGATCCCGGCCGCGAAGATCACCAGCCCGAGCGTGGCCAGGTAGAGGCGCAGGTCGTCCTCGGCGCCGCTGATGAAGATCGTGAAGAGCAGGCCCGAGACCGCCCCGGCCGCGCCGATCAGCAAGGCCCACTCGACCAGGCTCAGGCCGTGTTGGTCGGCGACCGTGACCGCGCGATCGCCCGCGAGCGCCAGGCCCGAGAGCAGGATCGCGAACACCTGGCTGGCGACCGCGAGATCACCGAGCAGCTCGACCGTGCTGCCCTCGGCCCGCCAGCGCACGGCCGCGTTGCGAACCACGGTCGACGAGGCGACGGCCGCGGCCGAGCCGAGCGTCAGCGCCAGCCACAGCGCCTCGTCGGAGGCCCAAAATTGATAGAGCCGCTTGCCGTCGGTCCAGACCGGGATCGCGATGCGCGGGTCGGGGTCGGCGAAGTGCGAAGGCTCGAGCCATTGGATCAGCGCCAGGCAGCCGAGCCCGACCACGATCGTGACGACGATGGTCGTCAGCGACCCGGCCAGGAATTGCTCGAAGCGGCGCAGCGAGGCGCGAGCCTGGAGCCCGACCATGAACCCGAGCAGCCCGAGCAGCAGCGTGACCAGCAGCTCGAGCGACACCCAGGTCTCGTCGTCGACGAGGCCGAAGGGCGAGAGCGGCCCGATCAGCACGCCGACGACCACGTACTCGATGCCCGACACCATCGCGAGGCGGTCGGCGTAGCGATGCAGCAAGCGGCTGACCGCGAACGCGAACACCAGCAGCGCGACGAGCGTGAGGGTTGTGTTCACGGGCGGCCGCCATCATCGCACTCGGTCGCGCGGCCGGATAGCTCTGAACATCGAACTAGCAGGTCTCTCTGCTCGGATGGTCATCGACCCCACGCTGCGACCGGCTTCGGGTGAGCTCTTGGTCGCTTCAGTGGTCGCTTCAGTCGGCGTCGAGATCCAGGTCGGGATCCATCATCAGGTTCATGCTGCTCTCGGCGACGCCTCGCCGGACCGTCCAACGATCGAGCGCGGCCTCGTCGAGGCGCACCCCGATGCCGGGCCGACCAGGATCCGGGATGACGGCGAGATCGCGCAGCAGCGTCGACGAGTAGCCCAGCTCGAAATTCCACGGCTGCGCGACCCGGCGCGCGAGCATCAGCCCGGCTTGCTCGAGCAGCGCGCTCTCGGCCACGTGGGTGCTGATCATGATCGGCAGCTCGTTCGCCCGCAGGTAGTCGGCGATCGCCCCCGCGCGGAGCAGGCCGCCGTGCTTGCCGACCTTGAGCGTGTAGAGGTCGCACGCGCCGAGGCGGTGACAGGCCCGGACCTCGTCGAGCGTGCACAGCGACTCGTCGAGGCTGATCTTCAGCGCCGCCGGGATCTGCTTGCGCAGCTCGGCGAGCTCGAGCTCGCGGCCGGCGGGCAAGGGCTGCTCGACATAGCTGACGCCCGCCTCGACCAGCGCGGGCGCGAAGCTCAGCAAGGTCTCGCGCGACCAGGTCCCGTTGGCGTCGACGCCGAAGCGCAGCGGGCCGAGCTCTTCGCGGAGCCGCGCGACCCGAGCGAGGATGTCGGGCAGATCGCTGCCGACCCGCAGCTTGGCGTCGACGACCTCGTGCTCGCGTCCCCAGTCGAGCAGTCGGGCCAGCGTCGCCTCGCTGATCTGCCCGACCGGGAGGACGGGCACGAACTCGCCGCGCTCGGGCCAGCCGAGCAGCGTCGCGACGCTCTGCTCGCGCCGCCGACCGAGCAGATCGAGCAGCGCCGTGTCGAAGGCACACAGCGTGGCCAAGTGCTCGCGGCCCGATCGGGTCGCGAGCGTGAACGCGAGCGAGTCGACGCGCGCGCGCACGTCGTCGAGCGAATCGATGACGAGCCCGAGCAAGCTGTGCTGGCGCGTGACCAGCTCGCCGAACACCTCGTCCATCGTCTCGCCGGTCACCCAGGGTCGGGGCTGGGCCTCACCGATCCCGCAGTGGCCTTGGTCGTCCTCGAGCAGCAGCAACAGCGACTCCGCGTTGGCGAAGCGGTTGCGCTGGTGGGCATAGTCCAGCGCCAGCGGGATTCGCAGGTGAAGTGTCTGTGCGCGAACGATGGTCATCGGATCCGCGCAGCTCCGGCCGCGTCCGCGTCCATCATCGTATAGAACCTGGCGGGGGTCACGGTTTTCGCCGACCCCGAGGCTGGGCCGCGCGAGCGCTCAATCGAGCCGCAGCGCGCGCAACGTGGTGACCATGGGCAGCTCTTCGGTCGCCATCCGGGCGCTGTCGAAGACCAGCAGCTCGCCATTGCGCCCGACGAAGCGCGGATGCGTGTCGGCGAAGTCGTTGTGGGTCCGTCGCTCGGGCTCGCCGCCGAAGGTCAGCACGACGATCTCGTGGGCGCGCAGCGGATCCTCGCCCTCGGGCTGGTCGAATTCGGCCGTCCACGCGGCACGGGTGCCCGTGGGCGAGATCGCCAGATCGTGGATGCCCGCCGGGAGCGTCGCCACCCGCTCGAACTCGCTCTCGCCGAGCGCCGCGGCCAAGTCGAACTCGGGCGCGAGCGCATCGGACCAACGCTGGCCCTCGAGCGCCAGCGTCGTCCGGCTCAGGTGGCTGCCCTCGGCGTCCGCGTGCTCGAGGATGACCCCACCGGCTCCACTCGGCGGCGTGATCGCGATCGCAGCCTGGTCGAGCCCGAGCCCGACGAGCGCGACCTCGACCGCGTCCTTTTGCTTGGCCGCGGGCAGCCTGACCAGCAGCAGCGCGTCGCGATTGGCTGGCAGCGTCGCGGGATCGAAGGCCGGCTCCGGGCTCGGCTCGCCGCCACCTTCGCCGGGCTGCGCCTCTGCCTGGGCCGCGGCCATGCGAGCCGCGCGAGCCTGGGCCGCCTCGCCGAAGTCGAGCGTGACTGGCAGCGCGACCACGTCGTCGCTCAGCCAGACCAAGCCGCGATCGTGAATCGTGACGCCCGGCACCCGCAGCATTCGGTAGGCCTCCATCTTGGCGTCGGCCCACATCAGCGCGCCGTCGAGCGCCTCGGCGGTCCGACCGATCGCGCGCGGCTGGCCGAGCTCGCCGTTGGCCAGTCGTCGGATCGGGCTGCGTTGTTCGAACCCGCAGCCTTCGTCACCGAGCACCCACAGCTCGGCGACCCAGCGATCGCTGGGGACCAACAAGGCATCGCCCGCGGGCGCGACCACGAACCCGCCCTCGAGCTCGAGCGTGTCGGGCAGGCTCGGGCAGGGGTTGCGGCGATCGAGCGCCGCGAGCTCGACCCACGAAAAGTCGGTCTGGAGTCGATCGTCCGACCACGCGCTGGTCAGCCCATCCTCGCTGTGCCACGCCCCCCGACCGCGGCCCAGCAAGAGCGCCCCGGTCCGCAGCGGCCAGCCGCGCAGGCGCTCGTAGGGTTGAGCCAGCTCGATCGGCGCCGGCTCGGCCTGCTCGCGTCGAGGCAGATGCTGCCACGCCGTGATCTGCCGCTGCGTGTTGGTCTGGGCCTTCTCGTAGGCGAGCACGTCCTCGAGCGTTCGGCCGGCGCCAAAGCGGATCATCAAGTCGTTGGTCGCGTCGTTGGTCCGGGCCTTGGTCAGCATCGGCTGGGCAAAGAGCGCGAGCAGCAAGCCGGCCTTCTCGTCGGCCGGGGGCTCGACCTCGAGCCCCGGGACCACGCCACCGTAGCTGACGTGCTTGCCGAGCTTGCCGACCGAGAGCACCACGAAGGTCGTCCCCGGCGGCGGCTCGACCTCGTAGCCAGCGCCCGCGAAGTCGTAGGTCTGGCCGTGGACCAGGTCGAGCGCGACATGGCCGATGCCTTGGTAATCGGCGTACTCGACGATCGCGGCGACGTCGTCGAGGCTGGCGTCGTGGGCTTTGCCTTCGCCGATCGCTTGGCCGAAGCCGAGGTGCTGGGCGTCGAAGCCTTTGCGGGTCAGGTAGTCGGCGAGCTCGGGGGTCGGGCCGATGATCAGCACGCGCGCGGGATCTTCGGGCTCGCCTTTGCCGCGGCCGAAGGTCCACCAGGCTGCGGCGCCGGCGAGGATCAGCGAGGTTGCGATCGCGAGCTTGCGGAGCGGGGCTCGGGGGCCCACGAGGGACTCGCTGGGGTCGACCATGCGCGAGGGAGAGTAGCAACGATGTCGGGGATTTGAGAACTGGTGGCTGGCGCGGAGTCCGCTTTTTGTGGGTCTGGTTTGTGGGTCTGGGTGGTTGGTCTGGGTGGTTGGTTTCGGTGGGGTTTCGGTGGGGTCTGGGTGGTTGGTTTCGGTGGGTCGCGTGGACGAAGTGGGGGGCTTCACGGGGAATATTTGCGCCCCGACGCTCGGCTCCCCCACTTGGAATTGGGGCGCCAATGTCCGCCTCGGACGGGACGCAAATATTCCCCGCCGCCCGGGTCCTCGGATGCTCTCGCCGCGATCCGTCAGGTGGACGGGTCGCCGGAATTTTCGGAATGCACGTGTTTGTGTATTCCGGGCATCTGGAGTTCTTCGGATTCGGGCATCTGGAGATCTTCGGATTCGGAGAACGAGGATTCGAATCAGCGTGGCCGCTTCACCAACTGAATCGTATGCACCGGCCCGAGCTCGCCCAATTCCCGCTCGACCCCCAAGAACGCGCTCGAGCTGTCCGCGGCGATCCGAGGTTTCACGATTGAATCGCCGATCGAGACCGCACGCCCGACCCGATCTTCTGCAATCGCGGCTGCCCAGATCGCGGGGCTCCCGTCCCGCGCCTGCCAGGTCAGCCAGCTTCCGTCGGGCGCGAGCACGAGCGTGTCGTATTCGAATTCGGGGATCTCGCCCAGGTCGACGACTTTGGCTGCGCCGAGCTGGGCGAGCGGGCGGGTGGTCGAGATCAGGGCTTCGTCGAGGATCGGCGGCTCCCCGAGGATTGGCGTCATCGCGGCTCGCAGCGCGGCGCGGTCGAGGTCGAGGCGGAGCAATTGCTCGTGGGGCTCGAATTCCTGGTCGGCCCAGTGGACGACCAGGGTGAGGCCGGCTTCGCTCGGGAGCAGGGCTTGGAGGCCGGTCAGCGTCCATTTCGAGTCGATGTCGTCGACGATCGTGGTTGCGATCTGGGGGCCGGCGGGGTTCGAGATGTCGACGAAGCTCAGCGTGGTGAAGGCGCGCGGGGTCGAGTCGATCAGCATCGCGGAGATCATGAAGATGTCGGCGTCGAGCCAGGCGTAGTTGCCCACGCCGCTCAGCTCGACGTCGATCTCGCCGCGCGAGCCGGCGGCGTGGGCCCAGACCAGGGCGTCCTCGTCGAACCAGAGCAGCGAGCCACCGCGCGACAACGCGGCGTGGCGCATGCGATGCTCGATCGACTCGGGCTCGAGGCGGGGCGTGGCGCCCGCGAAATTCCAGCGATGCCAGGCGTCCTCGTCACGCTGCAAGAGCTCGCCGAGGTCCGGGGCGAGGATGTGCTCGGCGAGGGGATCGAGGCTGGTCGGGCTCGCTTCGCCTCGCACCGGGACGAAGCGCAGCTCGGGCTCGGCCCGGCGCAGCTCGACACCACGCCGCTCGTCGACGCGCGGGCGCAGCCGGACCGAACGAACCACTCGACCGCCGTGGACGGGCATCGCGTCGAGCTCGGTCCAGGGCTCGTCGACGGCGTTGGCGGGCCAAGCGGGCGGCCAGCTGTCGATGGCGGCTTGGTAGCGGGCGAGCGCTCGGGCCAGCAAGGTCCGCGCGTCGTCGAGCTTGCCGAGCCGAACTTGCTGGGCGAGCTGGTCGTTGTCGGGCTGGTCCCAGAGCGCGAGCAGTGCCGGGTGCTCGTAGAGGGCCATCCGCAGGGCCTCGCTGCGTCGGACTCCGGGCGCGTAGTCGATCGCGTGGGGTGGGGCGCCGAAGTTCGTGCTGACGAATTCGCCGGCGAGATCGCCGACGCTGATCGCGGCCGCGACGGCGTGCTCGGGCGCGTTCTCGCCATAGAAGGTTGGTTCGAGCGGCATGTCGTCGCCGAAGATCAGGGCGACGAAGCCGAACCCCTGCTCGTCGGCGTGCTCGACCAGGCACTCGACTCGGACCGGCTGCTTGGCGTTGACGCACAGGGTCTCGGCGTCGAGCCAGCTGATCTGCGTGGCTTCGAACCCGGCCTCGGCGATGACATCGACCAGATCGGTCGGGGTCCCGCCGACGATCAACACCCGGTGGGCGAGCTCGGGCTCGCCGCGATCACGCGCCGCCAGGCCCCAGGTGATCGCCACGGCCAAGCCACCCAAGACCCCGAGCACGACCAAGATCCGCTCGAGCCCTCCGCGGCGAAGTTGGTCGATCTCGTCGTTCACCGCCGCCCATGGTCCACCATCGCCGAGCCCCGCGTCCAACCCTTCGTGATCTGTTAGAAGGTGGCGGATGCCCCATCGCCGCTCGGCCTCGATCTTCGCTCTGGCCTCGACGCTGCTTTCGCCGCTGACGGCGTGCAAGCAGGACGAAGGCCCGCCCTCGACCGAGCCGCTCGAGCTCATCCCAGCCGAGATCCAAGGCATCTATGGCCGGACGGCCGAGGACGCGCCGGGCATGCAGGTCAGCGCGACCGGGCTCACGTTCAAGCAGATGACGCTGACCATCCACGCTGGCGCGATGGAGGGCGACACCGTCCGGGTCGAGCGGGCGACCTTGAAGTGGGAGAAGACCGAGCCCAAGACCTGCAGCGGCACGATCGCCCGCCAGGGCGATCGACTCTTGCTCAGCCTCTACCAGGTCGACGGCGCGCAGGAGCGCTGCGAGGCCACGCTCGACGCTCCTTGGGCGCGTTGGGAGCTGCTCGGCAGCCTGCCCGAGCTCGTTCGTGGTCGTTACGGCAACCTCTTGATCGAGCCCGAGGGCATGCGCCTCGACATCGACTGGATCACGACCTCGATGCAGGCCGCGACCATCTACGAGCTGCCCGACAGCAACGACGAGCGCGCCGACCTGCTGATCCGCGACGCCAAGCTGGTCGACTCGACCGGGATCGTCGGCGACTTCGAGTGCAGCGGGACCATGAAGCTCGACCAGGGCACGCTGACGACCAAGTTCTGGGTGCCCGAGCGGCTGGTGCCCGAGATCGGCAGCGAGCAAGACAAGGACGCAGCCCTGCAAGCCAAGCTGGCCGAGAACGAGCTGGCCTGCATCAAGTGGAGCGGCAGCGCGACCAAGTGGACCGTCGACCCGGCCAAGCTGCCCAAGACCAAGATCAGCAAGGGCGCGGTCTCGCTGGAGATCCGCGCGGGCCAAGCCCTGCTCGACTCGCCCGACCTGCGCTGCGAGCTGCCGCTGTGGCGGACCGAGTCGGTGCCGAGCAAGGACACCTGGGATCCGGCCGCGGGCGCCGAGCGGATGACCCTTGGTAAGGCCGAGCCGAGCATGATCGGCGACGCCTGCAAGCTCAAGCTGCGGATCTGGTGCGAGCGCGAGGCCGGCAACGAGGTCGGCAAGATCGACGCGGCGTCCGAGCCCAGCGAGATGGTCGGGGACTGCGTCGAGGATCAGACCCGCGACCTGTGCCCCGACCAGCTCTTCGTGCGGGCGATCAGCGACGTTCGCTACAAGCTCGGCGCCGGGCCCGATAGCTTCAACCAGATCGCCTGCGTCGACACGACCGGCGACTTCCTGGCGGCCAAGCCGTGACCCGACCGACGCTCCGCGATCACTTTCGCTATCGCTTCGACGCCTTGATGGCGCGCGGGGCCGGGCCGCTCTTGGGCTGGCACCTGCTGGTCTCGCTGACGGTCGTGTTCGCGATCTCGGTCGGGGTCGTGCTGCTCGACTTGGTCCCGACCAACGAGAGCGGCGAGGCGATCAGCTTCGCCGAGCTGGTCTGGCTCACGCTCATGCACGCGATCGACCCCGGCACGATCACCGGTGACGAGAGCGGTCCGGGCTGGCGGGCGATCATGATGGTCGCGACGATCGGCGGGATCATGCTGATCGGCAGCTTGGTCGCCGTCTTGGTCTCGAGCGTGTCGCGGCGCTTCGACGCGCTGCGGCGCGGCGACTCGCGCGTGCTCGAGCACGACCACATCCTGGTCCTCGGTTGGTCGCAACGGATCTTCACGATCATTCATGAGCTCGCCGCCGCCCACGGCGGACGCCGACGCGGCTGCATCGTCGTCTACGCCGACCACGACAAGGTCTGGATGGAGGACGAGCTGGCCGCCAAGCTGCACCGGACCGGGCGCATGCGCGTGGTCGTGCGCTCGGGCGACCCGACCGATCCGGCCACGCTCGGCACGGTCGCGCCCGAGCGCGCCCAGGCGATCGTCATCCTCGCGTCCGAGGCGGCGCGTGACGACACCCAGGTCGTGCGGACCCTGCTCTCCGTCGGTCGGACCACGCCCGAGCCCGGTCGCAAGCAGCACATCGTGACCGAGATCCGCGACCCGCGAAACATCAAGGTCGCGCGTCTGACCGGCGAGCGTCGGATCGAGGTGCTCGAGATCTCCGACCTGATCGCCAAGATCGCCGTGCAGACCTGCCTGCAATCGGGGCTCTCGGTCGTCTACGAAGAGCTGCTCGGCTTCAACGGCAACGAGGTCTACTTCGTCGACGCCGGTCCGGTCGTCGGGCTCGGCTTCGGCCAGGCGCTGCATCAGTTCGAGGCTCGCACGCCGATCGGCGTGCAAGACTGCGAGGGCCGGGTGCTGCTGCGGCCAGACATGGATCGAGTCATCACGGCCGGCGAGAAGCTGATCTTGATCGCGGACGACGACGACGCCTGCGTGCGCTCGCCCTGGTCGGGTCCGGTCGACGAGGCCGCGATCGTGAGCGCGCCGAGCTCGGCCGCGATGCCCGAGCGGACCTTGATCCTGGGCTGGAACGCGCGCGTGCCCGCGATCGTCTCCGGCATCGACGCCTACTCGAGCGCGGGCTCGGAGCTGCTGGTGGTCACGGCCGATCCCGAAGCCGCGAGCGCGATCGCAACCTTGGCCCCGAGCCTGAGCCGGGTCGAGCTCGGCCAGCGCATGGGCGACGTCGCCGATCGCCGGGTCCTCGATGCCCTCGACTTGAAGACCTGGAACCACGTCATGGTCCTGCCGCCCGATCGCATCGACGTCGCGACCGAGGCCGACGCCCAGGTCCTCGTCGCGCTCTTGCACTTGCGCGACATCGCCGAGGGCCTTCGGCGGCCCTTCTCGGTCGTCAGCGAGATGCGCGACCTTCGTAGCCGCGACCTCGCCGAGGTCGCGCGGGCCGACGACTTCATCATCAGCGATCAGTTCATCGGCTTGCTGCTCGCCCAGATCGCCGAGAACCCCGACCTCGCGGCGGTCTTCGCCGAGATCTTCGATCCCGAGGGCTCCGAGATCTATCTGCGACCGGCCGCCGACTACGTGGTCACGGGCCGCGAGATCGACATGCACACGCTGATCGAGGCCGGCCAGCGCAAGCAGCAGGTCGTGATCGGCGTGCGGATCGCCAGCCAGGCGAGCGACTCGAGCCAGGGCTATGGCGTGATCATCAACCCGCACAAGTCGCGCTGCTTCACGCTCGACGCGGCCGATCGCGTGATCGTCATCGCCGACGCCTAGCCAGGCTCAGGCCTGGCCGAGCTCGCGCTCGGCCGCCTCGATCAACGCGGCCTCTTCCTCGGGCGCGCTGGCGATCAGCCGATGCCGGCTATAGAGCCCGAAGTAGGCCAAGCCGATCACGAACACGATCGCCGTCCCGCCGACCCCGAAGGCCGCCGCGCCGCCATAGAACACGGTCGAGCTCGACGCGAGCACGATCAGGATCAACGCGATCGCGGGCGTGAAGGGATAGCCGGGCGTGCGATAGGGCCGAACGCATAGGGGCCGCCCGCGACCGGCATCATCGTGGCCATCTCGGCGATCGAGAAGATCATCGTCAGATAGAGCGTGGCCATGAGCAGGACCGCGATCAGCATCCCGCCGAAGCCGCCCGCGGCGAGGCCGAAGTTCC
>JAMHUH010000366.1:0-5354 GCA_035904925.1 Nannocystaceae bacterium
CCCGACATCAACACGCGCTGGTCTCGACACTCGAAGTAGCGCCCGAACGAGTAGGTGTTGTTGCCCACGTCGACCGGGATGATCGCGTCGGCCGGGACCAGCCGACCGAGCGCCTCGAACACCGCCGCAGAGGCGACGCCTCGACCGCGGTCGTCGTTGGTTCGGCTGCGCTTCTCGGCCCGCCACAGCGCCCAGCGCGACGCGACCTCGTCGCGTTGATCGTGCTTGATCGCGAGCCCGAGATCACCCGCGAGCAAGGCCGCGACCGTCGGAGCGATCGCGCCCCAGACCGGCACCGTGACCGGATGAAAACGACCGAGCGCCGCGCGATCCCAGTCGACCTGAACGATCGGGTGCTTGGCCGAGATCCCGGTGTGGTTGGAGAAGCTGGCCCCGAACACGACCAGCAGGTCGCACTCGTTCATGAACCAGCTCGCGATCGGCGTGCCGCTGCGACCGAGCACGCCGCAGCCGAGCGGGTGGTGATCGCTGATCTGGCCCTTGGCCTTGAACGTGGTGATGACCGGCGCGTTCAGGCGCTCGGCCAGCGAGGTGATCGCGGCCATGTCCTCGCGGGCGCCGTAGCCGACGATGATCACCGGGCGCTTGGCCGCGCGCAGCTGCTGCTCGGCCTCGGCGAAGGAGCGAGGATCGGGCGAGATGTCGAGTCGGGGCATCCGCCCCTCGGGCGTGCCGGGCTTGGTCTCGGCCGCGGCCGGGAGGTTTTGAACCTCGTCGGGGAAGATCAAGTGGGCGACGTTCTGCTCGAGCAGCGCGTGCTTGCAGGCGAGGTTCATCAGCTCGACATGGTTGCTCGCGTGCAAGACCGCGTGGCTGAAGCGAGCGACCTCGGCGAAGGCCTTGGCCAGCGGAATCTCTTGAAAGGCCCCGCGCCCGAGCACCTGGGTCTGGACCTGGCCGGTCAGCGCCAGCGCGGGCGCATGATCGACGTGGGCGTCCCAGAGCCCGGTCAAAAGGTTGGTCGCGCCCGGGCCCGCGATCGCGAGCGCGGCCGCGGGTCGCCCGGTCAGCTTGCCGTAGGCCGAGACCGCGAACGCGGCCGCGCCCTCGTGGCGGATCCCGACGTAGCGCAGCCGCTCGTCGTCCTGCTCGCAGCGGCGGCGAATCGCGTCGGCGAGGCCGAGGTTGGAGTGGCCGACCATGCCGAACACCCAGCGCACGCCCCACTCGACCATGGTCTCGACCATGCGATCGCTGATGGTCGCGGGCCGCTCGGGCTCGGGCGGCATGCCGACCCAGACCCCGTCGTCGTGGACCTCGACCGGGAAGGTCTCGAGCCCATCTTCGAAAGCGCCCGGGCTGCGGCCGGTCAGCGGATCGTAGTCCCAACCATGCCAGGGGCAGCGCAGCCAGCCCTTCTCGATCGAGCCCTCGCCGAGCGGGCCGCCTTGATGCGGGCAAGCGTTATCGAGCGCGCCATACTTGCCATCGTGGTGGGTCAAGCAGACCGATTGGTTGCCACACGCGACGGTCTTGACCCGGCCCTCGGGCAAGTCGTCGAGCTCGGCGACCTTGTACCAACGCAGCGCCTCGCTCCGCTTGGGCTTGGCCTCGCTCATGGCTGAACCACCCCGCCGTAGCGAATGCCGGTCAAATAGGCCATGTCGCGCTGCCAGGTGGTCAGGTCGCCGATCGTGAATTCGTCGAGGCGATCGTGGCCACAGGCGCGGGCCATGATCTTCATCAATTCGACGCTCGATTCGAAGAAAGTGGCCAATTGCCGGGCCGATTGTTCGATGTCCAGCCGGGCCCGCAAATGCGGCTTTTGTGTGGCAATGCCGACCGGGCAATTGTTAGTATGACAGGCCCGCATGCCCAGGCAGCCAATCGCCTGAAGCGCCGAATTGGCCAGGGCCACGCCCTCGGCCCCGAGCGCGAGCGCCTTGCAAAAGTCCGCCTCGGTCCGCAGACCGCCGGTGATGATCAAGGTGACGCTGCGATCGGGCCGACGCTCGTCGAGGTGGCGACGCGCACGCGCCAGCGCCGGGATGGTCGGGACCGAGATGTTGGCCTTGAAGAGGTCCGGCGCGGCCCCGGTCCCGCCGCCGCGACCGTCGAGGATGATGTAGTCGCAGCCGACCGCGAGCGCGAAGTCGATGTCGTCCTCGATGTGCTGGGCCGACAGCTTGAAGCCGATCGGGATGCCTCCGCTGACCTCGCGGACCTCGTCGGCGACCCGGCGAAAGTCGCCGACGCCGTGCAGATCGGGGAAGGTCGCCGGACTGATCGCGGGCTGGCCCTCGGGCAAGCCGCGGACCTGGGCGATCTTGCCGCTGACCTTCGCGCCCGGCAGGTGGCCGCCCGTGCCGGTCTTGGCCCCCTGCCCGCCTTTGAAGTGAAATGCCTGGCAGCGCGCGACCTTGTCGAGCGACCAGCCAAAGCGGGCCGAGGCCAGCTCGTAGAAGTAGCGCGAGTTGGCCTGCTGCTCCTCGGGCAGCATGCCGCCCTCGCCCGAGCAGATGCCCGTGCCGGCCAGCTCGGCCCCACGCGCGAGCGCGAGCTTGGCCTCCTCGCTGAGCGAGCCGAAGCTCATGTCGCTGACGAACAAGGGGATCGCGAGGTGCAGCGGCTTGCGAGCCTTGGGCCCGATCACTAGCTCGGTCGCGATCGGGGCGTCGTCGAGCTTGGGCTTGCGGGCCAGCTGCGCGGTCACGAATTGGATGTCCGACCAGCGCGGCAGCTCGGTCAGCGGCACGCCCATCGCCGAGGTCGGACCGTGGTGGCCGGTCAGGCTCAGGCCCGAGCGCGCGAGCGCACGGATCCGCGCGTTGAAGGGCTCCTCGGCCGCGCCGTGGACGTCGTCGAAGGCACCCAGGTAGGCCGAGCGATCGTAGGGCTGCGGGTGCGCCTCGGCCCAAGCCGCGATCTCGGCTTCGTCGACCATCACCGCGTCGGCCTCGTGATCGATCCAGGCGTCGAACTTGTGCAGCACCTCATGGTTGCTGTAGGCGCTCACGCCCGAGTCGAGCCGGTAGTCCCAGTCGTGCAGCCCACAGATCAAGTTGGGCCCCTCGACCCGGCCGTCGCTGAGCAGCGCGCCACGATGCAAGCAGCGGCCGTAGAGCAGCGACACGCGATCGTCCCAGCGGATCAGCACGAGATCGACACCGGCGACGAGGGCATGAACAGGCTGGCGATCGGCCAGGCTCGACCAAGACGAGAGGGCGAGGGCCGAGCGGGTGTGTGGACGCGAGGGGGAGCTCATCATGCGCACCGATCTGGCGAGGCGGCTACGCCTGCCTGCGCGTCGGGGTTACCACGGCTGAACTTCTCGATGGAATCGCGAGCGCGATCGTGTCGATACTGCGGCCCGGATGATCGCTGCGCCACCGCTGCTCCTGCTCGCGCTGCTCGGTCCGCCCGATGACGCCGAGCCACGCTCGGAGTCCGTGCGCGTCGTCGCGATCACGGCGAGCCCCGAACCCGAAGCCGAGCCCGAGCCCGAGCCCACGGCTCCCCTCGAGCTCGCTCCGCGAGCGCCCGAACCCGAGCCCGAGCCCGCGCGGACCTGGCAGTTCGAGCTCTTCGCCGACATCGCCTACGTGGTCAACTCGAACCTGCCCGACAACCACGTCACGCGTGGCTTCGTGACCATCCCGCGCTCGGGCGAGATCACGCCCAACATGGTTGGTGCGTTCATCCGGCATCCGGTCAACGACGCCGAGCCCTGGTGGTTCGAGCTGGGCATCCACGCCGGCCCAGCGGTCGATGCCTTGGTCGCGGCCGAGCCCACGCCCGGCGGGGCCGAGAGCCGCTACGCCGGGGTCGAGGTGTTCAAGCACATCGCGCTGGCCAACGTCGGGGTTCGGATCCGCAAGTCGAAGACCTCGATCGGCGCAGGCGTGTTCGAGAGTCCGATCGGGCTCTCGTCGTTCTGGTCCTATCGCAACCCCAACTACACGCCGATGTGGCAGGGCAACGCCACGCCCTACTACCTGGCCGGCGCGCGCGTCAGCCAAACGATCCCCGGTGGCCTGACCTTGTCGGGCTGGGTCGTCAACGGCTTTCAAACCTATGCCGACGCCAACAAGGTCCCGAGCGGCGTCCTCAGCTTGGCCTACGATCACCCCAAGCCGCGCGAGCACATCCGGGCGCTCAACCTGACCACCAACCTCTACGTCGGCCCCGAGGGTCCTTCGATCAAGCCCGAAGACTGGCTGATCTTGTCGGACACGGTGGTCACCTGGCAGATGAATCCGCGCTTCGCCTTGGCGGGGGTCTGGGACGTCGGCATCGAGAACCCAGGCCGCCGCAAGGCGGATCAAAATTTCTACATGGCCGGCGGCCTGCTCGCCCGCGGGACCCTGGTCGAGCGCGACGAGGTCCGGCTCGAGCTGGCCCTGCGCCCCGACGTGGTCTGGGATCGCGACGGTCGCTTCTTGGGTGTGCCGCAGTGGCTGCTGAGCGGGACCGCGAGCGCCAACCTGTGGCTCTGGGATCACCTGCTCTTGCGCGCCGAGTATCGCTTCGACCAGTCGACCGCGGCGGCGGGCTTCTTCTATCGCGGCGCGGCGACGACCGACGACGGCCCAGGCTTGGCGCAACGCCAACACAGCGTGCTCTTCTCGCTGACCGGGCTCTGGGACTTTTGGTTCGGGCGCCACGCCAAGCCGAATTGATCGAGCGCGCCAACCGGCGCGAGCGCGCGCCCGGATTCGCGGTTGCGAGCTCGCGCGCATCGCTGGCACCATGGGGCCCTGCCATGACGGAACAAATCCAAGGGCTCGAGCAGGTCCGTGCGATCCTGAAGACCCACCGGACCATCGCGGTGCTCGGGGCCTCGACCGATCGCTTCCGGGCCGGCTTCTACGTGCCCGACTACATGCACCAACAGGGCTATCGGATCTTCCCGGTCAACCCCAACCATGTTGGTGCGACGGCCTGGGGCGAGCCCTTCCGCGCGACCTTGGCCGAGCTCGCGGGTCAGCCCATCGACATCCTCGACGTGTTCCGTCTGCCCGAGCTGCTGCCTCGCCACCTGCCCGAGATCCTCGCCATGCAGCCGCGGCCCAAGCTGGTCTGGTTTCAGCAGGGCATCCGCAACGACGAGGTCGCCAACGCGCTGCTCGCCGAGGGCATCGGCGTCGCCCAAGATCGCTGCTTGCTCGCCGATCATCGCCGGCTCGATCTCGGCCCGCTCGAGCCCGAGCCGGGCGCGTGAGCCGTGTTCGTCCGGCTCAAACCCGAACGTCGGCGCAGATCGGCGGCGCGCCTGGCAGCTGCATGCAGTAGGCGACGAAGGCTTCGAACACCGGCTGCGGTGCACCCGAGGTCGGCAGCGCGTGCAGGTGAAGGCCCGGCAGCGCGTTGACCTCGAGCAGCCCCGCGAGCCT
>JAMHUH010000367.1:0-24862 GCA_035904925.1 Nannocystaceae bacterium
CTCGACGAGGACGTGCCATGACGATCATTGCGATCGCGCACCGAAGCGGTGAATTTTGCGGTCCCTGTGGTGGACGGAGCCAGCAACCGAATTCGAAGGCGCGCGGGGGGAAGAAGGGTCCCTCCGAGGCGAGTCGAGCCCCTGGCTTCGATGCGCGAGCGCTACGATCTTCGGAAGATCGCCAAACAGGGAGAGGGCATCGGCGATTCGAAGGGCGACGTGTCTGAGCCCGAGCGGGGGACCCTTCTTCCCCCCGTGAAGCCCCTCCATCGAGAACCCGATCGACCGCGAAGGATCCATCGCGAAGGACCCATAGCGAAGCATCCATCGCCATACCGCGGATCGCAGACTCCGAACACGAAAGCGCCCGGCCGCCGACGCGACCGGGCATCCTTCTGCAACAACGTCAGGGCAGCGCTTCGATGGTCACCTTGCCATCGTTGGCCTGCTGATTCGCCGTGGTCATCGTATCGGTGCCATTGCCGAACCACGACGAGCCACCGCCACCGCCGGCAGCATAGGCTCCGCCGCCGCCATAGTAGCCGCCACCACCCGCGCCGACGTGATAGGTGCTTCCATTCGCTCCACCACCGACGCCGAGCTGACCCGCAGCGCCAGGGCCCGACCCGGCGGTGCCGCCCGCGTTCTGCGTGCCGCCACCGCCCGGCGTGAAGCCGCCGCCGCCGTTGGTCCCGCCGTCGCCCAACGTGCCACCACCGCCACCGCCCGCGCCGTGCTCGGGGCAGCCACAGTTCCCACCGCCACCGCCACCCGCAACGATGATGCGCTCAGCGAGGGTTTGACCGCCGACGCGCACGTCGGTGGCACCGCCACCGCCGGCGCCCCACTGGCCACCCGTGCCGCCTCCGTTCCAGCCGGGGGCGCCTTCGGTCTGGCCCTCGCCCCCGACATAGACGTAGAGCGTCTCGCCGCCTGCGATGTCGTAGGTGCCGACGACGTAGCCACCGCGACCGCCGTCGTCCTGGATCGTGTTGTCGCAGCACTTCGCGCCGCCACCTTGGGCGCCCCACGCCTCGATGCGCGCGCCCGAGGCCCAGTCGGGCAAGCTGAGCATCTGCATCGCGCCGGTGTAGCCCAGCTCGACGATCTCGACCGCGCACGCGGCATCGCAGAAGTCACCGGCCATCATCCCGCCGTCGTCACACTCCTCGCCGGCGCTGATGTTGAGGACCGAGTCGCCGCAGGCAGCCGGGGTGCAGTCGACGTTGCACTCGGCGCTCTCGCCCATGCCGTCGCACGCCTCGAAGCCGTCATAGACGAAGCCGTCGCCGCAGCTCGCGACCACGCAGGTGTCGAGGCAGCCGTCGGTGTTCTCGGCGTTGCCGTCGTCGCAAGCCTCGACGCCCGCGTGGACGAGGCCGTCGCCGCAGGCCGCGAGCGCACACGCGCTGGTGCACTCGGCGTCGTCGGCGTTGTCGGGGCCGTTGTCGCAGGCCTCGCCATCGTCGAGCGTGCCATCACCACACACGCCGCCGGAGGTCGTGTCGGTGGTCGTCTCGGTCGTGTCGGTGGTCGAGGAGTCGGTGGTCGAGGAGTCGGTCGTCGAAGCGTCGGTGGTCGAGGAGTCGGTCGTCGACGACTCGGACGAGTCGGTCGTGTCGGTCGTGTCGCCGCTCGTCGAGGTCTCGGTGTCGCCGACTTCGTCGGTTCGACCGCTGTCGTCGGTGCAGGCTCCGAGCATCAGCAGCGCGAGCGCTGCCGACCATGAATGGCACAGAATCGTCTTGGGCATTCGGCATGGATAGCCAAAATGGATGCACCATGACAGATCTAAATGTAGACACTTTGAGCTTCGCTTCGCTCGCCGAACTCGAATTTCGCAGTTCCGAGCCACATGGAAACTCGAGAGTGACGTGATTGGTCACCGGCATGCCCAATCACGTCACCGGCCAGCGTGACGGGTCATGCCCGCGATGCCCGGCGGCCCGACCTGGCGGGCCGACCGAGCGGTCGAGATTCAGTATCGCCAGCCCGAGCTTCGTGGGATCCTCGGCCACCCATGCGAATCCTCCATGTGTCGAGCGAGTGTGCCCCCTGGGCGAAGACCGGCGGCCTCGGTGACGTGGTCGGGGCGTTGCCCGACGCGCTCGGCCGGGCCCATCCGAACGTCGAGGCGGCGGTCGTGCTGCCCTACTACCGCGCCGCCAAGCAGGCGCTGGCCAAGCAGGGGCTGACGCCGCAGGACACGGGCATCGTCGCCGACGTCGCGCTCGGCCCGGCCACGGCCAGGGTTCGCTTCTTGCGGCTCGATCGGCCCGGCCGCGCGCCGACCTTGTTCGCCGCCAACGACTCGGCCTTCGACCGCGAGGGCATCTACGGCCACGACGACGACGTGCTGCGCTTCATCTTGCTCTGCAAGGCGGTCGTCGGCGTCGCGTCGCAGCTGATGGGCGGGCCGGTCGACATCCTCCATGCGCACGACTGGCACGCGGCGTTGATCCCTGGCTTGATCGCGACCAACGCTCGCGGCCTCCACCCGCGCACGCGCACGGTCTTGACCCTGCACAACCTGGTCTACCAAGGCGTGTGCTCGAAGGAGCTGCTGCCGCTGACCGGCCTGCCCTGGGAGGTGTTCAACCCCGAGGCCTTCGAGTGGTACGACGCGATCAACCTGCTCAAGGGCGGCATCGCCACGGCCGACGCGGTGACCACGGTCAGCCCGACCTACGCGCGCGAGATCAAGACCGAGCAGTTTGGCGCCAACCTCGACGGCTTCCTGCGCCAGCGAAGGATCTTCGGGCTGCTCAACGGCATCGACACCGACGAGTGGAACCCGAGCTCGGACCCGCACATCGGCAGCCACTACGACGCCGATCACCTCGACGCCAAGCGAGCGGTGCGGGCCGAGCTGCTGCGGATCTGCGACTGGCCCGAGCTGCCCAGGGTCCCGCTGCTCGGCGTCGTCAGTCGCATGACCACGCAAAAGGGCCTCGACCTGGTCGCCGAGCTCGCGCCCGCGCTCGAGCGCTTGCCCGCGCGCTTGGTCGTGCTCGGTAGCGGCGGCCCCAAGCTCGAAGAGGCGTTTCAGCTCGCGGCCCGCCACCACACCCACACCGTTCGCACGCAGATCGCCTTCGACGTCCCGCTCTCGCACAAGATCATCGCCGGCTGCGACGCGCTCTTGGTCCCGAGCCGCTTCGAGCCTTGCGGGCTGACGCAGATGTACGCGATGCGCTGCGGGACCGTGCCGGTCGTGCACAAGACCGGTGGCCTCGCCGACACCGTCCACGATCCCGGCGACGCCGGCTTGGCCCGGGGCGAGGGGACCGGCTTCGTGTTCGAACACCCGACCGCGATGGGCCTGCACTGGGCGCTCTCGCGGGCGGCGTGGATGTTTCGCCAGCACCCCGAGGGCTGGCGAAACATCCAACGAGCCGGGATGCGGCGCGACTGGAGCTGGCGGCGCTCGGCGGGCGAGTATCTGAACTTGTATCAGGCGCTGCTTCGCTGAGCGCTCGGGCGCTCAGTCGGGCGCCGGGGTAGACCGACCGCCGAAGGGCGGATCGGCCATGATCGCGTTGGCCAGTCGATCGCTGGCCCGGCTGCCCTCGCTCGCGTAGGCCTGGGCCTCGTCGGCGCTCAGGCGCACGCGCACCGCCGACATCGCGAAGCCACCGACGACGACCTCGATGACGAGTTCGCCCTGCTCGCGCAACAGCCGGTACATGAGCGGGCTCTGATAGACGACCTCTTCGCTCATGGGATCTCGCGCAGCGTCGCGTCGGCGACCGGGGCGTTGATGACCATCAGCTCGGGCACTTCGCCCGAGGTGTAGCCACCGAACTTGAAGCAGTCTTTGTCCTCGTCGCTCTTGCACTTCCACACGCCGGGATCCTCGTCGACTGGCAGCCGGACGCACGAGTGGGTGGCGGCGAGATCGAGGGTCATCATGCGCAGCGGCCCCTCGAAGTTGGCAGCGGGCAAGCCGAGCGCTTCGCCGAGCAGGGCGGCGTCGTGGGTGTCGCCGGTGATCGACTTCTCGACCGCCGCCTCGATCACCGCGGTCGGTGCCGCGAAGAGATAGCAGCCCGCGTCATTGCAGCGGCCGAAGTTGGTCGCGCCGGTCTTGACCACGTAATTTTGATAAGGGGTCTCTTTCATCAGCCACGAGACCTTCATGTCCGGGAAGTTCTTCTCGAGGTGCTGGGCGATCGACCAAGGGGCGGCGCGCTCGTCGGCCTGCTTGGAGATGGCCGCCTGGGCCTCGTCGCACTCGCCGGTCGAGATCGCTGGAGTCGGCGTTGGTTCGACGAGCTCGGGCTCGGGCTTGGCGAGCTCGGGCTCGGGCGCCTTGGTGGCGGGTTGCTTGGTGTCCGGCTCGCTCGGCTTGGCGGGCTCGGGCTGCTTGGCCTCGGGCTTGGCCTTGGTGTCTTGCTTCGCGGGCTCGCTCGAGCAGGCGAGCACCAAGCTGCTCGCGCAGACCAGCGCGAGGATGGTTCGACTCATGAACGTCGCGGTTGGGGTTTGCATCGGGCGAGAATACGACTGGCCGCGGCTGGCTTGCATCGGGCGTTGTCGCGCACTCTCGTGAGTCGGATCTTTCGCGGGCGCTGACTCGGTGGATCCTTCGCGGACGATCGCGACTTCGACAACCAGGCTCTGCGGTGGGAAAGAGGGTCGCCCGCTCGGGCTCAAACACGTCGCCCTTCGAATCGCCGATGCCCTCTCCCTGGTTGGTGATCTCGGGCGACCGCGAGGCTCTTGCACGCAAGCCAGGGGCTCGACTCGCCTCGGAGCGACCCTCTTTCCCCCCGCCCGCCTTTGCCTTCGAGGGTCCTCGCCGTCTCCAACAGTTTGCGTGAGAGCTCGGATCGGCAGCACGCAGACTCGAGGCTTCGCGTCGAAGAGTCTGTGGATCTTGCGGTCCCTGTGGAGGACGGAGTCGGCAATCGAGTTCGAAGGCGCGCGGGGGGAAGAAGGGTCCCTCCGAGGCGAGTCGAGCCCCTGGCTTCGACGCACGAGCCTCTCGATCTGCAGAAGAGCGCCAACCAGGGAGAGAGCACCCGCGATTCGAAGGGCGACGTGTTTGAGCCCGAGCGGGGGACCCTTCTTCCCACCGTGAAGCCCGTCCATCGTGCACACGATCATCCGCGAAGGATCCTTGGCGATCCGTTCGCGGACTCCTTCAGCCGAGCCCGAGACGATCGAAGCGACCACGGCCAAAGGTCGCCCCGATCCGCGCCAGCATGTCGGCGGTCCCGGCCTCGACCATGGGCCAGGCGAAGCGCCAGGTCCAACACTCGGTCAACCCAGGCACGTTCATTCGATGGCTGCCGTCGAGGCCGAGCACGTCCTGCATCGGGACCACGACCATGCTCGCGACCGAGCCCGCGAGCGCCCGGATCATCGCCCAGTGCAGGTGTCGCAGCTCGTGCTTGCCCAAGTTGAGGTAGGCGCGGGCGAAGGCTTGCTCGCGCTCGGGCGCGCTCGCGTACCAGCCGTGGATCGTGTCGTTGTCGTGGGTGCCGGTATAGGCCACGCTCTTGGCCACATAATTGTGCGGCAAGAAGGGGTGCTCGGCGGCGGCCGAAAAGCCGAATTGCACGATCTTCATGCCCGGCAGCGCAAAGCGATCGCGCAAGGCCTCGACCTCGGCGGTGATGATGCCGAGGTCCTCGGCGATCACCGGCAGGCTGCCGAGCGCTTGCTCGAGCGCTTCGAACAAGGCCGCGCCGGGACCCGGGACCCAACGGCCGTCGATCGCGGTGGGGCTGCTGGCGGGGATCTCCCAGAAGTCGACGAAGCCGCGAAAGTGATCGACGCGGACGATGTCGGCGAGCGCGAGCTGGCGGCGGACTCGGGCGATCCACCAAGCGTAGCCCTCGGCGGCCATCGCTTGCCAGTCGTAGAGCGGGTTGCCCCAGCGCTGGCCGGTCGCGGAGAAGAAATCGGGCGGGACGCCGGCGACGACCTGGGGCTCGAGGTTCTCGTCGAAGCGGTAGAGATCGGGCCGGCTCCACGCGTCGGCGCCATGGCCCGCGACGAAGATCGGCATGTCGCCGACCAGCGCGATCCCTCGCTCGTTGGCGTAGCGGCGCAGCGCCTGCCACTGGCGGTCGAAGCAGAACTGAACGAAGCGCCAGAACTCGAGCTCGGCGGCGAGGCGCTCGCGGGCTTGCGCCATCGCTGCGGGCTCGCGCCGGGCCAGCGCTCGCGGCCAGCGTTGCCAGTCGAGGTGGCCCCCGGCGAGCGCCTGCTGCTCGGCGTCGATCGCCATGAAGAGCGCGTAGTCTTCGAGCCACTCGGCCTCGGCGACGACGTAGGCGGCGAAGGCCTCGCGCTCTTCGCTGCCAGCGTTGGTGAAAAAACCGATCGCGGCGCTGCGCAGCTTGGCCATTCGCCAGGGGATGACCTGGCCGAAGTCGACCCGGCGTGCGTCGAAGCGGGCGAGCTCTTCGCGAGTGGGCGGCGCGAGCCAGCCGGCCTCGATCATGGGCTCGAGCGCGACCAGCAGCGGGCTGCCGGCGAACACCGACACGCTCGCGTAGGGCGAATTGCCGGGGCCGATCGGGTTGAGCGGGAGCACCTGCCAGACGCTCTGGCCGGCCTCGTGCAGCCAGTCGACGAAGTGCCGGGCCGAGGGTCCCAGATCGCCGATCCCGTGCGGACCGGGGAGCGAGGTCGGGTGGAGCAGGACGCCCATGCTGCGCGCGGGAGTGATCGAAGTCGTGGTCATGGTTCTAGAGCGGCGAGCGGTTTGGAGCGCGGGACAAGACGAAGACCGACTCGCCAGGGACGCGCAGCGAGCCGCGCTCGACTCGGGCGTTGGCGCTCGGGCCGAAGCGGGGCTGCTCGCTCTCGAGCAGCAGCGACCAGTCGCCGGCGGGGAGCGTGAACTCGATCGGCTCGAGCTCGGCGTTGAAGAGCAGCAGCAGGTCGTCGTCGGGATCCTCGAGGTGGACGCCGAGGCCGTGGCGCGCGGGGTCGTTCCAGTCCTCGACGCGCATGGCCGCGCCCTCGGGCCGACGCCACTGCACGCGCAGGTCGTCTTCGTCGCGGTCGTCCTCGATGTCGCGCAGCCAGGCGTCGCGGCGCAAGGCCGGATGCGTGCGGCGCAGCTCGACGCAGGCGCGGACGAACTCGAGCAGCTCGGCGTCGACCTGCGACCAGTCGAGCCAGGCGATCGGGTTGTCCTGACAATAGGCGTTGTTGTTGCCGGCCTGGCCATTGCCGAGCTCGTCACCGGCGAGCAGCATCGGCGTGCCCTGGGCGAGCAGGAGGCTGACGATCAGGGCCCGGCGCAGGCGAGCACGGCGAGCGACGATCGAAGGCTCGTCGCTCGGCCCTTCGATCCCGCAGTTGTTGCCAAAGCCGTGATCGTGGCCGTCGCGGTTGTCCTCGCCGTTGGCGAGGTTGTGCTTGCGCGCGTAGCTGACCAGGTCGGCGAGGGTGAAGCCGTCGTGGGCCGTGATGAAGTTGACCGAGGCGCTCGGGCTGCGCAGGCCGTGGTGAAAGCGATCGCTCGAGCCAGCGAGGCGGCGGGCGAACTCGCCACGACCGACGCTGCGCTGCAACCAAAACTGGCGCAGGTCGTCGCGAAAGCGATCGTTCCACTCCATCCAGCGCTCGGGGAAGCGGCCGAGCTGGTAGCCCTCGGGCCCGAGATCCCAAGGCTCGGCGATCAGCTTGGCGCGGGCGAGGATCGGGTCTTGGCCGAGCGCGACCAAGAGCGGGCTGTCGGGATCGAAGCCGCCGGCTCGGGCCGCGCGACCGAGGATCGGCGCGAGGTCGAAGCGAAACCCGTCGACGCCCATGACCTCGACCCACTCGCGCAGCGAGTCGAGCACCAGCTGCACGACCGGCGCGTGGTCGAAGTTCAAGGTGTTGCCGCAGCCGGTCCAGTCGAGGTTGCGCGAGCGATCGTCGCTGCGCAGCCGGTAGTACAGGGCGTTGTCGAGCCCGCGCAGGCTCAGGGTCGGGCCGAGCTCGCCCGCCTCGGCGCTGTGGTTGTAGACGACGTCGAGCACGACCTCGAAGCCGGCCTCGTGCAGGGCGTCGACCATCGCCCGGAACTCGACCCGGGTCGCGTGGGGATCGTCGGGCTGGCTCGAGAGCCGCGGATCCGGGCAGAACCAGCCGAGCGTGTTGTAGCCCCAGTAGTTGGTCAGGCCGAGCTTGTCGAGGTGTTGCTCGGACAACGCGAAGTGGACCGGCAAGAGCGAGAGCGTGGTGACGCCGAGCGCCCGCAGGTGCTCGATCGCGGCCGGATGCGCGAGCCCGGCGTAGGTGCCTCGCAGCTCGGCCGGCACCCGCTCGAGCAGCTTGCTGAAGCCTTTGACGTGCAGCTCGTAGAGGATGGTCTCGGCCGCGGGGATCCGAACGCCGCGCGTGGGCTCGCTCGCGAGCGGCGTGGCGACGCGAGCCTTGAGCATGGTCGCGGCGTTGTCGCGTGGGTCGAGCTCACCCGGGTTCGGGCCATGGCCGAAGTGATGCGGATCCCAATCGAAGCGGCCGACGATCTCGCGCGCGTAGGGATCGAGCAGCAGCTTGTGCGGGTTGAAGCGGTGGCCTTGCTGGGGCGCGTAGGGGCCATGAACTCGAAAGCCATAGACCGTGCCGGGGCCGATGCCGGCGCCTCGGAACCAGCCATGCCAGACGTCTTGGCTGCGCTCGGTCAGCTCGATCCGGCGCTCGTCGCCGACCGCGTCGAAGAGGCAGAGCTCGACCGCCTCGGCGTGACGCGAGACGATCGCGACGTTGACCCCACCCGCGTGCAGCGAGGTCCCGAGCGGGTAGGGCAAGCCAGCGCTGCGCTCGATGCTGGGGTCCATGCGATCACTTCGCGGGCGAGTCGGCCGAGAAAATCAGAGCACAGAGCGGCGCGAGCCCGAGGCCGAGCGAGTGGGGGCGGCCATGGGCTGGGATGGGTTCGCTGATGATTGGCGAGCTCGGCTTGGCCCGCTCGCTCGCGTCGGCGCCCGTGTACTCGGCCGCGTGCGTGTCGAGGCGCAGCGACCAGGCCCCGGGCTCGGGCACACCCACGCGATAGTCCGAATGGCTCCGCGCTTCGAAGTTGCAGACCACCAGCACGCGCGCGCCGGATCGGTCCATGCGCATGAACGCGAACACCGAGCGCTCGGCGTCGTCGGCCTCGATCCACTCGAAGCCCGCAGGCTCGGAGTCGAGCTCGTGCAAGGCTGGCAGCTCGCGGTAGAGCGCGTTGAGATCGCGGATCAGCGCCTGGATACCCCGGTGTTCGCGGTGGCGCGCGTGGGCTGGGTCGAGCAGGTGCCAGTCGAGCGCGCGATCGTGGTTCCACTCGCGGACCTGGGCGAACTCGCCGCCCATGAAGAGCAGCTTCTTGCCTGGGTGGGTCCACATGAACGCGTAGTAGGCCCGCAGGTTGGCGAAGCGCTGTTCGACCTCGCCGGTCATCTTGGTGATCAGCGAGCCTTTGCCGTGCACGACCTCGTCGTGCGAGAGCGGCAGCACGAAGTCCTCGGAGTAGGCGTAGACCAGCGCGAAGGTCATGCGGTCGTGGTGGTGGCGGCGATGGATGGCCTGCTCGGCCATGTAGGCGAGGCTGTCGTGCATCCAGCCCATGTTCCACTTGAAGTGAAAGCCGAGCCCGCCCTCGGCGATCGGCCGCGACACGCCCGGCCAGGTCGTCGACTCTTCGGCCATCGTCATGCTGCCGGGCGCGTGCTGGCGGACGACCTCGTTGACCCGCCGCAGCAGCGCGACGGCCTCGAGGTTCTCGCGGCCGCCGTGGACGTTGGCGATCCACTCGCCCGGCGCCCGCGAGTAGTCGCGGTAGAGCATCGACGCGACCGCGTCGACCCGCAGGCCATCGAGGCCCCAGCACTCGAGCCAGTAGAGCGCATTGCCGACCAAGAAATTGCGGACCTCGCTGCGCCCGAAATTGTAGATCAGCGTGTTCCAATCCTCGTGCAGGCCCTCGCGCGGGTCGGCGTACTCGTAGAGCGCGGTGCCGTCGAAGTGGACGAGGCCGTGGGCGTCGTTGGGGAAGTGGGCGGGGACCCAGTCCAAGATCACGCCCAGGCCCTGCGCGTGGCAGGCCTCGACCAGCGTGGCGAAGCCGGCCGGATCGCCGAAGCGAGCCGTCGGGGCGTACATGGCCGTGACCTGGTAGCCCCACGAACCATCGAAAGGGTGCTCGGCGCAGGGCAGCAGCTCGATGTGGGTGAAGCCCAACGAAGCGGCATAGGCCGGCAGCTGCTCGGCGATCGCGGCCCAGTCCAAGAACGCGTTGTCGGGTCCGCGTCGCCACGACCCGAGGTGGACCTCGTAGATCGAGATCGCGGCCGCGCGATCGTTGGCGGCCGCTCGCTCGGGCGGCAAGGCGCGCGGGCGTGGGGTCGGGGCGACCACGCTGGCGGTGTCGGGGCGCAGCTGCGAGGCGAAGGCGTAAGGATCGGCCTTGCCCGGGAGCACCTGGCCTTCGCGGGTGCGCAGCTCGTACTTGTAGATCGCACCGAGCCCGAGCCCCGGGATGAAGAGCTCCCAGACGCCGATGCCCGGGTGAAGGCGCATCGGATGGCGACGGGCGTCCCACTGGTTGAACTCGCCGATCACCGAGACGCGGCTGGCGTTGGGGGCCCAGACGCAGAAGCGGACGCCCGCGATCCCGTCTTGTTCGAGCGGGTGCGCGCCGAGGATCTGCCAGGGCCGCAGGTGCGAGCCCTCGCCGAGCAAGTGACGATCGAGCTCACCCAGGCTCGAGCCAAAGCGATAGGGATCGTCGAGATCCTCGCGATGCCCGAGCGGGTAGTGGACCCGGAGCCGATAGCCCGCGCGCAGCCGGGCCTCGGCCAGCTCGAACGCGACATGACCTTCGAACAAGCCTTGCGCGTGGATCGATCCGAGCGCCGCGACGGGCTCGCCCGCGCGGTCGAGGACCTCGACGCCCAGCGCCCCAGGTTGCAAGGTCCGCAGCCAGACCCCGCGCTCGTCGAGGTGGGGACCGAGCACCGCGAAGGGATCGGGGTGAGCGGCGGCCAGCAGCGCCTCGATCTCGTCGCCGTAGAGCATGGTAGGGCTCAGCGACAGGGCATGCCCCAGATGTTGTGGGCGTACTCGCGGATCGTTCGGTCCGACGAGAACCTGCCCATGCCGGCGATGTTGAGGATCGCCAGCTCGGCCCAGCGATCGGGCTGACGAAAGCGCAGGTCGACGCGGGCTTGCGCGCGCAGGTAGTCGGCGAAGTCGGCCAGCAGCAGGTAAGCGTCGCGGTGCAAGAGCGCCTCGACCAGGTTGCGGTAGCGGTGCTCGTCGCCGGGCGAGAAGGTCCCGCTCGCGATC
The DNA here is from genome assembly GCA_035904925.1 of Nannocystaceae bacterium. GTDB lineage: Bacteria > Myxococcota_A > Polyangia > Nannocystales > Nannocystaceae > Plesiocystis. The sequence goes on from JAMHUH010000367.1 coordinate 11,284, forward strand.
GCGTCGAGCACCCGACGCAGGGTCGGCTCTTGCTCGTAGTGCTGGCGCGGCGTGTAGCCCTGCGCGCGCAGGGCCGTGATCTGGTCGGCGTCGAGCCCGAACAAGAAGAAGTGCTCGCGGCCGATCGCCTCGGCCATCTCGATGTTGGCCCCGTCCCAGGTCCCGATCGTCAGCGCGCCGTTGAGCGCGAGCTTCATGTTGCCAGTGCCCGAGGCCTCGGTCCCGGCGGTCGAGATCTGCTGCGAGAGATCGGCGGCCGGGATGATGACCTCGGCCAGCGAGACTCCGTAGTTGGGCAAGAACACCACGCGCAGCCGACCATCGACGCGCGGGTCGCTGTTGACCACCCGGGCGACGTCGTGGATCAGCCGGATGATGGTCTTGGCCATCACGTAGGCCGACGCGGCCTTGCCCGCGAACACGACCGTGCGCGGGACCCAAGCGGCCTGCGGGTTGGCGCAGATCGCCTGGTAGCGCGCGACCACCTGCATGATGTTGAGCAGCTGGCGCTTGTACTCGTGGATCCGCTTGATGTGGACGTCGAACAAGCTCTCGGGATCGACGGCCAAGCCGAGCTCGCGCCGAATTCGATCGGCGAGCCGACGCTTGTTGATCTGCTTGGCGGCGAGCACCTCGGCGCGCAGCTCGGGGTCCTTGGCCAGCGCCGCGAGCTCGGTGAGCCGATCGAGGTGGGTTCGCCAGTCGGGCGTGGTCCCGAGCCGACGATCGAGGATCGCGGCCAGCGGCGCGTTGGCTTGGGCCAGCCAGCGGCGCGCGGTCACGCCGTTGGTCACGTTGCAAAAGCGCTCGGGCACGACCTTGGCGAAGTCGGCGAAGATCGTCTCGGTCATCAGCTCCGAGTGCAGGGCCGAGACGCCGTTGGTCCGGTGCGAGGCGATGATCGAGAGCGGGGCCATGCGAACCCGTCGCTCGCCGTGCTCGTCGATCAGCGAGAGCCGGGCGATCAACGCGTCGTCGCCGGGGAAGCGGGCCCGAGCGTGGCTCAGCCAGCGATCGTTGAGCTCGTAGATGATCTCGAGGTGGCGCGGGAGCAGATCCTCGAGCATTCGCACCGGCCAGGTCTCGAGCGCCTCGGGCATCAAGGTGTGGTTGGTGTAGCTGAGCGCGGCCTCGGCCTGGGCCAGCGCGGCCTCCCAGCTCATGCCGTGCTCGTCGATCAGCAGGCGCAGCAGCTCGGGCACGGCCAGGGCCGGGTGGGTGTCGTTGAGCTGGATCGCCGCGCGCTCGCTGAGCGAGTCGAGGTTGCCGTGCTCGGCGAGGTGCCGGGCGATCAGGTCTTGCAACGAGGCGCTGACCAAGAAGTACTCCTGGCGCAGCCGCAGCTCGCGACCCGCGGGCGTCGAGTCGTCGGGGTAGAGCACCCAGTTGATGGTCTCGGCGCTGCGCTTGGCCGCGCCCGCGGCCGTGTAGTCGCCGCGCGAGAACGCGGCCAGGTCGATCGGCTGGGTCGGGGTCGCCTGCCACAGGCGCAAGACCGCGACGCGGCGGGTGCCGTGGCCGGGGACGATGAAGTCGTAGGCGGTCGCGTCGAGCTCTTCGCCCGGCTCCCAGCGACGCTCGTGCCCGTCGGTGTCGACGCGGCCGCCGAAGCCGACATGAAAGCGGACCTCGGGTCGAGGCAGCTCCCAGGGGTTGCCGTTGCGCAGCCAGTCGTCGGGCTCTTCGGTCTGGCGCCCGTCGTGGAGTCGCTGGGCGAACATGCCGTACTCGTAGCGCAGCCCGTAGCCGAACGCGGGCAAGCCCAAGCTCGCCATCGAGTCGAGGAAGCAGGCCGCGAGCCGACCGAGGCCGCCGTTGCCGAGCGCGGCATCGGGCTCGCGCTCGAGCAGATCGCCGAGGTTGCGACCGGCGAGGGTCTCGGCCGCCTCGACCATGACCGACTCGAGCCCGAGCGCGGCCAAGGCGTTGCGCAGCGCTCGGCCCATCAAGAACTCCATCGACAGGTAGTGGATCCGCTTGGCCTGGCTCTGACGATCGCTCTGCAGCGTCTCGTTCATGCGCTCGGCAAGCTCGGCCCGGCACGCATGCGCGGCGGTCCGCATCCACACGTCGAGCGAGGCTTGGGCCGGGGTCTGGCCGCTCTCGCGCTCGACTCGGGCGAGCAGCGCGGCGGCGGCGGTCGAGGTCGAGGCTTCGGGGAGTCCAGGGACGTCGGGCTCGGTCAGTGCGTCGTTCAAGGGGGGCTCCGTCATGCGTAGCGGACCTTCACGTTCCCGATGATCGTCGCGAGCGCGTGCTCGACGACCTCGGTTCGCGGGTCTGCGACGATCGCATAGCCGTCGCCCTCGTAGCTATCGTTCTTGGGCGCGCCGAGGGTCGGCAACTTGGTCTCGATCACATGCTGACCGATCGCCTGGTGAACCTCGGCGACGCCCGTGACCGCCGCGACCCGGCCCCGGCCGATCCCGCGCAAGTACGCACAACCGACCGAATAGCGCCGCTCGAGCGGGCCATCGAAGGCGTCGTCGATGACAGCGCGGGCCCACATGCGATAGGGATCGGTGTCGAAGGCGACGCCGATCATGCGGGTGATGTGGGCGCCGGGAGGTCGCTGCGCGATCTCGCCGATCGCGAGGCTGCCGTCGGGACGCCGGAACCACTCCATGTGGGTGAAGCCCGCGTCGAGGCCGAGCGCGCGCACGGCCTTGATGCCGAGCTGGCGGACGTCGTCGTAGCCCGGACCGCGATCGTTGCGCGGCAGCACGCAGCACCATTGGATCCACGGGTTCTCGAGCACGGTCAGGCAGCTCGGCCGATAGTTCGAAACCGAGATCAAGCGCGGCTCGCCGCCGATCGTCAGCGTGTCGCAGCTGCCTTCTTCGCCTTGCAAGAACTCCTCGGCGAGGACCGGATTCGAAGCGCTCGCGCCCAGGCCCGCGACGCCGCCGAGCAGCTCCTCGCGCGAGCGGACCCGGAAGGTCGCCTTGGCGCCCATGCCCGCCGGCGGCTTGAGGACCATCGGGTAGCCGACCTCGGCTTCGAAGCCGAGGGCATCCTTCGCGGTCGTGATCAAGCGATGGCGAGCGACCGGCAGCCCGGCGGCGCGCAGCCGATCTTTCATCTTGGCCTTGTCGCGGAACACCTCGGCGGTGTCGACATCGGTGCCCGGGATCCCGAAGCGAGCGCGCGCGGCCGCGAGCTGAACCTGCAGCGGCTCGAGCACGCCGACGATCCGCGTGGGCATGCCGTGGCGCTTGCGAACCAGATCGACCGCGGCGATCAGCTCGCCGGTCGAGAGCCCGTCGTCGACCCGGACGAGGTCGTCGAAGACCTGCCGGTCGGCTCCGGTCGGGGGCTCCTGCATCACGCCGACGAGTCGGACGTCGGGCAGCGCCGCCGCCGCACGAGCGAAGCGCATGGTGGTTTCGAGGGGGAAGGGGGCAACGAACACGATCGCTCGCATGGGCAACGCAGGCTATCCGACCCGGCCGGTCCCGCGTAGCGTCCATTGACATGCGCGTGCTCTTTCTCGGCCCGGCCTATCCCCAAGAGATGCAGCAGTTCACCCGCGGGCTCGCGGAGGTCGGCGCCGAGGTCTACGGCGTCGGCGACACGCCGGCCGGGGGCTTGCCTTCGTCGGTGCGCTCGAGCCTGAGCGCCTACCTCGAGGTCCCGCGGATCCTCGACGAGGACGACGTGATGGCGCGGGTCAGCAAGTGGTTGCGCGGGCGCGAGATCGATCGCGTGCTGAGCAACTGGGAGCCGACCGTCGTGCTCGCCGCGCGGCTGCGCGAGCGCTGGTCGATGCCGGGCATGAGCGTCGACACCGTCAACGGCTTTCGCGACAAGCAGCTGATGAAGGAGCGGGTCGCCGCCGCCGGCATTCGCGTGCCGCGAGCCGAGAAGGTCACGCGGACCAGCAAGGCCGAGGTCGGCACGCTGACCCGCGACGCGGCCGAGCGGGTCGGCTTCCCGCTGATCATCAAGCCGATCGCCGGGGCCGGCAGCGCCGACACCTACTTGTGCCGCGACGCCGCCGAGCTCGAGCGGGTCATTGGCAAGACCGCCCACGTGCCCGAGCTCAGCGTCGAGGAGTACATCGAGGGCGAGGAATTCACCTACGACACCATCTGCGTCGACGGCCAGCCCGCCTACGAGAACGTCGCCCAGTACTTGCCCAAGCCGCTCGAGGCCCGCAGCGAAGAGTGGATCAGCCCGGTGATCATCACCGTTCGCGATCTCGGCCAGGCCAAGATCCAAGCCGGCATCGGTCTCGGTCGCAAGGTCCTGAGCGCGCTCGGCATGGGCGACGGCTTCACCCACATGGAGTGGTTCTTCACGCCCAAGGGCGAGCCGGTGTTCGGCGAGATCGGCTGCCGCCCCGGCGGCGCGCGGCTGGTCGATCAGATGAACTACACCAGCGACATCGACCTTTTCCGCGAGTGGGGTCGGGCCGTCTGCTGGAAGTCCTTCGCCGCCTCGCGCGAGCGCAAGTACAACTGCGGCGTCATCTTCAAGCGGGCCAAGGGCCAAGGCCGGATCACCCACATCCACGGGCTCGAGGCCTACAAGGCCCGCTTCGGACCGGCGATCGTCGAGGACCAGCTCTCGCGGCCCGGGACCCCGCGCCGCGACTGGAAGGCCACGCTCGTCAGCGACGGCTACCTCATGGTCCGGCATCCCGACTGGGAGATGTGCAAGCGGATCAGCTTCGCCGCGGCCACCGACATCACGCTCTTCGCCGGCTGAGGCTGGGCGTGGGTGGTCGAGCGCGCGCAGGCTCGGGCGTCAGGGCAGGCGCCCGGGCATCTGCTTGATGTACACGTCGGTCTTCGCGTAGGGGATCTCGATGTTGACCGCGTTGAGCGAGTCGTAGATCCGGGTGGTCACGTCGTCGACGACCGCGTCGCGCAGCTTGGGCACCTCGATCCACACCCACGCTTCGAACTCGAGCCCCGAGTCGCCGAGCGAGCGGAAGCGGATGACCGGCGCGGGGTTGGTCATGACGTGCGGGGTGCCGACCAGGCCCGCGAGCACGACCTCGCGGACCTGCTCGAGCACGCTGCCGTAGGCGACCGAGAACTTGACCCGCACGCGCTGGCGGACGTAGGGGCCGCCGGTCTCGTTGAGCACCTGGGCGTTGCCGATGATCGCGTTGGGCACGGTGATCTCGACGTCGTCGTTGGTCAGCACGCGGGTCGATCGGATGCCGATGTGGGTGACCTCGCCGCGCAGATCGTTGTCGAGCACGATCCAGTCCTTCACCTTGTAGGGCCCGTCGGCGAGGATGAAGATGCCCGAGAAGAGGTTGGCGAGCGTGTCCTTGGCCGCGAAGCCGACCGCGACGCCGAGGATACCGGCCGAGGCCAGCCACGCGGTCAGGTCGATGTCCCAAGCCAGGAACACGAAGTAGAAGCTGGCCGCGATGACCATGGTCTTGAGGACCATGTCGAAGACCGGCAGCGTGCGCGGCTGCAACATCGAGCGCTCGCGGGCCTTGGCGCTCCAGCTCTGCAGGACCAAGGTGCCGACGCGGATCACCGCCATCGTCCAGATCACGATGGCCAGGGTCTCGAGCAGCGAGGTCATCGGGGCCGAGAGGCCCTCGGCCAGCTTGAGCAGATCGACCGACCAGCTGAGCCCGTAGAGCAGCAGGCTCAAGAAGATCGGCCGCCGGATGATCTCGACGATCGCGTCGTCGAGGTCGGTCTTGGTCTTCGAAGCCGCGACCGCGATGGTTCGGGTGATGCCCCACTCGACCAACCACGCGCCGATCACCGAGAGCAGCGCCACGCCGAGCGCTTGCACGTAGGGGATGGACAGCAGGTGGCGGATGAACTCCATAGGCGGGCGATTTCAACCGGACGGCGAAGCCGACGCAATGGCAGGCGGCCGGCGCCCGCGTGGGCTTCCGCCCATGGTCGGGAGCCCGAGACCGTCCGCCTGCCACGCTTTGCCGGGCGTCTGACCAGCCTCCCACGTGCGCTCGGCCGTCCCAGGAAACACGACTTTGCTACGCTCGTAGGGACCCAGCGAGCTTGCGCCACTCCTCGACGTGCTCAACCTGCTCGGGCCTCGGCCCTCCACCTCGGCCCACACGCCATGCCATTCACGTCCAACCCCGGCGCTCGTAGCCTCCCTGCTCGTCCCTGGCCTCGCCTCGTCGCGCTCTTCGGCGCGCTGCTCTTGACCTTCGCGCTCTTTGGACTCGCGCCCAGCAGCGCGCGCGCCGAAGAGGGCCAGCCGATCGGTTGGGCGCTCGACGACGCGAGCGAGACGCTGATCAAAGGCCGGGTGCTCTTTCGCTACGAGCCCGGCCTCTACGACCAGACCCTCGAGCTCGCCAACGAGCTGCCGCAGTGGTGGTCCGAGATCGAGCGGGCGCTCGGCAGTGATCTCGATGACAGCGTGATCATCCATGTCGTCAGCCACGCGGGCATGGTCGCCCGCGCGACCGGCATGCCGGTCTGGGTGTCCGGCGTGGCCCATCCCGAGCGGGGCGAGATCGCCATCGCCCTGCACGATCCCGACGGCTCGCGCGCGGACCTCGAGACCTTGCTGCGGCACGAGCTCGTCCACGTCGCCCTCTATCGGGCCAGCGGCGGCGCCCCGCTGCCGCGCTGGTTCCACGAGGGCGTGGCCGAGAGCGTCGCCAACGAGATCGATCTGCTCCGGGCCGAGGCGCTGGCCGGCGCGGTGTTCGGGGTCGGCGTCCCGGCGATCGGCGAGCTCGAGTCCTCGTTTCACGGCGACGCCCGACAAGCCTCGATCGCCTACGCGGCGGCCCGCGACTTCGCGACCTGGCTGCGCTACCACGACGCCGACGGGGCCCAGTTCCGCCAGGTCTTCAGCCAGCTCCGCATGGGTCGCGGCTTCGAGACCGCCATCGCCGACGCCTACGGTGAGAGCCTGACGGAGCTCGACGAGCAGTGGCACGCCGGCCTCTTCGGCCGCTTCGTATGGTTCCCGCTGCTCGGATCGGGCGAGCTGCCCTTCTTGCTGCTCGCGCCGATGATCGGCTACGCGTGGGTCCGACGGCGCCGGCATCTGGCCGCGGGCTGGGCCCGGCTCGAGGCCGAGGACGAGCTCGATCGCATGCGTCGCCTCGATCTCGGCATGGCGTAGGCCAGAGCCGGCGATCCGCAGCAAGAAGAGTCCGCGAAAGATAGCGAAGGATCCTTCGCGCTGGATCGGGTTCTCGATGGACGGGCTCTACGGTGGGAAGAAGGGTCCCCCACTTCGACGCGAAGCCTCGAGTTCGCGTGCAGCCGATCTGAGCTCAGGCTGTCTGTTGGGGACCGCGAGGAACGTCGAAGTCAAAGGCGGGCGGGGGGAAAGAGGGTCGCTCCGAGGCGAGTCGAGCCCCTGGCTTCCATGCACGAGCGCTGCGATCGCCAGAGATCGCCAACCAGGGAGAGGGCGCCTGCAATTCGAAGGGCGACGTGTTTGAGCCCGAGCGGGCGACCCTCTTTCCCACCGCAGAGCCTGGTGGTCGAAGACCCGATCGCCCGCGAAGGATCCCCGAGTCAGCGTCCGCGAAGGACTCACCGAGTCTTTTGTGGATCGCGGACGCCAACACACGCAATCGCGGGCTTGTCGGGCAGCGTCGACCTCCACCATCATCCCGGCATGTCCGCTCCCGCGCAGTCCGGCTACCCCGCAGGCAAGCTGTTCGAGTCGCCCGCCGCCGCGCTCTTCGATCTCACGAGCGGAGCCACGATCGCGGTCGGTGGCTTCGGCTTGATCGGCAACCCCGAGGCGCTGATCACCGCGATCGCCGACTCGAGCGTGCGCGACCTGACCATCGTCTCCAACAACTGCGGCAACCAAGGTCGCGGGCTCGCGGTGCTCTTGCAAAAGCGCAAGGTGGCCAAGGTCGTGTGCAGCTTCGTCGGCGGCAACCCCGATCTCGAAGAGCAGATGCTCGCGGGCGAGGTCGCGGTCGAGCTCAACCCGCAGGGCACCTTGGCCGAGCGGCTGCGCGCGGGCGGAGCAGGGATCGCGGCCTTCTTCACGCCGACGGGCGCAGGAACGGTCGTCGCCGAGGGCAAGGAGGTGCGCGAATTCGAAGGTCGTCCGCACGTGCTCGAGACCGCGCTGCACCCCGACTTCGCCATCGTCCGGGCCGCGCGAGGCGATCGCTTCGGCAACCTTCACTTCTATCGGACCGCGCGCAACTTCAACCCCTTGGCGGCGATGGCCGGCCGAGTCGCGATCGCCGAGGTCGACGAGCTGGTCGACGTGGGGGAGCTCGACCCCGACGAGATCCACCTGCCGGGGGTGTTCATCCAACGCATCGTTCATGTGCCAGCGCACCTGAACTTCATCGAGTACCGAACTACTCGATCCGACTGAGCGGCCGGTCGAACTCGAGCCAAGGGGACTTCGACGCCGCTCCTTCGCGAATCTTCCAAGCGCAGGAAAGTCGCTTCGAACTCGCGCGCCCGGCCGCGGGCGCGAACGAGTCCCGAACGAGAATCTGCTGAATTTCAACGACTTGCGGCGAGGGGGCTCACGCGCCAATTGTTTGAGATCGCGGAACCCGCGGGACTATCCTGCCGCTTGTCATGCGTACACGTTCGTTCGCCATCATCGGTCTGCTGGGCCTCGCCTCGTGGCTGCACGACTCCGAGGCGAACGCCGAGCGCTCGGATCTCGACACCTTGCCCGCGGCCGGCAACGAGTCGGGCACCGGCAACGTCGACGAGTCGACCTGCAGCTTCCGAGACAAGCGTCTCTTCGGCAAGGTGAAGGTCGTCGAGAGCTTCCCCGACGTCCGCGTCAAGGTCGTCGCCAGCTTCCCCGACCTCAAGGTCAAGAAGGTCGAGTCCTTCGCCGACGAGTGCGGCGAGTGGCAGTTCGTCGAGAGCTTCCCGGACTTCACGATCCAGTACGTCGACAGCTTCGCCGACGTCGAGATCTCGATGGTGCCGAGCTTCCCCGGCATCCCCTGATTGCCATCTTCGGCGAAGAGACCGAGCCAGATCAGGGCACGCCGACGCAGGTGCCTGCCATGCAGGCTGCCGACGCTGGTGGCGGCGCGCAGTCGCAGACGCCTTGAGTGCAGCCCAACGACTCCCAGGTGGAGGCGAGGGTGTCGAGGTAGCCCTCGTCGACCTCGACGTTGACCGCATAGTCGCAGCCGCCGAGCCCGACGCCGCAGTGACCGAGGATGATCTTGCAGTCCTCGTCGACGCTGCAATCGGTCTTCGCGACCTCGAGCTCATACTCGGCCTGGACCTCGCTGCAGGTGGTCGAGCCCGTCTCCTCGGTGGTCGAGGTGGCGTCGGTGGAGCTCGAGTCGGTGGAGGTGGCGTCGGAGGTCGAGTCGGTGGAGGTCACGTCGGTCGAGGCTTCGTCGCCGACCTCGCTCTTGCCATCGTCGGAGCAAGCGAGCGCCAAGGTCGAGGTGATGCCGAGCAACACGAGCGAAGGTCGCATTCGCCGAGATTAGCCGCTCTGCGGGCACAGACTCGCGCAAAATCCCGCTTTCGTTGCAGGCGGCTCGCCCTGGGTCAGGGTGCTCGCGGACGCACGCAATGGACGGACTCAAGACCGATCTCAACCAACTGGTCATCTTCGCCAAGGTGGTCGAGACCAGCAGCTTCACCGCCGCGGGTCGCGTACTCGGGCTGCCCAAGTCGACGGTCAGCCGCAAGATCGCGCAGCTCGAGGAGCGCCTCGGCGTCCAGCTGCTCCAGCGAACGACGCGAAGGATCGCGCTGACCGAGAGCGGCGCGGCCTTCCACGAGCATTGCTTGCGGATCACGGCCGACATCGCCGAGGCCGAGCACGCGGTCGGTCGCGATCGTCGGCGCCCGCACGGGCTCCTGCGGATCGGGGCGCTGCGCGAGCTCGGGCCCCGCTTCCTGGCCGCGAGCGTCAACGCGTTCTTGCTCGCTCAGCCCGAGGTCGACGTCGAGCTGGTGTTCGGCGCAAGCTCGCTCGATCCCCGCAACGAAGGTCTGGATCTGGTCTTGCGCCTCGGTCGACGGACCGAGCCCGAGCTCATGGTCCGCGAGCTCGGCCGGCTGCGTCGGATCGTGGTCGCGAGCCCGAGCTACCTCGCGCATCGTGGCCAAGGCGTCGACGCGCTCGACGAGCATGTCTGGGTCGCCAGCCGCGACGCCCTGCCGAGCGCTCTTCGTCCGCGCCTCGTGGTCGACGATCTCGGGCTCTTGCGCGAGGCGCTGCTCGAGGGGCTCGGCGTGGGTCTGCTCCCGGTTCACGAGTGCAGCGCCGAGCTCGAGTCTGGCGCGCTGATCTGGGTCGCCGACGAACCCGCGCCCACGAACGACCGGATCCACGCGGTCTACCCGACCTCGCGCCAGCTCTCGACCAAGGTCCGCTGCTTCGTCGACTTCTTGCAGGCCCGCTTCGCTCAGGTCGTCGAGTCCGAGCCGGAGTCCGAGCCGGAGTCCGAGCCGGAGTCGGCGGAGTCCGAGTCCGAATCGCTCTCGATCGGCTCGGCGCTGTACTCGGGGCACTCGGCGGCCGTCGGCGACTCGGCCACGCAGCCGTGATGCTCGGCGCTGCACGGTGAGCAGTAGGCGAGCCCGGGCTCGTTCTCGGCACACCACGCGTTGGCGTCGGCCGAGCGGTGCAGGCAGTGATCCGGGTTGGGCAATGTGCACGCGGCCGCCAGCGCGAGGCCGGAGCCGAACGCGATCGCGAAGCGCATGAGCACGAGTCGAGTCCGGTGCATGGGCTTCAGACCCGCATGGTGAAGCGGTGCTCGTGGGGGTTCTCGAGCTCTCCGCGATCGCCTCGCTCGGCGTTGCGCAGGAGCCGGAGGATCTGCGGGCCGAGGGCGTCGACCTCGGTCGAGGCGAAGCTCTCGCCGCCGAAGCGCGCGATCGCCTGGGCCTGCTGATCGAGCACCCGCGCGTCCTGCTTGAAGATCGCCCGGGCGATCGGCCCGAGCACCGGCGCGACCAAGGCCGAGGGGATCGGCAGGCGAAAGCTGATCACGGCGGTCAAGCGCGTGCGCGTGTCGGTCAGCGGGGTCAAGGCGCTGACCGTGCAGATGTGGCTGTGCTCGCCGAGTCGATACTCGACCTCGGTGATGCTGGGCAGCACGAAGCGATCGAAGTGGGTGACCACGCCGCCCTGGGGCGCGAGCAAGCGGCCGACCACGCCGGGCGGACGCGGCTCGCCGATGTACTCGGCCTCGGCCCGATCGTGCCAGCGCCGAACGACGACCTCGATCGAGTTGCCCGCGCCCGACTTGCGAAACAGGCCCTTGTGCAAGAAGGCCGTGTGCGGGACGTCGAGCGCGTTCTCGGCGACCGCGTGGATGGTGCCCTCGACTTCGAAGGTCTCGAGCCCCGAGTAGTAGCCGGGCAAGCGGGCGAAGCGAAACACATAGGGATCGCGGACCGGCTCGACGTCGGGCGTCGCGTAGACCCAGACCACGCCATCTTGCTCGCGCGCGGCGAAGCGTCGGACCTTGCGGGCCTTGCCGCTCGGCTCGCCGCACAGGGTCGGGACCTCGCGACACTCGCCCTCGCGGTCGAAGGCCCAGCCGTGGTAGCCGCAGCGCAGCAGCGAGCCTTCGACATGGCCCTCGGCCAGTGGCACGTTGCGATGCGGGCAGCGATCGAGCAGCGCCGCGACCCCCTCGCTGGTTCGGAACACGACGATCGGCACGCCGTAGAGCTGGGTCGGCAGCGGCTTGTCGCGTCGAGCATCGAGCTGGGCCGACGTACACGCGACGTACCAGTCGTCGAGCACCCGCGCGGCCGAGCTCTTGCCCGTGCCGAGCGAGACCAGCGATGGCGAGCGCTTCGGCGACTCGCTCGAGCCTTCGCGGGATCCTTCCACGGGCCGACCATAGCAGGATCGCGCCTAGCGAGAAGCCGCTGCGCGCGAATGTCAGCCTGCGAGAGCGGCCCGCGCCTCGGCGATGTTCTCGTCCATCATGCGTGGGTTGGCGCCGTACTGCTTGGCCGCCTCGTAGTACTCGATCGCGCGCTCGTACTGGCGAATGAAGAACAACCCGGCGCCGATCTGCCCGTAGCAGGTGCCGGTTCGCTCGGGATGGACGCGGGCGATCTCGAGGTAGGCGTCGATCGACGCTTGATACTGGCTCGCGAGCAGCAGCTTCGCCGCGGCGTTGATCTTGTCGTCGACGGCCCCGGTCGCCATGGCGCGCTGGACCTGGACGGCGAGCTCCTGCGCCTCGGCCAGCGAGACCTGGCCCGGGGCCTCACCGACGAAGGCCGAGACCTTGGCGTGGAGGCCGGTGGCGTCGCCGTTGGCTTGGGCGATGGCCGCGAGCAGGGCGTGGACGGGTTCGAAGTCGATGCCGACTGGGATCCGCACGGATCCGAGTCGGTCGACGACGATCTCGACGTGGCCCGCGATGGTTCGTTGGCCCTCGGGCACGGCCTGGATCGCGGCGAGCTCGAGGCAGAGCTGCTCGTCGAACTCCTTGGTCAGCAAGTGGGTGGGGGTGACGACGATCGCATCCTTGGCCGAGCCGAAGGTGGTCAAGTCGATGGCCGCGAGCACCGGAACACCCGCGAAATGGCCTGGGATCACGTGCTCGCGGATGTTGGCCATCTTCTTGGCCGGGCCCTCGCCGAGCCAGACCTTGTTGCCGACGTGGGGCCCGAGCGCCTGAGCGATGACCTCTCGATAGTCGAGCTGGACGTCGATGCCCTGGCCACCCACCGGCTGCGTCGGCGCGCTGGGCTGGGCCGGCGCGCCCATGACGAGCATGACGAGCTCGGCGAAGCGGACTGGGATCGGGAAGTGCTGGGCAGGGACCGCCCATTGCCCGAGGCAGCCGTGGATGGCACCACACAGCCGCCACCAGACCGAGAAGCCGACCTCGTAGGTGGTGAAGCCGCCGTAGCGACCCGACTGCATGACCACGTGGGTCGTGCCATCGCCGGCGCTGCGCAGCTGCACCGCCCAGTCGAGCTCGACCTTGCCCATGCCCATCGGCCAGTCCCACACGATGTCCTTCAACACCGCGCGAAGGGCTGGCGCGGACGCGAGGTGGCGAGCGACCTCGAGCCCGAGCGCGGGGTCGAAGGGGTGGTCGGAGTAGCGAAGATTGGCCCGGGCGATCGCCGGAGATCCGAGCGCGCCGTGGAGCGAGCCGTGGTGCTCGCCGGGCAGCGGGTTGAAGCCCGAGAAGGGCTGGACGTAGACGTGCGGCCAGCCCTGGGTCGAGAGCCGGTAGATCTGGATCCCGTCGGTCTTCAGGCGCCCGCCGAAGATCGCCGAGAGCGAGCCTCCGACCACGCTGCCGGCCTGCGCTGCGCCTGCGTCGAGCTCGACGATCTCGAGCACCTGCCCGCCGGCCTTGCTGGCCTCGGCGATGAGCGCCTGCTTTTGCCGGTCGCGCCCCGCTTGGACCTTCTTGTCGAGGAAGCCCATTTGCGCGCGAACATGCCCGAGCGAGCGTCCAAGGACAAGGCGCCCCTTGTATGGAAGCGAAGGATCTTAGGCTTCTGATGGGCATCGAGCGCGAGTACTGACGTGCCCGGGCACAGCCACCATCGCACAGCCCCTTCCCGGTCCATCTCTACGACCCACCAGGCCAGTAACTCCGTCCATACTGCTCCGTCCTTGCTGGTTCGAGATCAACGCAGGTCGGGCACCAGCG
>JAMHUH010000368.1:0-25050 GCA_035904925.1 Nannocystaceae bacterium
TCGCGGGCTCGGTCTTCGCGGGTTCGGTCTTGGCGGGTTCGGTCTTGGCGGGTTCGGTCTTCGCAGGCTCGGTCTTCGCAGGCTCGGTGGTCGCGGGCTCGCTCTCGTCGGCGTCGCCACCAGGCCCAGGCTCCATCCCCAGCCAACGCGCTTCGAATCCGACCACGGACTCGGAATTGGCCACGCCACAAGAAACACCCATGGCGAAGATCGAGAAGATCACCAGCACCGGGCCGCCGAGCAGCATCGTCAGGCGCAGGATCGCTGCGACGCGCTGACGTTTTCGACCAGTGGGCTCGGCGGCAGGCCGGGCGTGACGGGGTGGGGTCGCCATGCGCTGGCGGGAGTATAGCCTGCACGAACGAGCACGCCCCCGCGCGAGCGCAGGGGCGTGCCGAAGCCAGATCGAGGCCGATCAGAGCTGGTCGGCTGCGAAGGCGCAGCTGGCCTCGTCGCCGAAATTATAGCCGGGGACCTCGGCCGCGTAGGCCTCGCTCAGCAAGCGCCAGCTCAACCAACCTTGGCCGCCGAAGCACTCGTCGAGCTGGAGGTCGCCGTGCTTCATGTCGCCGACGCCGTCGACCTCGGTGATGCGGCCGCGCGCGCGACCGGACGAGTCGCTCGCCCAGAGCATGTCGAGCTGCATGCGCTCTTGCTCGGGCCCGCTCCAGCCGTAGGGATAGGTGTCCCACTCGCCCATCAGCGCGAGGTGGAAGCTGCCCTCGCCGCTGCCCGCCACGTGATACTCGTAGGTCTCGTCGCTGGTGAAGGTGTCGTCCTCGAGGTAGCCGGTCCGCTCGGCGACGAAGGCGTCGAAGGCGATGCCGATGGTCTTCTCGCCGCTCGCGACGTCGCGCTCGAACGAGATGGTCAGATCGCCCGCGTAGCTCCACAGCGCGGTCACGTCGAGCGAGGGGAAGGCCTCGTAGGTGTCGAAGTCGATGTGCAGCGAGCCGCTGCGGACGTCGTCGTCGATCTCGAGCTGGCCCTCGCTGAGCAAGCTGAAGTCGTCGGCCTTGGTCGTCCCGGCCGGCGCGACGTGGAACTCGAAGGTCGTGTCGAGATCCGTGCCCTTGATCTTGACCATCCACGCGACGCCCTCGTTGCCGTCGAAGGGCCCGTAGACCCGCCAGAGCCCGTCGCGGCTGCTCTCGCGGTGGTTGTTGAGGAACTCGACCACGTAGCCGGTCGTCTCGACCACCGCGCCGACCCAGCCGTTGACGTCGGTCGCGGTCTGGTTGATCAGCCACCACGCGTCACCACGAACGTCGCCCTCGGCCCGGAACGCCTCGGCGAACTGCGGCACGTCGATCCGGACGTCCTCGGCCTCGATGTAGGCCCCGTCGTAGCCGCCGAAGAGACAGCCCGTGGAGCCGAGCGAGACGGCCAAGGTCGCGCCGAGCGAGAGGGTGGTGAACAGGGAGGTGGGGAGCTTCGTTCGTGCCATGGCGTGGGTCCTCGTCGCGGCGGAACATAGCGAGTCTCGGGCCAGTGGGCCTGGCCCGAAACTACGAGTGATTTCAACGATATGCGATCGTCGGGGCCGTTGCGCTTCGGCGCGGTGGTGTTTCGCAACGTCGCTGGCCACGACGATCGCCGGGCTTCATTCGATCCCCATCGCCTCTTCGAAGTCGAGGTCGCCGTCGGGGTCCATGAGCCCGGCCTCGGCCAGCGACACGAACCCGCGGTCGCTGATGACGATGTGATCGACCACCGGCACGCCGAGGAACATGCCGACCTTGATCATGCGATGGGTGAGGTCGATGTCCGAGTGGCTCGGCCGCGTGTCGCCGCTGGGGTGGTTGTGGACGATGATGCAGCTGTGCATGCTGGCCCGCAGCAGCGGTCGAAAGACCTCGCGCGGGTGGACCTCGACCCGACTGAGCGTGCCGACCCCGACGGTCCGAACCATGCGCACGCGCTGGCGGGCGTCGAGGCCGAGCACGACGAAGTGCTCTTGCGTGGCGCCCTGGAGCAGCGAGCGCAGGAAGGTCTCGGCCTCGCGCGGCGATCGGAGCCGCGTGCCCCAAGGCAGATCGAGGCGATCGATGCGGCGCTTGAGCTCGACCGCGGCCGCGAGCGCGGTCGCTCCCGCGTCGCCGATGCCCGGGACCTCGAGCAGCTCGTGGGGGCAGGCTTGGCTGAGCCCGACCAGACCGCCGACGTGCTCGAGCACTTTTTGGGCGCGCTCGAGCGCCCGACCACCGCCGAGCAGCAGCGCGAGCAGCTCGACGTCGGCGAGCGCGGCGGAGCCGTAGAGCAGCATCCGCTCGCGCGGTCGCTCGTGAGGGGCGCGCTCGCGGGTGGGCGGATCTTCGGCGGGGGGATCGGAGGGCGAGACCAGCTCGAGGTGCATTGCCGGGAGCGATTCGAAAGCCGTGCCAGGGGTGTGGGCCCCTGATCCCGCGGGCTTGGGCCCAGGTTCGTGCAGCGGGCCGGCCAGCGGGCGGGACGGGTGTCCGGTGGGTTGGCCGGCGCGAATCCGAACGCTGGACACGAGCCCAAACCGCTATCCTCTCGCCTCGTGACCCCCGAGCAATTCGTCGACGAGTTTGGTCGTGCCCGAGTCTCCGCGATCCTCCGCACGGACGATCAACGCAAGGCCGCCGAGGCGATGGATGCCGCGCTGCGTGGCGGCTTTCGAATCGTCGAATTCACGCTGACGATCCCCGGCGTGTTCGAACTGATTCGCGAGTTCTCCAAGCGCGAAGGCGTGATCGTCGGAGCCGGCACGGTGCTCGACGTCGACCAGGCTCGCCAGGCCGTGGCCGCGGGCGCGCGCTTCTTGGTCTCGCCGGTCGTCGACGAGCCGGTGATCGCCGCCGCTGCGGCGCTCGGCGTCGCGGCCATGCCGGGCACGCACACGCCGACCGAGATGCTCCGTGCGCATCGAGCCGGCGCCCAGCTGTGCAAGCTCTTCCCCGCGCCCGCGGGCGGTCCGGCCTGGCTCCGCTCGGTTCGCGGTCCGCTGCCCTTCCTCAAGATCGTGCCGACCAACGGGGTCTCGCTCGAGGGGCCCGAGGGCATGGAGCACTGGTTCGCTGCGGGCGCGTGGGCGGCCGGCTTCGTCGCGGCGCTCTTCAACCCGACCGACATGGGCGCGAGCGATTGGCCGGCGATCGAGGCCAAGGCGCGAGCGATCGTCGCCCGCGCGGCCGCGTTGCCGCGCTGATTCGAATCGTCGTCGCGTTCTTACCAGCGCGCCGGCCCGAGCTCGTGGTACGCGGTCGGGATGAGCGCGATGATCCTGCACGGCCGACTCCCCGCGAAGCCCGACAAGCGCGACGAGCTGCTCGCCCAACTCCTGCGCGCCGCCGCGTTGCTCGAGAGCGACCCCGCTTGTCGCTTCTACTTGGTCGGGACCGTGGCCGACGACGACGAGGGCGTGCACGTGACCGAGCTGTGGACCAGCCCCGAGGCGCACGCGGCCTCGCTCGAGCGCGAGGACGTGCGCGCGCTGATCCGCGAGGCGATGCCCTTGATCGGTGGCGCGCCCTCGGGCACCCGCGTGCAGGCAGCGGGCGGCAAGGGGCTCTGAGCTCCAGCTGCTAGCCGACCGTGCCCTGGGCGATCGCGTAGCCCTGGCGGCCGCAGGGGTCGGTGACCAGCATCTCGACTCGACCCTGCGTGCCCGACCCATAGCTGTCGACGATCACGACCATCTGGATCTGCTCGAACCAGCCTTCGTCGGTCACGCGCAGCGTGGTGCCGTCGGGGACCAGCTCGCGGGTCGTGTCGAGGTTCCAGTTGTTGGGGTCGTCGCAGTTGCCGGACCCGCAGGTCGAGACCGTGATCTCGACCTTCAGCTGCGGGTAGTCGAGCGCGGGGTTGTGGACTTGCAAGGCCGCCCAGATGTGTTGGCCACCTTGAAACCCGTAGTTGATCATCGGCACCTCGTCGGGGCCCAGCGCGCTGAACTCGGTCTCGCCTTGGCCGAGGACCAGCTCGAGATCACCCTCGAGCGTGCAGCTGGGATCGAGCATGAAGGTGTCGTTGTTCTCGCAGCCGAACACGTCGTTCTCGCAGGGACCCCCGTCGCTGCCATCGTCGTCGCTGGGGAAGAGAAAACGGCAGCCAGTCGAAGACAGCAGGGCTGCCAGCAGCGATGAGGTCGCGAGGACGCGCAGGTGCATCGGGCGAGGATAGCCCAGCTGGCGGATGTCGGACGCCGATCCGATCAGGGATCGCCAGCGGGGACGCCGACCAGCTCGTCGATCGTTCCGCGGCTGATCGCGTGGTAGCCGGGTCGGGCCTTGGCGTAGATCGCCTTGGCCTGGACGCGGCCCGCCTCGCTGGTCAGCAGCGCGCGATAGATCGGCGTGAGGAACTTGCGGCGGCCGACCTCGATCAAGAAGCGCTCGAGCCGATCGAAGCCGGGCTCGTAGCGCTCGCGCGCGACCAGGATCAGCCACTGGCCGAGGATCTCGGCGTTGCCCGAGGCCGTCAGGCCGAAGGCGCGATCGAGCTCGGTCATCCGCGCCGTGCCGAGCTCGTTCGGCATCGAGCGCAAGAAGTGGAGCCAGTGCCAGGCGGTCCAGTCCTTGGTCGCGATCTCGCCGAGCGCCTGCTCGCCCGCGAGCCACTGCTTGGCGGCCAGCTCGACCGCGTCGAGCTGGGCGGCGGAGGGCTCGGGCGCGTCGTCGGGCAGCCCGGCGCCGTCGATCCACGCGGCGAGATCGGGCGGGCGCTTGCCCGGCAGCGGCTCGCTGACACCGATCAGCTCGAGCCCGACGAAGTTGAGGAAGTCGTCGGTCGAGACCGAGCCGAACGCGTGGCTGTCGAACCACTTGCGCAAGAACGCGTCGAAGCGCTCGCGCCCGTAGGTGTCCTCGAGCAAGCGCAGCAGCAGCGCGCCCTTCTCGTAGGGGATGGTCGAGAAGTTGGCGTCGGCGTCGAGGCCGGCCAGATCGGTGCGCAGGTGCTGGAGCTCGGGGGAGTTGGCGAGGATCTCGGGGTCGGCGAGCTCGGCCAGCAGCTCGCGCTTGCCGATCCGGGCCTCGAGCTCGGCTCGCTCGCGCCCGTAGATCGCCTCGACGATCCGCCGTTCGAAGTAGACGGTGAAGCCTTCGTTGAGCCACAGGTCGCCCCAGGTCCGGTTGGTGACCAGGTTGCCGGACCACGAGTGGGCGAGCTCGTGGGCGATCAGCGAGACCAGCGAACGATCGCCCGCGAGGATCGTCGGGGTCGCGAAGGTCATGCAGGGGTTCTCCATCCCGCCGAAGGGGAACGCGGGCGGGAGCACGAGCACGTCGTAGCGGCCCCACGCGTAGGGCCCGTAGAGCTGCTCGGCCGAGGCCAGCATCGACTCCATGTCGGCGAACTCCGAGGCCGCGGCCTCGACCACGCTGGGGTCGGCGTAGACGGCCGTGCGCGGGCCGATCTCGCGTCGCTCGAGCACGCCGACGCCGAGCGCGATCAGGTAGGCCGGGACCGGCTTGGGCATGACGAAGCGGACCGTGTGGACGCCGTCTTCTTCGTCGGGCAGGTCCTCGCGCAGCAGCGCGGCCATGACCGGCGTGTAGCGATCGTCGACGGTGATCTGGGCGTCCCAGCTGGTCCGCACGCCCGGGCTGTCTTGCGAGGGGATCCACGAGCGGGCGTGGATCGCCTGCGACTGGCTGTACAAGAAGGGCGAGGTCTTGCCGGCGGTCTGCTCGGGCGTCAGCCACTGCAGGCCGGTCGCGCTGGGCTTGGTCGCGTAGGTGATCCGAACCAGGTCCATGCCCTCGGGCACGTCGATGACCAGCGCTTGGCCGAGCTCGGGCTGGCCCTCGGCCGGCTCGAAGTGAAACTGCACGTCGATGAAGCCCGGGTGCTTGCTCAGCGGCGCGAGCTCGACCACGCCCTGATCGCCGAGCTCGACCTCGAGCTTGGCGGCCGCGACCGCTTGGACGTCGAGGTCGGCGCTGTCGAGCCGCAAGGGCGCCGCGCGATCCTTGCGATCGAGGGCCAAGACCGCGTCGCCGCGCAGCGTCGAGCTGGCGAAGTCGACGGTCAACGCGAGCCCGACATGCGCGACCCGGACTTGATCGGGCCGGGCCAGCGAGTGGGGATCGCTGCGCAGGCGGGCGGCTTCGCGGACGGGATCGGGGACCGGAGTGGGCGAGGTCGACGAAGTCATGGGCGTGGACTTGGCCTGCTCACGCGGCGTCGGAGCGCTCGGCGAGCAGCCGCTCGCGAGCAGCGCGAGCGGGAGGATGAAGCGGGAGCGAACGAGCACGGCGCATGCTATCAGCTGCGTCGCTGCTCGGCCGCGGGGCGGCGGACTCGGCTGCGCGGTCGGAGTCTCGCGCCCGAGCCGAGCTCGGATCAGGTGATCAGCCGAGTTCGCAGCGAGGTCGCGAGATCGCTGACCCCGCGGGCCAGCGTGTCGATCCGTGGATCGCCGTGCTCGAGCGCGACGTCGACGAGCAAGAGCCCGACGCCACCTTGGGTGACCAGGTGCTGACCGGTGATGTTGGCCTTGACCCCCGCGATCACCTGGTTGACCGAGGACAACACGCCGGGCACGTCGCGGTGGACGTTGACGATCCGGCAGCCGCCGCGCAGGTCCGAGGCGTCGAGCGTGGGGATCGTCAGCGAGGTCGTGGTTCGGCCGGTCAGCAAGTAGGCCGAGAGCACGTCGCTGACCTCGCGGCCGATGTTGGCCTGGGCCTCTTCGGTCGAGCCGCCGATGTGCGGGGTCAAGATGACCTGGCGCAGGCCCTGAAGCGGGGTCGTGAAGCGATCGCCCGCGACCGCCGGCTCCTGCGGAAACACGTCGATCGCCGCGCCCGCGACCTGGCCGGACTCGAGCGCGACTCGGAGCGCCTCGATGTCGACGACCTTGCCGCGCGAGGCGTTGATCAGGCACGCGCCCGGCTTCATCGCGGCGATCTGCGCGGCGCCCATCATCCCGCGGGTCTGCTCGGTGTCGGGCACGTGGAAGGACACGTAGTCGGCGCTGCCGAGCAGGTCGTCGAGCTGGTCGAGCGCTTGGGCGTTGCCGATCGGCAGCTTGCTGACGACGTCGTAGTAGACGACCCGCAGGCCCATGGCCTCGGCCAGCACGCTGAGCTGGGTGCCGATGTGGCCGTAGCCGACGATGCCGAGCGTCTTGCCGCGGACCTCGTGGGCCCCATCGGCGCTCTTGAGCCACTCGCCCTCGTGCGCGGCCCAGCTGCGCTGGAAGACCTGGCGCGAGAGCATGACGATCTCGGCGATGACCAGCTCGGCGACCGAGCGCGTGTTCGAGAAGGGCGCGTTGAACACGACGACCCCGTGCTCGCGCGCGGCCTCGAGCTCGATCTGATCGGTGCCGATGCAGAAGGCCCCGATCGCGATCAGCCGCGGCACCGCGTCGAACACCGAGGCTCGGACCTTGGACTTGCTGCGGATGCCCAGCATGACCGGCTCGTGACCGGGGATCTCGTGGAGCGCGGCGATCAGAGCCTCGCCCTCGAGCGCGCCCTTGACCCGATGGATCGCCACGTCGGCGCGCTCGAACGCCTCGTTGGCGAAGGGATGGATGTTCTCGAGGAGCAGGGCGTGGGCGCGTGGCACGGGCGGAGTGTGCAATTGAGGGGCCGGCTCGGTCCAGCGCTCGACCCAGCAAGACTCGCCGCTTGTCGGGGTCGGCGCGCTCTGCTAGGTCGCCTGCGGAGCTTCATGCCGGTCACGAATTCGTCCACGAACACCAAGCCTCGCTTGCTCACGGGCGATCGACCGACCGGCCCCCTGCACCTCGGTCACTTGCTCGGCTCGCTGCAGAATCGGGTCGCGCTGCAAGCCAGCCACGAGTGCTTCGTGATCGTCGCCGATCTCCACACGCTGACGACTCGACCGCAGCGCGAGCACATCGCTCGCTTGCCCGAGCATGTCCGCGCGGTCGTGCTCGATCTGCTCTCGGCCGGGATCGATCCCGAGCAGACGACCATCTACCTGCAGTCGGGCGTGCCCGCGGTCTACGACCTCGCGATCTTGTTGCAGATGTTGATCCCGGCCGCGCAGCTGCAGCCGCTGGCGAGCTTGCGGCAGATGGCGGCGGTCGCTGGCATCGCCGAGGACTCGATGTCGCTCGGCTTGCTCGGCTACCCGGTCTTGCAGGCCGCCGACATCTTGATGGCGCGGGCCGAGGTGATCCCGGTCGGCGGCGACAACCTGGCCCATGTCGAGATCGCCCGGGCGGTCGCGCAGCGCTTCAACGAGATGTATGGGCCCGTGTTCCCGCTGCCCGAGGGCCGCAGCGCGCGAGTCGACCTGCTGCCTGGGGTCGGCCCCGAGGGACCGAGCGCCGCGAAGATGTCGAAGTCGGCTGGGAACACGATCAACTTGGGCGACGCGCCGGAGCTGGTCGCGACCAAGCTGAGCACGCTGAGCGGGCCTCGCTTGCTCGCCTTCGTCGACGCGCTGATCGAAGATCGCGACGAAGCTGGGGCGATTCGCCGCGAGCATGCGGCGGGGTCGCTGAGCGACAGTCGGGTGCACGCGCGGCTGGTCGGCGCGGCCGAGGCCCTGCTCGGGCCGCTGCGCGAGCGTCGGGCCGCGTTCGAGGCCGATCGTGGGCGGGTCGAAGAGATCCTGGTCGATGGGACGATCCGGGCGCGCGAGGTGGCCTATCGAACCCTGCAATCGGTGCGCGAAGCGATGGGGCTCGAGCCGCTCTGGCAGGGCCTGATCGCCGAGGCCGAGCGTCGCGCCGAGGATCGCAAGAAGCCCTACTGAGCGACCCGGCCAGCCAAAGGGGTCGACCGCGAGCGCGCTCACGGGGTTCGAGTTCGCGCCCCATCGCGCTCGACAGGACCTCGTTCGAAAAACCCGGGCTTGCGACCTTGGCCGAGCGTGGGGCAGCATGCCGACTCGGCCCCCAGGCCCAGCCAATGGCGAATCGCGACGAAGACGACCCCGGCGCACCCAAGCCGCTCTTCGTGCCGCCGCCCAAGCCAGGCGGGAAAACGAGTCCGCCACCCGTGGCGGAGAAGGCGAGTCCGCCACCCGTGGCGTCCTTGTTCGCGCCGCCCGTGTTTCCGACCAAGCCCGGTGGCGTCGCGCCGCCGACCCTCGTGTCGAGCAAGGCGGCCCCGCAGGTGACGACGGCTCCGATCGTCGCGCCCGTGTTCGCGCAGTGGCCGGAGGAGGCAGCGAAGCCGATCGAGGAGGCAGCGAAGCCGATCGAGGAGGCAGCGAAGCCGGTCGAGGAGGCGAAGCCGATCGAGGCAGCAGCGAAGCCGATCGAGGAGGCGAAGCCGATCGAGGAAGCAGCGAAGCCGGTCGAGCCGGGACTTCGCGCGCCGATCCACGCGCGCAAGACCTCCACGCAGGCGCACTCGATCGTGGGTGAGTTCGGGGTGCCGACGCCTTTCGCCAACGACGACGACGACGACACCGACGACGTCGCGCCCGCGCCGACGCGGGAGGACGACAACCTCGATCAGACCGACGAAGACCCCAAGCCGATCGTGGTCGAGCGGACGCTCGCGCCGGCGCCGAAGCGGACCTCGCCGGTGGTCTTGATCGGCCTCGGGCTCGCGGCGACGCTGGCGGTGGGGCTGGTGATCGCACTCCAGTCGCGCGAGCCCGAAGGCGACACGGGCCCGTCCAAGCCCAACCGCAGCGAGGCGGGCCCGGCCGAGGTCGGCGAGCGCACGACCCAGCCGAGGCCGCCGGGCAACACCCGGACCAAGCTGCGCGAGTCCGACTCGTCGAGTCACCCCGCGGGCAGCACGGGCGGCGACACGACCGACACCGGGACAGAGGTCGAGCCCAAGTTCGATCCCAACGTCGATCCCCGCGACCCCAGCGTGATCCCGGCGGGCACGCCGGTCGAGAACGCCAAGGCCTTCAGCAAGCTGCCGGTGTCGGTCCACGACGGCCCGCCGCTCGGTGGCATCGGTCGCACGGGTATCCACGTCGACGCGGTCGAGACCGGTCGCGACTATCGCAACGGCGAGTGCAAGGACGAGACCCGGACCTTCACGGTCGCGGCCGACAAGGAAGTGAGCGTCTGCTTTCGGGTCGTGCACGAGCGCAAGGACGAGAGCGTGCGGGTGCTCTGGGACAAGGACGGCGTGACGACTCGCCGCGGCGGCGTTCGGATCCGTGACCTGCACGCCTACAAGACCCGCGCCTACCTCGAGCTGCGGCCCGAGTACGTCGGGTCGTGGCGAGTCCGAATCATCAGCGACGACGACGTCGAGCTCGCCGTGTCCGAGTTCGAGATCCGACCCTGAGAGAGGCTGGGTGCGCGTGACCAAGGTTCATGTCGGAGCCGCGCTGCTGGCTGGGTTGTTGCTCGCGGGCGAGGCCGCCGGGCAAGAGCCCGAGCCGGCGAGCGAGCCCGAGCCGCCGCCGACCTGGCGCTTCAAGAAGGCCGATCGACCGGTCAAGGTCGTGGTCCTGGCTGGCTCGATCGGCGCGTGGCCCAAGCACCCCTACGCCGAGCACATCCAGACCATGTGCAGCCAGGTCGAGGTCAAGAACCTGTCGAAGACCGGCGAGGGGGCGTTCGCGCTGCGCCAGCGCTTCATGAGCCAGTTCGTCGAGAACGGCTACGTGAACCTGAAGGATCCGAGCTTCGACTACTGGTTGGTCTTCCAAGGCGGCCTCAACAGCGTCGGCACGCCCGAGAAGACCAACAAGGAGATCCGTCAGCTCTTCATGTCGGCCCACCAGCGCGGGGTCGAGGTCGTCGGGCTCAGCCTGACGCCCTGGGGCGAGGAGAGCGACAAGCGACGCTGGGCCGGGATCGCCGGGCTCGAGTACAAGCGCCACACGCAGATCGTCGTCGACTATGTCGTCGGTAGGCTGACGCCTCGGCAGGCGCTGGGCACCTACCGCTCGGCCCGGACCGACCCCGACGCGCCCTGGGATCCGGCCGAGCTCGCCGACGTCGGCATCGATCTCTACGACTCGGATCTGCGCGATCGCAACGCCCCGCTGCGCGACGTCGACAAGCTGCGCGCGACGCTGGCCAAGGACAAGGCGTGGCTGGCCGATCACGCCGGGCTCGACGAAGCGGCGCTGGCCAAGGCGCTCGACGCCGACGCCTCGCTCGCGGCCGAGATCCCGCGTTGGTTCCTGCGAGCGGAGCTGCACAGCTTCGATCACATTCACCCCAACGAGCAGGGCCACGCGCTGATCGCCGAGCTGATCTGCCCGGAGCTGCCGGCGAGCTGGGGCTGCGCTTGCCCGAACGCGCCGGCCAAGCCCGCGCTGGGCCGCGGGGTCACGCAGGGCGCCAAGGCGGGCGCCGAGCGAGCGCTGGCGCCGAGCGAAGCCGAGGCCGAGCCGAGCAAGACCGAGTCAGCCGCCCGCGGCTGAGAACCAAATGAAAGACGAGCCGGATGGCTCGTCTTCGTGATTCGGATGTCCCACCACGCGGGTGGGATGTTGGGGTGGGCGAGCGATCAGCCGGCGGCGGCTTCCTTCTCCTGCACGATCTTGTGCAGCAGCTCGACCAGATCATTGATGTTGGCCAGCTTGTTCAGCTCCGAGCGAGGCACTTTGACCTTCAGCTCGCGCATGCTGGACGACACGACTTCGACGATGTCGAGGCTGTTGGCCCCGAGGTCCACCATCGACTTGGCGGGGTCGATCTCAACACCTTCGAGCTCTTCGATGGTGTCCACCAGGTGACGCTTGACGACCTCGAGCACATGTTCGCGGGTCATTGTTTCTCCTCGTTCTCGTCTTCTCGTACGCCCCGTGGGGCCTTCGCTGCTGTGGGGGAATCAGGTCGCGTATCACGCGATAGCCCGAAGCGGGCGCAGTCTCTCACAACCCGTAGCGCTCGCGCTCGGTGAAGAGACGAACGACGTTGTCCGAAAATCCGAAGCCCCTGTCTAGCAGTAGAACTTGGCCGCGAACCCCATCCATGAGTCCGCTGCACAGAGCCAAGGCGGCCTCGGCGACCTCGCTGGGCTCGATGAAAAAGCCGTCGCCGTACCACTTTCGGCAAAAGGGGCTGAATTCCGGCCCGAACGTGGCCTCCAGCGATTCTGTCTCTACGGGATTTGCGCGCAGGACGTTGATGCGAATGTCCTCGTCGAGCAGATCACTCGTGAGATAACGACAGAAAGTCTCCATCACGGCCTTCGAAGCCGCGATGAAGTCGTAGCCGGGCAGGAAGTACTCGGGCCCACGCGAGGACATGCCGATCGCGTAGCGAGGATAGTGACCGAGCACGCGCTTGCACGCCTGGAGGTAGCCGACGAAGGGCCACGAGCTGTACTCGAGCGAGCGCTTGAGCCCCTTGAAGGTGAGGTCCTCGTGGCCCTGGCTGATGTGGGCGAACGAGACGTTGGAGATCAACACCTCGAGCCGACCGACGTCGGCCTTGACCCGCTCGAGCAGCGCCTCGGTGTCCTCGTCGTTGCTGACGTCGGCCTCGACGATGACGGGCTCGGGGGCTCCGATCGCGGCGAACTGCTCGCGCAGCTGATCTTCGTCGGCCGAGCCCCAACGGTTGGTCAGGTAGGTCCGGGCCCCGACCCGGCCATAGGCCAACCCGCAGGCGAGGCCGATGCCCTTGGTCCCGCCGGTGATGACTACGGCCTTGCCCGCGAGCTGCTCGCGCAAGATCGCTTCGATGGTCGACATCAGCCGACTCCCTTCGCGTTGACGGCCAAGAGGCGTTTTCCCATGGTCATGACGTTGTCCACGAAGGCGGCGCCGCGATCGAGCTGGAGGACCTGGCCGCCGAAGCTGTCGAAGAGCCCGCTGCAGAGCGCGAGCGTGGTCGCGGCGACCTCCTCGGGCGTGACCGCGAACTCGGCGAAGGTCTCGGCCAGGGCGACGTTCTCGGCCCCGAACATGGCCGCGTAGCTCTCGGTCGGGACCTGGCGGGTGCGCAGGGCGTTGACCTTGACGTCGTGCTCGCGCAGATGGGTCGACATGTAGCGGACGAAGGTCTCGAGCACCGCCTTGGCGACCGCGACGAAGTCGTAGTGCGGGTAGTGGCTGTCGGGCCCGTCCGAGCTCATCGCGATCGCGTAGTTCGGGTAGTGACCGAGGACCGCGTGGATCTGCTGGATGTAGTCGACGAAGGGCCACGCGCTGTACTCGAGGCTCTTGAGCAGCGCCCGCTGGGTGTGGGCCTCGATGCCCTCGCCGCGCACGACCATCGCGACGTTGGAGATGAAGACCTCGACCCGCTCGACGCCCTGCTCGCGCATCGCGACCAACAAGGCTTCGGTGTCGCCCCGCTTCGAGGCGTCGGCCTCGACGATGACCGGCGGGTGGCCGCCGACGGCCACGAACGCGGCGCGCAGCTCGTCCTCGTCGGCCGAGCCCCAGCGATGGGTCAGCCAGCAGCGCGCGCCGAGGCGAGCGAAGGCGAGCGCGCACGCACGCCCGATGCCTTTGGTCCCGCCGGTGATCAGCACGACCTTGTCGGTGAAGTCGTTGAGCTTCAGTGTCATGTTCCGGGCTCCTCGGGCTTGCGGACCGGAGTCGGCTTGTCGCCACCGAGATCGCGGCCTTGATCGCCGCGCAGATCATAGTTCTCGCGGATCCGCTGCTGGGTCGCGGGATCGGCGAAGCAGATCTGATGCATCATCGATTCGCTGGTCCGGGCCTGCTCGAAGGCGAGTCGGCGGGGCAGCGCGAGCTGGCGCTTGAGCAGCTCGATCGCGACGCGAGGCTTGTCGGTCACGCGTCCAGCGAGCTCGCGTGCGCGGGCCAGCACGCGGGCGCGAGGCAGCACGGCGTTGACGAAGCTGCGGCCCTCGAAGTGGCTGCCCTTGAAGTACTTGCAGCCGAACATCATCTCGGCGGCCAGGTACTCGCCGACCGCGAATTGCAGCAGCCGGGTGGTGCCCATGCCGGGCGTGAACCCGAGGTCCATGAAGTTGCTGCCGTAGCGGCTCTCGCGAGCGAGCACGACCATGTCGCAGGCGAGCCCGAACACGAGCCCACCGCCGACCGCGTGGCCTTCCATCGCCGCGATGGTCGGGACCGGCAGCTCGAGCAAGGTCCGGGTCAGCTCGAGGTCGTAGGGCGCGAGGTTGCCCTCGGCGAGATCGAGCAGGACCTGGCGGTCGCCGCCGGCACAGAACACGTCTGGCAGGCCACGCAAGATGCAGACCTTCGCTCGGCGATCGCGGGCGAGCTCGGACATGCGCGCGAGCAAGGTGTCGACGAACTCGCGCGAGAACGCGTTCTTGCGCACGTCGTCCTGCATCCACAGCTCGGCGACGCCTTGCTCGTCGATGGTCAAGGTGACCGAGCTCTTTTGGGTCCCGTCGTGCATCAGGTCCGTCCTCCCGAGCGGTAGCGTTCGAACCAGGGCGGCGACTCGCCCGCGACGAAGCCACGGATCGCCGCGATGGTCTCGAGCTCGAGCAGGTCTTGCGCGGTTCGGTCGGCGCCAGCTTGGAGCGCGTCGGCGCGGCTGAGCGTGGCGATCTCGCTGGAGTAGCGCTTGAGCCGAGCGACCGCGCGCGGGCTGGCCCGCAGCAGCCGCTTGAGCACGCCGCGGAGCACCTGCTCGAGCTGGATCGGGCCCTCGACGAGCTCGTCGATCAGCCCGATCGAGAGCGCCTCTTCGGCTTTGACGTTGCGGCTCGAGAGCGCCATCCAGCGGGCTTTTTGGACCGGCATGCGCTCGCAGAGCAGCGGCATGACCATGGCCGGGATCAACCCGAGCACGCACTCGGGCAAGGCGAAGACCGAGCGCGAGGTCGCGATGATCACGTCGGCGGCCGCGGCCAGGCCGACCCCGCCGCCCATCGCCTCGCCGTCGACCAAGCAGACCACGGCCTTGTCCGAGCAGCGCAGCCGCTCCATGCAGCGCGCGTAGGCGGTGATCCGCTCGAGCTGATCTTCGCCCGCGTGGGCGATCAGGAATTCGAGGTCCATGCCGCGGCAGAACACGCCCGGCACGCTCTCGATCACCAGGACCCGACAGCGGCGAGAATTCTCGGCGTCGTCGAGCAGGCAGTCGAGCTCGTGCAAGCCCTCGCCGTCGAACACGACCTCGGCCTTCGAACCAGGCTCGAGGTGAACCCGCCAGACCGGGCCGT
This sequence comes from Nannocystaceae bacterium, assembly GCA_035904925.1. Taxonomy (GTDB): domain Bacteria; phylum Myxococcota_A; class Polyangia; order Nannocystales; family Nannocystaceae; genus Plesiocystis. The sequence goes on from JAMHUH010000368.1 coordinate 15,000, forward strand.
CCTTGCGCTCACAGCGAAGTCGCATGCGTCTCCTGCGGCTCAGGAGAGCCGATAGCTGCGCTCCCAGCCGTGCACGCCCTCGAGCACACAGCGCGCCTTGTTGGCGTAGACCTGGTCCCAGAGCCCGCTCGGGCTCGAGGTGTCGACGGTGAATTCGGAGTTGTCGACCTGCTTGGCGCGGGCCAGCTCGAGCGCCTCGTACTCGGGCACGCTCAGCTTGCGGCGGGCGTCGAGGCCCGCGTCGAGGTCGGCCTTGGCGACGATCTCGTGCGCCGCTTCGCCGACCTTGACCGAGTAGAACTCGGCGCAAGAGCCCGAGCCGTACGAGAACACGCTGATTCGCTCGCCGGCCTCGAGCTCGGGCCCGCTCGCGATCGTGCCCATCATGGCCAGGAAGGTCGCCGAGGTGTAGCTGCCGCCGAAGCGCCGGTTGTAGCGGAGCCCGGGCTTGCTCTTGCGCTCGAAGGTCGCGTGGATCTGCTTGTTGCCGTACTCGGGCTGCCAGCGACGCGAGACCGCTCGGTGGCCTCGCCAAGTCATCGCGCCGAAGGGCACGTGATAGATGTGGCGAGCGAAGTGCTGGTCGTAGTCGATCTCGCCGACCCGACCCATGAAGTGCTCGCTCGCGCCCTCGAGCGCGTCGAGGTAGCCGAAGAGGCTGGTCTCGGCGTGGCCGACTTCGTCGCGCGAGGTCGGTCGGTAGGTGTCGCTGATCTCTTGGGTCCAGTAGCCGTGCTTGTCGAGTTCGAACTCGACGAACTTGGGCTGGTCGGAGATCAGCATCGCGACCGAGGCGGCCCCGAGCACGAACTCCCAGGGCTTGCCGATGTGGCTGCGACTCTGATCGGCGCAGACGACCAGCGCCTTCTTGCCGCGCGCCTGACCCGAGGCGATCCAGTGCGCGGCCATCATCAGGCCGGCCGTGCCGCCGTAGCAGGCGTGCTTGGTCTCGAAGTTGCGACAGTTGCGACCGACGCCGGCGAAGCGCTGCACCCAAGTCGACATCGGCTTGCCGAAGTCGACGCTCGACTCGCTGCCGACGATGATCAGCTCGACCTGCTCGGGATCTTCACCGACCAAGAGGCCGCGCGCGGCGTTGACCGCCATCGTGACCGGATCCTCCCAGAGCGGGTTGAGCGAGCGCGTGTCGACCCAGAGCTCCTCGATCGGGTGGGCCGGCGAGACGCCGCGCGCCTCGGCCAGCGCGGCCATGTCGAGCGCGAGCGTGCAGGGATAGGCGTGGATCTTCTCGATGCCGACTCGCGTCATTTCGTCCGTCCAGTCTCGTCCCCGCGAAGTCGGTTCAGTAGGTCCAGCCGAGGCCGCCGGTCAGCGCGATCACTTCACCGTTGATGAACGCCGCGCCATCGCTGGCCAAGAAGTTGACCAAGGCCGCGGCCTCTTGGACCTTGCCCATCCGACCCTTGGGCATCGGACAGTACTGCTTCCAGTAGTCCTTGTTGACCTGCGGCATGGACTCGCGGGTCATGTCGGTGTCGAAGAAGCCCGGCACGATCACGTTGGCGGTGATGCCTCGGCGTCCGTACTCCTTGGCCAGGGTCTTGGTCAGGCCGTGGAGGCCGGCCTTGGCGGCCGCGTAGTTGGCCTGGCCGGTCCCGCCCTCGTGTTGGATCGACGAGATGTTGATGATCCGGCCCATGCGGTTGGCGAGCATGGTCGGCAGGAATTGGCGGCACACGTAGAAGGGGCCGTCGAGGTTGGTGGCCAGGACCTCGCGCCACTCGTCGTCGGCCATCGAGACGACCAGGTTGTCGCGGTTGACCCCGGCGCAGTTGACGACCACGTGGATGGTCTCGAAGTCTTCGAGCACCGCGTCGGCGCAGCGCTCGACCGCGGCCGAGTCCTTGACGTCGAGTTGGTAGGCGCGAACCAGCGCGCCAGGCCTGCGGGCCTCGGCGCGCGCCCGGGTGGCCTCGGCGGCCTCGGGGTTGGCGACGTAGGTGAACGCGACGTCGTGACCGGCCGCGACCGCCTCTTCGACGATCCCAGCCCCGATCCCGCGCGAGCCTCCAGTGACGAAGTAGTACATGGGTGGTCTCAGACCGAGCGGTTGACGTCGAAGCGGCGGTAGAGCGCGCAGCAGTTGAGCCCGCCGAACCCGAACGAGTTCTTGAGCATGATCTCGATCTGGTGATCGACCGGTGCATTGGCGCACACGTCGAGGTCGCCGACCGCCGGATCGATGGTCTCGATGTTGATCGAGGGGTGGAGGCGGCCGTGCTGCATCTGCAGCAAGCCGGCCACGGTCTCGACCGCGGGCGCGCTCCAGCAGGTGTGGCCGAGCATCGACTTGGGCGCGTTGATCTTGAGCTTGCGGGCGTGGTCGCCGAACACCTGGCGCAACGCGTTGACCTCGGACAGGTCGCCGAGCGGGGTCGAGGTCGCGTGCGCGCAGACGAAGTCGACCTGCTCGGGCGTGACCCCGCAGCGCTGCAAGAGCCGGGTGACCGTGCGGGCCTGGCCCTCGGTCGAGGGCGCCGGGAGGTGCGAGCCGTCCGAGGTCGAGGTGCAGCCGAGCACCTCGCCGTAGATCCGCGCGCCGCGATCGAGCGCGTGGTTGAGCTCCTCGAGGACCAGGCAGGCGGCCCCATGCGAGGGCACGAAGCCCTCGCGCGCGAGGTCGTAGGGCCGGCTGGCCTCGGCCGGGCGATCGTTGAAGCTGGTGAAGGTGATCGCGCCCATCAGCGCCATCGCGTGCGGGCCCATCTGCGAGAAGTCGAGCACCGGACCGACGACCAGCGCGAGATCGTGATCGTGGTGGCGGATCTCGTCGAGCGCGTTGCGCAGGGCCACGTTCGCGCTCGCACAGGCGCCGCCGAGCGTATAGGCGGCGCCCTTGTTACCGAGCACCTCGCTGACCGTGCCCGCGTGATCGGTGTCGAGCATCAAGAGCGCGGCCATCGAGTCGATGTAGTCCGGCTCGTCGAGGAAGATCTCGTAGTTGTTGGCGAAGTAGCGCTCGTTGAGGTTGTGGCCGCCGACCAAGGTCGCGCGCCGGGTCGGATCGAGCTTGTCCTCGAGCCCGGCCAAGCCGGCGTCGACCCAGGCGTCGGCGCTGACCAGCGCGGAGATCTTGGTCGAGAAGGGCGCCTTCTTGCACAGCTGGCGGAGCCGCTTGTGGACCGCCGGCGGCAGCACGCCCTCGAAGGACTTGATCTTCGGCTGGTCGTCGTACTCGCTGAGGTCGCCGCCGACCCGGCTGTACACCGCTGGGTTGGCGAAGAACTTCCAGTTGGTGATCGCCGACTTGCCGGCGATCAGGTTGGCGTAGAAGGTCGCGAGGGTGTCGCCGATCGGGGTGTTGATGCCCATCCCGGTGACGACGACTCGCTTGTTCTGTGGATGAATCACGACTGGGCTCCCGAATCGAGCATGAAGACCTCGAAGATCGCCAACGCCAAGACTTGCTCGCCGAGCAAGACCTGGCCGGCGCAGACCGACACGTAGTCGCTGTTTTCGACCGAGCTGGCGACCACCGAGACTTCCTCGCCTGGCCGCACGGCGCCCTGGAAGAGCGCGTGATGAACTTTGAGGAGTCGGAGGCTGCGCGGCGCGTCGTCGTCGGCCAGCGCGATCTCGCGGCTCGGCTCGGCGCCGCCGAAGCGGTCGAGCAGGTGCTGAAGACAGATGCCGAGCTGGCCGACCATCTCGAGCTGCAACACGCCGGGATAGACCGGGTCGCCCGGGAAGTGGCCGGCGAGGATCGGATCGTCGGCTTGGATCCGGCGTCGGCCCTCGACCAGGCCGCGCTCGAGATCGACGCGAACGATCCGATCGAGCAGCAAGAAGGGGTCGCGGTGGGGCAGCATCCGCTCGAGCGCGCGGCGGTCGAGATCGACCTCGCGGACCGCCTCGCCGGGGCTGAAGAGCGAGCGGCGACGACCGGACTTGATGATCGAGTCGTACACGCGGCTCCTACCCGACCATCCGCAGACCGGCGACCAGACCGGCGAAGTGCTCGCCGGCGGCGTCGCGGTCGTCGGTCCGAAATTTGCGATTGGCGTGCCACTTGCGGTGCAGCAGGTTGTGCAGCACCGCCATCGGCCCGACCTCGACGAACACCGCCTCGGGCTCGCGCGCGACCACGGCGTCGATCGACTGCCGCCAGTAGACCGGCTGGCAGACGTGCTCGCCGAGCAGCTCGACGAAGTCGGCCTGGGTCGGCGCCTCGACGAAGCCGCCGCGGCGGTTGGCCAGCCAGGGCCGCTCGGGCGCTTGGAAGTCGAGCGTGTTCAAGTAGGCGGTGAAGCGCTCGGCGACCGGCGCGAAGATCGAGCTGTGCATCGGGACCTGGCGCTCGATCACGTGCGACTGGGCGAAGTGCTCGTGCTCGGCCAGCTCGGCCGCGTACTCGACCGCCGCTTGCTCGCCCGCGATCACGAATTGCCGCGGCGAGTTGAAGTTGACGATCTCGAGCACGCCGCGCTCGCTGGCTTGCTCGACGACCTCGCACAGGTCGTGCTCGGCGATCGGCTGGATCGCGGCCATCCAGCCGCGCGGACCTTGATCGTAGAGCAGGCCGCGTTGCTCGACCGCGCGCAGGGCCTGGTCGAAGGGCAGCGCGCCGATGTGCACGATGTGGTTCCACTCGCCGAGGCTGAGCCCGAGCGAGAGCTCGGCTCGAACGCCGTGGGCCTCGAGCGCGCGCAGGTACATGTGGTTGGCCAGGAACACCCCGACCTGAACGTCGACGTTGCGCGCGAAGGGGTCCTCGAGCTCGGCGTTGCTACCCGAGTCGTCGGGCTCGCCCGAGTAGTGGCGCCGCAAGTCGCGACCGAGCAGGTCGGAGGCCCAGCCGAGCAGATCGTGGTTGGCCGGATGCAGCTCGCACAATTTGTCGAGCATGCCCGGGTAGCGCGAGCTCTGGCCTGGGAACATGAAGATCGTTGTCATGTGCCCGACTCTCCTTGGCAGCCTGGACCCCTGCTCGGGATGTCGAGGCTCGATTGCGCTTGGCTGGTCATGCGCGTTGGGTCGGCTCAGTACCGCCAAAGGTACGGGCCTGTCACGGAAAAATCGCAACATGGTGGTGTCGCCCACACTGGGTCTACGCGGGTGTCGAGCGGCTTGCGTTGCAAGCTGCAACGTCGACGCCACGGACCCGTGAGGCATGCGACGTGCGACCCGTACAGGATCCGTCATGAGCGCACAGAACACCGAAGCGACCACACCATGGTTAGCGAAGGTCGTTCACGAAGGGAAGCCCACCCGACCTGCACGACTTTGCGCAGGTGCGCTCGGTTGACTGCACTGCGCGCGATCGCTATTCGCCTCGTCCTTCACATGAGCAACGTGACCCACGAGACCGTCGAGCTCATCGAGGTTCCGCTGAGCGACCGCGCCTTGGTCGATCGCTTCATCCGGGTCCCGTGGTTGATCCATCGCGAGCTCTATCCCAACGACCATTGGGTCCCGCCGCTGATGATGGATCGGCGTGACTACCTCAACCCGAACAAGAACCCCTTCTTCACCCACGCCAAGGTCGCGCTGTGGATCGCTCGCAAGAACGGGCGCGACGTCGGTCGGATCGCGGCGATCGAAGATCGCGATTGGTTGAAGTACCAGGACGACCAGACCGGCCACTTCGGCATGTTCGAGTGCCCCGACGACGCTCGGATCGCCGCGGCGCTGTTCGACAAGGCCCGGACCTGGCTGCGTCGACGCGGGCTGAGCAAGATGCTCGGGCCGATGGACTTCTCGACCAACTACATGTGCGGGGTCCTGCTCGACGCCTTCGATCGCGACCCGGGCATGAACATGCCCTACAACCCGCCTTGGTACGACGCGCTGATCCAAGGCCAGGGCCTGCGCAAGGCCAAGGATCTGATCCAGTGGCACATCGAGCTCTCGCAGCCGGTCCCGCCGCGGGTCTTGCGGATCGCCGAGGCGATCAAGAAGCGCGAGAACGTGAAGGTCCGGGCGATGCGCTTCGACGACTGGGACGCCGAGGTCAGCCGAGCGCTCGACGTCTACAACGACGCGTGGGACGACAACTGGGGGTTCGTGCCAGTCGGCGAGGCCGAGTTCCGCCACATCGCTCAGGACCTCAAGCTGGTCTTGGATCCGAGCTTGCCGCTGATCTGCGAGGTCGAGGGCCGGCCGGTCGCGTTCGCGCTGATCATCATGAACGTCAACCCGGTGCTCAAGAAGCTCGACGGCAAGCTGTTCCCGACCGGCGCGCTGCGGCTGATCTGGGACCTCAAGGTCGTGCCCAAGGTCAACTCGGGTCGCTTGATCTTGCTCGGGATCCGCTCGGGCTACCGCAAGCGCGGGCTCGACTCGATCCTCTTCGCCGAGATGCACGCGCGGAGCAAGGCGCTCGGCTGGTGGGGCGGCGAGATCGGCTGGACGCTCGAGGACAACGTGATGATCAACCGGCCGATCGAGAACTTCGGCTCGAAGGCGGCCGCGCACTACCGGATCTACGAGCAAGAGCTCGGCGAGGCCGCGCGGTGACCAGCCCGACGCGAGTCCTGATCACCGGCGCGAGCGGGTTCATCGGCAGCCACCTGGCCGAGGTCCTGCGCGAGCGCGGCCACGAGGTCCGGGCCATGGTTCGTCGCAGCTCGCGGCTCGACAAGCTCGAGCAAGCCGCGGCCGGCAAGCCCTTCGAACTCGTCTACGCCAGCCTCGACCAGCCCGCCTCGCTGCTCGACGCGCTGCGCGGGGTCGAGGTCGTCCATCACGTCGCGGGCAAGACCGCGGCCTTCGATCGGCGCGAGTTCGATCAGGCCAACGTCGCCGGCGTCGCGGCTCTGCTCGCGGCGATCCGAACGCTGCGCGAGCGCGGCGAGCCGGCCCCGCGTCGCTTCGTCCACGTCTCGTCGCTGATGGCCGCCGGGCCCTCGCGGCCCGACCACGCCCGGCGCGAGCATCATCGCCATCAGCAGGGCTTCACCGACTACGGCGACTCGAAGCTCGCGGGCGAGCGCCTGGTCTGGGTCGAGGCTGGCCGCTCGGACCCGGGCGAGCTCGAGCTGGTGATCGTTCGGCCGCCGCTGGTCTATGGCCCGCGCGACGAGGACGTGCTCCAGATGATCAAGTCGGCCTCGATGCGGGTGATCGCGCAGCCGGGCCTGCGCCCGACCTGGATGTCCGCGATCCACGGCCGAGATCTCGCCCGCGGGATCGCGCTGGTCGGTGAGCGCGGTCAGGCGCTGCCCGGCGCGGGCGATCCCCGCCGCCTCGACCACGTGTTGGCCGATGGCGGGCTCGGCTTTGGCGACGCCGCGAGCCACGACCACCCGAGCGGCGCGGGGATCTACTACCTGACGGATGGCCAGCGCACGACCGCCGCCGAGTTCGGTCAGGTCACCGCGCGCCTGCTCGGCCGCAGCGCGCTGACCATCCCCATGCCCAACCTCGCGGTGATCGGCGCGGGCTGGATCAACCAGAGCCTGGGGCGACTGCGCGGCAAGGTCCCCGCGCTGACGCTCGACAAGGCCCGCGGCAGCCTCTCGCCGGGTTGGTGGTGCGACGACGAGCGCGCTCGGGTCGAGCTCGATTGGCAGCCGGAGTTCTCGCTCGAGCTCGGGCTCGAGGACACGCTGCGCTGGCTGATCGACGCCGGCCACCTCCAGGGCGAGCTGACCGCGAGGTAGGGAACAAAAGGGGCGATCGCGAACCTCGCCCATTTTCGACCCGAGCGCGCTCGATTCAGCGCGGTCCACATTTCCTCGCGAAGCTCGGCAAAGCGCGCGAAACTACGTTTGATAGTATGACCACCCAGGCCTCGTTTTGGCATTGGCGGGCAAATCTCGTCACCTTTTCGTCTTTCGTTCAGGGTCTTCCACGGGTATGATAGTTGGCGTTAGCGTAGGCTCGCTGACGTTTCGAGGAGCTCGATCATGTCCCAACTCGCCGCAGTTCCAGGTTCCGTCGACCTCGAGTCCGAGCTCTCGCGTCTCTACGCCGAGTCCGGCGATCCCGAGGTGTTCGGTCGCAGCCTGCTCTCGTTCCTCGACGAGCTTGGTCGAAAGGTCAAACACAACGGCGAGGCGACCAGCATCATCGAGCGCCTCGCCGAGCAGATCGACCGCGCGGCCTGTGCAACGCTCGCAGCCGGAGCGATGCACGACCTGCGATCCTTGGTCCAGGTGCTCGTCGCTCAGATCGATCATGCGCGCGGTGGCGTGCTCGGCATGGCCGCGAGCAGCACCGACCCCGAGCGGGCCCGCGACGTGCTGCGCACGCTCGACGAGCTGCGCTTGGTCGCCGTGACGATGGCCAACATCACCCGCGACGGCGTGGCGATTCAGCGGGGCGCGGGCGGTGGCTCGGTCGTCGATCTCCAAGACCTCCTCCAGACGCTGCTGCGAATGCACCGGCGCGTGGCCAAGGGTCGGCTGGTGCTCGAGGATCCGCCCCGCGTCGAGGTCAAGGCGCCCCGCGGTGCGCTGCTGCGCGTGCTGTCCAACTTGCTCGGCAACGCGCTCGACGTGGTCGAGGACGCGCCCGTTGGTCGAGTGACCATCACGGCTTGGATCGCGACCGACGACGTCTTCGTGCAGGTCGCCGACAACGGCCCGGGCATCCCCGAGGGTCTGCAGCACAAGATCTTCGACATGTTCTTCACGACCAAGGACAAGGGCTCGGGCGTCGGCCTGCCCGTCTGTCGCCGCTTGGTCGGTGAGTGGGGCGGGACCTTGCAGCTGCAGTCGAAGCCCGGCGAGGGCACGCGCTTCACCTTCGGCATCCCGCGGGTCTGAGCGTGCTCGGCTGAGTTATCATTCGGCGCCGCGCTCGGTGGCGCTCGAAGATCATGGCGACAGGCACGTTCGCACCTCAGGATCTCGGCCGCTTGGCGGTCGTCGGTCGTGAGGACATCGAAGCCGGTGTGATCTTGTGGGATCGCTTCTGCGTCGTCGGTCGCCGGCAAGACAGCGAACACGTCGTCAGCGTCGCGGTCACCGATCTGCATCGCGTGCTCGGTGACAACGAGGCCCACCATCGGCTCGAGCTGCACCTCTTGGAGGTCGCCAGCGCGCCCGAGCAGCGGACTCGCTTGCGCCGGGCGATCGCGGCCGACACCCGCATCCAGCCGCGCGTGCTCGCGACCATCGAGACCGGTCAGCGGCTCGCGCTGATCAGCGAGGCCCCGCTGGGCAACAGCCTCGACACGGTCCAGGTCGCGATCGCGGCCGAAGGCGTGATCCGTCGGGCGGCGCCGCTCGACCGCCGCAGCCTGCTGGTGCTCGCCGGCGAGCTCGCCCTGCTGCTCAGCAAGCTGCACGAGGCCGAGGTCTTCGGGGTCGAATTCGATCGTCACCAGCTTCGAGTCCAGCGCGGTCGCTTCACGCTCGATGGCTTCGACCATCTGCTCGAGGGCTCCGAGGGCGGTCCGCGAGCCGACGTCGAGCGGCTCTGCGATCTGCTCGGTGAGCTCGGCGGCGAGGCGGCTGCGGCGATTCGACATCCGGTCCCCGACAGCGCGCACGAGCTGTGGCAGCGGGTCCGCTCGCTCGCGGGCAACAGCGCGCTGAGCGAGGACGTCGAGCTGCCGGCCGAGCCGCCCTTCGTCGGCCGCGAGCGACCCTTGCAGCTGCTCGGCGAAGGGCTCGACCGAGCTCGGATCGCTCAGCCTGCGCTGGTCGTGGTCCGCGGCAACCGTGGCGTCGGCAAGTCGCGACTCCTGCGCGAGTTCGTGGCCGCGCGGCTGGCCGCCAACGATGCCTTCGTGCTGACCGGGACCTGGCAGCCGCGCAGCGCCGAGACCCGCGGCGGTCTGCTCGGCGCGCTCGATCAGCTGGCTCGCGCGCTGCGGGGGCTCGACATCGGCGAGCGCGAGGCGATCCGCCAGCGGATCAACAAGTCGATCCGCAACCTCGGCGCCGTCCTGACCAAGAGCGCGCCCTCGCTCGGCAACGTGCTGCGCTCGATCGAAGAGCTGCCCCGGCTCGAGCTCGGCGAGGACTTCAGCCGTCACACCGCGACGATCGGCGATCTGCTCCGCTCGCTCGGCACGCAAAAGCGGCCGCTGGTGCTGGTGCTCGACAACCTCGAGGTCGCGGACTCGAGCTCGCTCGCGGTC